>RKRN01000051.1 GCA_007571365.1 Candidatus Latescibacterota bacterium
TTTTGTACTGAAGGGCGACTGATGTTACGCAGCCTTTGTCCTGCCTCGGTGGGCAGGCCTCTAGAGCCGCCGGTGTGCAGCCGGTGCGGGTAGGCTGGATTCCCGCGTGCGCGGGAATGACGCCGGGGGCCAGCAAGGGGCCAAAGATAACCCAGCGACTGCGTAACGTCAGTGAAGGGTAAAACCATTGACAGCGAGAAATCGAATGGAACATACAAAGGTCGCGGGCAATGCACCGCCACTCAAAGGCTGGCGACTGGCTTTCCTGCGCTGGTTTAAGGGCGACGAAGCTATTATCGCCACGGTCACCGAAAATGAGCGGCAGATCGATTGGGTGCGCATGTTGCCTTTTGCGGCCCTGCACTTGAGTTGCCTCGGGGTCTTGTGGGTCGGCTGGAGCCCCTTGGCGGTGGGCGTGGCCGTGGCGGCCTACTGGGTGCGGATGTTCGCCATAACGGGGTTTTACCACCGCTACTTTTCGCACCGCACGTTCAAGACCTCGCGGCTCGTGCAGTTTCTCTTTGCCGTGCTGGGCAATACAGCCGTGCAGCGCGGGCCGCTGTGGTGGGCCGGGCATCACCGCCACCACCACCGCCACTCGGATGTCCCCAGCGACGTGCATTCGCCCAAAGAGCACGGATTTTGGTGGAGCCACGTCCTGTGGATCACCTCGCGGTCGAACTTTCCTACCCGTCTGTACAATGTGCGCGATTTGGCCCGCTTCCCCGAATTGCGCTTTCTCGACCGCTTCGACATCATCGTGCCTGCTTTGTTCGCCGCCGCGATGTACGCTTTGGGGGCGTATTGCGGCAGCCGCTTCCCCGCGTCGGGAACCAGCGGCTGGCAGATGCTCGTTTGGGGTTTTTCCATTTCAACCATCGTCCTGTTCCACGGTACCTGCACTATCAATTCGCTCTCCCATCTTTTTGGTCGCCGCCGCTTTGCCACCCGGGATCACAGCCGCAATAACATCTGGCTGGCCCTCATCACTATGGGCGAAGGCTGGCACAACAACCATCACTATTACCCAGGGGCGGCGCGGCAGGGCTTTTACTGGTGGGAGTTCGATCCGACCTATTACCTGCTCAAAGTGCTGTCTTGGATCGGTCTGGTGAGCGATCTCAGGCCGGTGCCCGAGCGAGTTTACGACCGAGCCGTCAGCGGGCCATGAACCCGGCGCAGGGTCGGCGCATCGCCGTGGTGGGGGGCGGTATCTCCGGCTTGGTGGCGGCTTATTTGCTGCACCGAGATCACCACCTCACGCTGTTTGAAGCCAACGATTACATCGGCGGCCATACCCATACCTTGGAAGTCGAACAGGACGGGTGCTGCTATGCGGTAGATACGGGCTTTATCGTCTTTAACGAACCCAACTACCCGCAGTTCAATCGCCTGTTGCGGCGTTTGGGCGTAGCTTCCCAGCCGACCCAAATGGGATTCAGCGTCAAGTGCGGCCGCACGGGTCTAGAGTACGCGAGTACGCCGCTGAGCAGTCTGCTGGCCCAGCGGCGCAATGCGTTGCGGCCGTCGTTCTACCGCATGTTGGCCGACATCCTGCGCTTCAACCGCGAGGCACCGGAGTTATTGCGCGATCCTGACGACGCTACTACTCTCGGGAATTATCTAGCCGACAACGGCTATTCCAAGGCTTTTGTCCAGCACCACATCATTCCATTGGGGGCGGCCCTGTGGTCGGCGCGGCCCGACCGCATGTACGAATTTCCAGCGCACTACTTCGTCCAGTTTTTCGCCAATCACGCTTTTTTGCAGATGCGCGGACGGACGCCGTGGCGCGTCATCAAAGGAGGTTCGCAGTGCTATGTCGAGGCGCTGATTCACCCCTTTAGAGCGCGCATCCGCGTCAATTGTCCGGTGGCTTCGGTGCGGCGTTTGCACCAAGGCGTGGAAGTGCGGCCCCGGACCGGGCAACCCGAGTGCTTTGACGAAGTTATCTTGGCCGTCCACAGCGACCAAGCACTGCGGCTATTGGCCGATCCTACTCCGGCCGAGCGCCAAGTTCTGGGAGCCATGCCGTATCAGGCCAACGAGGTCGTCCTACATACCGACGCGTCCGTATTGCCCAAGCGCCGTCGCGCTTGGGCTAGCTGGAATTACTACATCCCCCCGGATGAGGGGTGCCCGGCCACCGTCACTTACAATATGAATATCCTCCAAAGTCTGGAGAGCCGCCGGCCCTTCTGCGTCAGCCTCAACCGCACCGACGACATTGCGCCAGAGCGGATCATCGCTCGCATGACCTATCACCACCCAGTCTATTCGCCGGCCTCAGTAGCCGCACAACAGCAGCGGTCGCGCATTGACGGGATCGATCGCATCCACTATTGCGGGGCCTATTGGGGCTTTGGTTTTCACGAGGACGGGGTGGTCAGTGCCTTGGCCGTGGCGCGGCACTTTGGCAAGACGCTATGAGCCGCCATAGCTGCATATACGAAGGCCGGGTGCGGCACCGCCGCTTTGCGCCAGTGAACCACGTCTTTGAGTACCGGCTCTTTATGATGTATCTCGATTTGGCCGAATTGCCCAGCGTGTTCGACGGGCGTTGGCTGTGGTCGGCGGCACGGCCCAATGTGGCCTATTTCCGGCGTGCCGACCACTTGGGCCAGCCGCAGCATCCTCTCGCAGACTGCGTACGGCAATTGGTCAAAGACCAGAGCGGACGCTACCCCG
The DNA here is from genome assembly GCA_007571365.1 of Candidatus Latescibacterota bacterium. Classification (GTDB taxonomy): domain Bacteria; phylum Latescibacterota; class UBA2968; order UBA8231; family UBA8231. The sequence goes on from RKRN01000051.1 coordinate 2,689, forward strand.
ACGGGCCGATCCGCTTGCTGACCCACCTGCGCTACGGTGGATACGGCTTCAACCCAGTCAGCTTTTACTACTGCTTCGACCGGGACGATCGGCGCGTCGAGGCGGTGATAGGCGAGGTAAATAACACGCCTTGGGGCGAACAGCACTGCTACGTTCTGCACCAAGGGATTGATCGCGGCCGTGGAGCGCACAAGTGTTACCGATTCTCCAAGGCGTTTCACGTTTCGCCCTTTATGGCCATGCAGCAGAACTACATTTGGCGCTTTACGACGCCGCGCCGTACGCTGGCAGTGCATATGGACAATTGGCAGGACGGTCACCACTTATTCGACGCGACCTTAGTGCTGCTGCGGCGGGAAATAAGCGCGGCGGTGCTGGCGCGGGTCCTAGTGCAGTATCCGCTGATGACGACAAAAGTCATTGGGGCCATTCACTGGCAGGCACTAAAACTGTGGCTCAAAGGCTGTCCGTTCTATCCGCATCCCAACTCGTCGACAAAGGAAAAAAATCATGTCGCAACTAGCGCTATCTTCCGCCGCTAAAAAACGGTCTATCGGCCTCGGCAGTTGGCTGGATCGCTGGGCGCGGCGGTTGGTGTTGAGGCACTTGCAGTGCTTGCAGCGCGGGGCGATTTGCCTAGTTGAAGGCGAACAGCGCCGCACCTTCGGGCGGGGTGAAGATGGCCCCACGGTGGTTTTGCAGGTCCACCACCCGCGCTTTTTCCGCGCCTTGGCCTTGGGGGGCACTATCGGCGCGGCCGAAGCCTATATACAGGGGTGGTGGACCTGCGACGACTTGCCGGTTATGTGCCGCTTGGCCGTAGCCAATACGGAGTGGATGCAGCAGCGCGAGCGGGGCTGGCCCCGGTTGGCCGCGCCAGTCCGCATGTTGGGGCACGCCCTCAAGCGCAATACGCTGCGGGGTAGCCGACGCAACATCGCCGCTCACTACGACTTGAGCAACGACTTTTTCCGCCTGTTCCTCGACGACAACATGATGTATTCGAGCGCCGTATTTCCGCGCCCCGATAGTTCGCTGGAAGAGGCCTCTCGCTACAAGGTGGACCGCATCTGCAAAAAGCTCGCCTTAGTGCCCGCAGATCACCTGTTGGAGATCGGCACCGGCTGGGGCGGTTTTGCCCTGCACGCGGCCCGCGAGTACGGCTGCCGGGTAACTACGGCGACCATTTCGCAACAACAGTACGAACTGGCGCGCCAACGAGTGCAGGCGGCGGGCTTGGCTGGGCGGGTGGAGGTGGTGTTGGCCGACTACCGCGACTTGCCGGGCCAGTACGACAAACTGGTCTCCATAGAGATGATCGAAGCCGTGGGCCATCACTATTTCGACACGTATTTCGGCTGCTGCGCCCGCCTGCTCAAACCCGAGGGCCTGATGCTGTTGCAGGCCATCGTCATCAGCGACTGGGCTTACGAGCGTGCGCGCCGCTCGGTCGATTTTATCAAGGCATACATCTTTCCGGGCAGTTGCCTGCCGTCGGTGGCAACTATCAGCCGCTCGCTAGCGGAGTCCACCGATATGCGCTTGGTACACTTGGAAGATATTGGCCCGCACTACGCCCGCACCTTGCGGGCTTGGCGGGCGCGTTTTTGGGACGCCGAAGAACAGGTGCGGCAACTGGGCTTTAGCGAGGAATTCATGCGCCTGTGGGACTTCTATTTTTCGTATTGCATCGGCGGCTTTGCCGAGCGCTACATATCCGATGTGCAAATGCTGTTGGCCCGGCCAGCCAATCGGCGCTCGGCGCAGTTGCCCGAGATTAGTCACGGCGAGGTTTAAGGAACCATGTTAAGCGTATTGGCCTATAGTTTGCCGGTGGCTATGGCAGGTATGGCGGTGCTGTATTGGCTGCAACGGCGCCGGGGCGATGCCGGCGTTGTCGACGTGGGCTGGGCTGGTGGCATTGGGCTGGTGGCCGTGGCGGTCGCCTACAGCGGCGAGGGCTGGGAACCGCGGCGGTTGTTGCTCGGTCTGATGGGCGCGGTGTGGTCCTTCCGCCTGACCGCTTATTTGGCAATAGACCGGCTAGTAAGAGCTAAAGAAGAAGATGGCCGCTATCAGATGCTGCGCGACCAATGGGGAGCCAAGGCCCAGCGGCACTTTTTTTATTTATTCCAAGCGCAGGCTTTGCTGGTGGTTTTATTTGGCCTGCCTTTTGTCGCGGTGGCGGCCAAAGCTCATGCCGGCTGGACCGCTTGGGACGTGGGCGGTCTGTTGGTGTGGGTGGTGGCCGTGGTCGGCGAATGGGTAGCCGACCGCCAGTTGGCCTCCTTCCGCCGCCAAGCTGCTAATCAGGGGCGCACCTGCGACCGCGGCCTGTGGCACTATTCGCGCCATCCCAACTATTTTTTTGAATGGATTCACTGGTGGGCCTATGTGGTTATGGCGGTCGGATCGGCGGTCGGATGGTTGGCTTGGCTGGGGCCGGTGCTGATGTTGTTTCTGCTGTACCGCGTGACCGGTATTCCCTACACTGAAAAGCGAGCGCTAGCCAGCCGCGGCGAGGACTACCGCCGCTATCAGCGCACCACCAGTCCCTTTATTCTATGGTTTCCGCGTAGGGAAAATGTTGAACGCAATTGATTGGGCCGAGCGCGGCCTGTTGCCCGATGCCCTGATTCGCTGGGCATCCGCCGTTTCAATCGCGGGCGTCTGCGGCAAGAGCGAGGTGCCGACCGAGCCTAGGCTACGTTTCAACTGAAACGGAACTTGATCCCCTAGATAGCAAGATGTATAGTCTGAATCCCATGAGACGCGCCTTGATTTACATTCTCGGGGTGGTGGCTGTCGTTACGGCAATCGGTTTTCTCTTGGTTCTGAATCCCGATACTGGGGCGCGTATATTTTTTGGAGTGGATTCCTCGCCGGTAGAGATTACTCTGAGGCACTCGTACCGTGTGCCCGTCGCGGATGAGAAAACCGTGGCTATCGTGGCGACCGCAACTCGCTTCCTCGGCTCGCTGAACGACAACCAGAGACAAGCAGCAACGTATACATTTGCCGATAACGCGCAGCGTTCAAACTGGTCCAACTTTCCCGAAGGTATGGTTCCACGAGGTGGCCTAAAGCTGGGTGCACTCTCTGATTCGCAGCGGGGGAATCTGGAGCAGCTTCTCGCCGAGCTTCTGAGCGAAGATGGCGTCAAGAATATCGTCTATCAATTGGCTGCCGAAGACACGCTGGTCTCAAGTGACTGGTTGCGCCTCATGAAGTACGGCAGTGAATTCTTCTGCCTTGCGTTTCTTGGTGCGCCTTCGACAACCGAACCTTGGATGTTTCAGTTCGGCGGGCACCATCTCGCGATCAACGTCACTGTGTTCGGTCCAGACGTTTCCTTTTCGCCGATGCTCACTGGCGGCCAGCCACTCCACGTGAGCCATGAGGGGGAGGACATCTTCATCACGCACAAAGAAGCCGCCGCAGCGCAGACCTTCATGGAAAGCCTCACGGAGGATCAGAGAAAACTGGCCGTACGCGGAGATCAAGCCATCGACTTGTTGCTCGGGCCTGGGGAGTATGGGACAGTCGTTGACCAGGAAGGCATCAAAGGCAGTGCTCTGACGGTCGCGCAGAAGGAGCTGCTCTTCGGCGTGATCACCGCGCGGTTGGGCTTCATGAACGATGACGACTATGCCGCGAAGATGGAGACCGTGGCGGCTGAGATCGACGATACATACTTCGGTTGGTGGGGGCCGCAGGGTGTGCTGGGCACCGGGTATTTCCGCGTGACCGGCCCGTCTCTGGTGCTCGAATACTCGCCTCAGAACGGCGAGGACCCTCCGGATCACGCCCACAGCGTGTATCGCGACCCCAAGAACGACTACGGTTCCGCGTGGATCGGAGTTCCCGAATGAGCTAGGGAATACTCGGTTCTTTGGATAATTCTTGTCGGAACTCGAAGTACATTACACGGCGTCAGCAATGGCAGATACGTGCGGCCGCTTCGTCTCCTCTCCGGCGCTAGCCAGCCGCGGCGAGGACTACCGCCGCTATCAGCGCACCACCAGTCCCTTTATTCCATGGTTTCCGCGTAGGGAAAATGTTGAACGCAATTGATTGGGCCGAGCGCGGCCTGTTGCCCGATGCCCTGATTCGCTGGGGCATCCGCCGTTTCAATCGCGGGCGTCTGCAGCAAGAGCGAGGTGCCGACTGCGAGGCCGAGCAGGCGGCCAAGTGCCGCTTCATCGCCGCCATGGATCGGGCGCCCATCGCCCGGCATACGCAGAGTGCCAACGAGCAGCACTACGAGCTGCCGCCCGAATTTTTCCAACTGGTTCTGGGCCGCCATCTCAAGTACAGCGGCTGTTATTTCCCGGCGCAAACGGTCAGCCTAGACCAAGCCGAAGCGGCCATGCTGGAACTGACCTGTCAGCGCGCCGACTTGCAAGACGGCCAAGATGTGCTGGAGTTGGGTTGCGGCTGGGGGTCGCTGACCTTGTGGATAGCACAGCATTATCCCGGCAGCCGCATCACCGCGGTGTCCAATTCAACCTTGCAGCGCGACTTCATTGTAGCCCGCTGCAACGCCTTGGGGTTGGGCAACGTCGAGGTGATCACTGCGGATATGAACGAGTTCGCAGCACCGGGGTGCTACGATCGGGTGGTATCGGTGGAGATGTTCGAGCACATGCGCAATTACCGCGAGCTAATGCGGCGCATTGCCAGTTGGCTCAAGCCCACAGGATTGCTGTTCATCCACATTTTCGTCCATCGCTGCTACGCCTACTCCTTTGCGACTGAGGGCGGGCACAACTGGATGGGGCGTTATTTTTTTACTGGCGGCATCATGCCTTCCGACGATCTGCTGCACTACTTTCAGGATGCCCTGATTTTAGAGGCGCAATGGCGGGTTGATGGTCGGCATTACGCCCGCACGGCCGAGCATTGGCTGGCCAATCTCGACGCCCACCGCTCAGAGGCTCTCGCCATTTTGGAACGCCAGTACGGCGCAACCCAAAAGCGGCGGTGGTTGCAACGCTGGCGCATATTCTTTATGGCCTGCGCCGAATTGTGGGGCTACAACGGCGGGCAAGAGTGGTGGGTGTCGCACTACCGCTTTAAGCGGAGGAATGCGGTAGGGCAGGTTTAGGGGTTATAGGGGTTAAAAGGGAGTGGTGAGTTTCACATCAGCATTTTAAGCGGAGATAGGATGACAACTATTAGATGTTGGATGGCGGCTCTCTTGGTGGCCATGCCCGTGGCGGCTCAGGCCCCGGGAGCCACTTTGAGCGGCTTTGTCACCGATGCCGACAATGGCGAAGCTCTCAGCCTCGCCACGGTGGTGGTGGAAGGGCTTGCGCTCGGAGCAGCGAGCAACAATAGCGGCTACTACGCAATTAAGCAGGTGCCGGCGGGTACGCACGTGGTGAGCACCTCGCACATCGGCTACCAGACCCGCTGGGACACCTTGCGCTTTGGCGCAGACGAGGCCGTGCGGTTCGACTTGGCGTTGGTTCCCAAACCGGTGGACGTTGAAGGGGTCTTGGTGGAGGCCGCAAGCAGCGCAGCGCTAGAGCAGGCCGTCCAGAGCAGTTTTATCGCTCTGCAGGTGGAGCCGTTGCAGCAGATGCCGGCCCTTGGCGAGGCCGATCTGCTCCGCA
>RKRN01000138.1 GCA_007571365.1 Candidatus Latescibacterota bacterium
CTCAACTACGCCGACGAAAAATACATTGCGTACTACCGCGAGACCGTGGCTTGGGCCACTCCGTCGGGCCGTTCGCCAAGGACCCGCAATGTGGGTTGGGACCGGATGGGTAACTACATGGGCGGCGGTTATCAGCGACTCCTGACGATAGAAGAATCGCGCAGTGGCAACGACTTTAGTGGGTATAGTTATATCGACCACAAGAATCGGTCGTTTCGGGTTGGCCACTACACGTACAAGGATTTGCACTGGACCGCCACGCTGGGCAACGTAGGCACCCAAGGCGGTGCGACGGATATACGCACCATATTCACACCACTCACACTAGTCAACAGCAAGATGAGTGCGCTGCGTATGGACATCAACTACAAGGAGCGAGATCGGGCGACGCTGCTCTACTCGCGCGGTGGCGACCACTCTGGTGCCCAATTATTCTCCAAATGGGCAATTGGCCAAGAAGGCGACGATGCTTGGGACACCTCACCGGTGCTGCTCTTTGGAGGCCACTATCAGCACGAAATAGGTAGCTTCGCCAGTGTTGGCGGGACGCTAATCAACCAAATTATGGCCTCGCCGGATCTGTCGCGCTCCAATGCTTGGCGCGGCGATTTGCCCTATGAGATGCTGGGGCCCAAGACCATTCGCGTCTTCGTGGCCGATGACTCGCCCGACGACGCCCGGGCCAATGCCATGGTCTATGGCGTGGATATTGTCCTTGAGGGCGCACGCAACGCAGAGTCGGTGCGCCTGACCAGCCTAGACGACGATCCAGACTACGATCCAATGCTAGAAGCCGGGCCGCCTGAAGGCGGAACCGTCCTCGCTGGCGGTGGGCGCGAGGCCGAGGGCAAGGTGCCAGTGGTGTACACCTTTGTCCTCCCGCCGGACGTGACGGTGCGCGCGACGCGCTTTGTCGCGGATGTGGCTGGCGATTATCGGGTCGGCGTCAGCCAGACTCACGATTTTTTTAACGTCGATCGCCGGGGTGCCGCGGCGATCACTGAGTCGGCTTGGCCGGCTCCCATCACCAGAGCCAACGAGCGAGCCATCCGGCGTCCGTTTAAATGGTACACAGACGAAGACGAGGAAATCTACTACACTGTAGTCCGCTCCTCTGGCGGCGATGGCAGCAGTGCCAACCGGCGGATGGTCTCCTTTGACTACGGCATCCCCACCGGGCAGAGCTTGGCTTCGATCAACTATCAGGTCGATTTGGTAGGGCTCGATCTCAGCGGCGAAGTGGCGCACAATCTGCAAAATTTCATGTTCCCAATCGGCAATAACGAGGGCGAGCGCAGCAGTGAGCGCACCATGGCGTGGTGGACCAAGGGCATCAAGGATCTAGCCGGTGGCTTAGCGCTGGGCGGTGAAATCTACCGCATGGAGCCGAACTACGGCGGTGGGTACGACAGCTACCGCGGTGGCATGGCCTTCCACTACGATGGGCAGCCTGCGCCCGGCGAGAGAATCTCTACAGTTACCGAGGAGTTTCCCCTCCACGAGGACAACGACGATCACGACCGCTTTCCCGATGAGCATACTAGTGATACAGCTATCGCTGAGCCGCGCACGGAGTACCCAGGTTATCCTAACGCCCAAGTGTACCCCGGCCTCGACGAGAATGTCGATAACATCCCGGACATGGATCGCAACGAGAACTTCATCGTTGACTGGGAAGAGGCGTTTCTGACCTACGATTCAGAGCCGCCCGAATTTGTCTACGGAATCGACTTTAACAACAACAATGTGCCCGACTTCCGCGAAAACGACGACAAGCCGGATTACCCCTACCCACGCGACCAAAAGGGCCAGCACATCTTCCTGCTCTACGACCGCTTGGGGCGCTGGGGCGAGTTCATCAGCATAGGCCGCTACGATAACAGCCAGATTGCCGGCCCGGGTAAGTCCGAAGCGCTGTACTTCCGCTATGCCTATGAGGTGGAAAAGCGCGGCGTCGGCGCACTCAAGCTCAACTTCGACGCCAAGCAGGTCCAAGACGACATTCCTGATCACACCTATGTGTTCCAAGTACCCATTGACGATATAGAGAGGATCAACTGGTTAAACGAGCCGGATGGCCCGCCCGAACAGGCGGGCTTTTGGCGGCCAGCCACGCCGGACGAGTTGTTGATGCGCGATAGCTTTGTACATCTCCTCTTTTTCGACAGCACTTATCAGGGTTTTCGCGGCTTCAACATTGAAAACGGCTTCCTGTGGCAACGCAACAGCCAAGCCGAAATTGAGCTGGAGGACGGCAGCGGGTTGTTACAGCCCCAAGCGGTGCGCTCGCGTTTTTCCGTTGTCAACAAGATCGACTACACCCATAGCTGGGGGGCCTTCAGCGTCACGCCTAAGCTAAAGCATCGGACGATCTTTGAGCAGGTTGACAGCGAAGAAGGGCCGCGGAAATCGTACAGCGATTTCATTCCCATCGTCATGGGGCAGTACAAGCTCACGCCCAAGACCAGCTTTCAACTCGGCATCCAAGGGCTGCCCTTGCTGCCGTTTAAGCACTGGGATCGCGCCTTTGAGGACGGGACGTACAGCCAGACCGATTATCTGGCCATGCTGCACATCACCGCAGACTACTTTGGCATCCGCGACAACTCGATATTCTTCGGCTACCAGCGCACGCGGCGCGATTATAGCCACCAAGGGCGGCCCGACAGCAAGCAGGGCATTCTCTTCGTAGAGCTGATATCGCCCTTCTAACGATGCGAATACAGATGAAACCTATGGCCAAACCCATTTGCGGCCTCCTGTGCTTGGCGTTAGCCGCCGGGGGGTGCGCTACGCTCAGATCCCTCGAATCGCAAGCGCAACGGGAGTACTTTATCGAGCTGGAGCCGGTCCTACCCGCGGGGGAGACTTATTACATTGACCCCATCGACAGCTCGGTCGTGTGGAGCAAGCAAGGCGTACAAGTCAAGGTCAAGTTCTACGACGACGCCATGCTCGACGCCGAATACGGCACCCGCTTTACGCCCTATACGCTCACGGGCGTCGAGATTCCCGGCTTAGACTATACGCCGCCTTTGTGGACCGTTTTTGAAGTAACCGTGATCAATCGCACGCGAGAGCGGGTGGAGCTGGATCCCACGCAGGCCATTCTGCGCTTGGACGACGGCCGCCGCCTGCTCTGCCGCCAAGGGGCCGGGGCGTGGTACGACAAGGACGAGTTCTACGACTATTCCTATTTAAAGTGGGGCGGGCGAGAAGGCAACGTGCAATACCACGCTAGTTTGGACCGCAACCCAATCTGGACCAAAAGCGAGTACCACCGCGAAAAGCCGGTGCGCAAAGGCTCTAGATACGTCGGCAAGTTGACCTTTCCGCCGTTGCCCGGCGAGACTACGTCGTTCACCCTCGAAGTAAACAACTTCATTCTGGCCTTTGATCGCTTTGCCGTAGGGTACGGCAACCCGGTGGAATTTACCGACCTGAAATTCGACTTTGAGGTCGATCACGGAGTGCGTTGGGTGGAGCATGAGTAGATGAAAAGGATGGCGCAATACTTGGGAATGACGCTGCTTATCGGCGCGAGTGCTTGCACCTTGAAATACGAGGCACTCAAGGACACCAGCTTGCCCAACCCGCCGTCGGTGCCGGTCAAAATATACGTCAAGGAATTCCCGGTCGAGAGCAAGGCCAACGTGGTCGATCCGCGGAGTGCCAATTCGGCCGGCAGTCAGGGCACTCAGTACATCACTAACGCCCTCGCCAGCGCGGGAAGTCGCTTGGTGCAGATTACGCGGCCTTCGCGCATTGAGGATTTGTCCGGGGCCTTGTTGCGCGAGCTGCGTAAGGATAAGGTGCGGATCTTCACCCAGACGGATCGGGTCGAGGTGCTCGACGAAGACAGCATACGGCAAGTCGACAATCCCTTCGCGCTGGTGTCCGCGGAATCGGACGAGGCCGACTTGGAAATTAGCGGCACGGCCCTGATTACCAGCCAGCGGGTGCGCAAAGTATTCTCCGCCCAAACGCAAAGAGTGCAGGTTGAGGTGGCCGTCAAGGATCTCAAAACGGGCAAAGTGAGCAAGAAAAGTCCGGTTGATGCCGGCATTGTCATGATCTTCAACTCGCGGGAGTTGGAAGAGGCCCTCGCCATCGCGGTCGTGACCAGCCTGACGCAGAAGCTGCTATTCTAACGTGCTGGGGCTGATTGCCTTCTTGCTGTTGCTTGAGTTCAGTGTGTGCCGTGCTGAATTAAAAACTTGGATAGTGGACGCGGGCGAAACATTTGCCTTGGGAACGACCCAAGGCGTACAGGTACATCCAGATAGCCTCGTCATTCTGGCGCAGTTGGACGAGGATGTAAACGTGGCTTTGGGACAATCAGTGCTAGACGATTTCGACAAGCCGGTGCCCCTCACCGACGGCGCGATTGACCTCGTGCGGAGCGAGTGGATCTCCGGCACCAACCACGTGTTCGACAAGCAGTTTACCGTCGATCTCGGCCTGGACCGGGCGATCAAGCGAGTGCGAGTGCTCGCTGGCGAGACGGCACTTAATCAGCCCGAGTATTTCATGCGTGGGTACAGGCTCGAAACAGCCGCCCAGGTGGCGCCGCAAGTTTGGCATCTGTTGGCGGAGCAGCCCGACAATTTCGTCCTCAATGTAGATACGAGTGCCGATTCTACTTGGGCGGCGACCAACGTGCGCGGTGAGGCCATCCCGCGTGCGGGTCGCTTCGTGCGGCTGACCCTGATCCGCCAAGACCGCAGCAACTGGGTCGCCATCGGCGAAATTGAGGTGTTCGGCGTGGGCTACGTTAGCGAAGGCTTTATAGAGGGCGGCTTCGCCCCGCCGGCACCGGTCAACGTAGGGCAAATCCGCTGGCAAGCAGAACGCCCGGAGCGCACCAGCATTGAGTTGCAGGTACGTGGAGCCCCTGTAGAAGGGGCAGAGGAGCCTTGGGGAAGGGTTGCCGCGCAGAGGGACGGAGAATTTTTCTACAGCGGCGCCGAGCCTATCGTGCGGCTGGCGTACCGGGCCCATTTGACGAATTCGGCCCCCTTTGTCAGCCCGGTGCTCAAGCGCATTGCCATTGACTACGATCCAGTCTTGGTCGCCCAACAGCTCTTGGCGGAAGTGGTGGTATCCGATTCGCTGCGCAAGGGCGAAGAAGCGACGCTGATTTACCGCGTGGAGGTCGCAGCTGGCGTCGATGATTACGGGGTCGATCTCTTGCGCGTCCGCGGTCCCTTGCTCGGCGTAGCAGCCGTGCGCGTCGATGGCCGCGAACTTGCGCCGACAGCAAGCTACACTTGGGGACCGACAGCGGACCGCGAGGGGATGCTAGTAGAGCTTGCCCCTAGCGAGCAGATCAACGCGAGGGCGACCGTCGAAATTGAAGGGCCAGCACTCTTTGTGCGCGACAAGACCGCCATGCGCTTTGAGGCCGGCAACAAGGCCCAAGGCGACCGAGACGGCTACGTGAACTGGCAACAGGGGCGAGAAATGCCGGGTGCCACTTGGACAGTACTGGCTGCGGGGACGCCGTTGCAGCTTTTGGGCCAAGTGCAGGTGCAGCCGCACCCGTTCTCGCCGTTTGTCGACGAGTATGTGCGCTTTGTCTTGGTCGTCGGCAATATCGAAGAGGGCCGGGAAGTCGTGCTAAGAATTTACAACCTGACCGGTCGGCCAGTTCACCAGTTAGCGCAGGCCGGAAGTGCCCGCACCTATCAGTTTGAGTGGGACGGCCGCGATGCGAGTGGTCGCGTGGTCGAGCCGGGGCTTTACCTATATGAAGTTGGGATAGCACAAAGCGATAAGGCGCGTCGAGGTACTTTTGTGGTGGCCTATTAGCGTCTTGTTGCTGGCTCTCGTTTCCCCGGGCGGTGCCGCTTTTGAATTTGTAGGACGGGGGGCCCAGAGCACGGCACTGGGCGGTGCTTTCGCCGCCAGCACTCAGACGGCTGAGGCCGTTTGGTACAATCCGGCTGGCAATGCCCAGCAGCAAAAATGGCGGGCAGGCACGACCCACGCGTTGCTCTATCCTCAGTTGGAGCAAAGCCCAGTCCTAAACGGCTTGGCAGTAACCGGCCCCTTGCGCGGCGGCGGCTTCCAACTGGGCTTTTCGTTTTTAGGGGCCGATGGCTGGCGCGAAGAAGTGATTGCCTTGGGCTACGGGCGGCCGTTGCACCAGCGATTCGCCGTAGGCGGCGGCTGGCGCACCAGTGCTTGGCAAGCTGGGGACCTGTCGCATCGGGCTTGGCAGCTCGATGTAGGGGCCACTTGGGAAGTGGGTTTCATTCAGCCGCGGGCGTATCTGCGCTTGGCGTTGGTCGCCAAAGGCTTAAACGGCGCGAATATCGCCGCGGGCGGCCAAGCTGCGGGAAAAGAAAAGCCCGCTATCGTCGCGGCGGCCTTGCTCAACTGGGCCGGGCGGGAAGTCCTGCTCGACTTGGAGCACCGCGATGGGCGAACCGAGGTCAGAGCGGGGTTTGAGACGCAGACGGTGAGCCTCAACGGCGCACGGTTTCGCATGGGTGGAGCGGCGGTAGGTGCGGGTTTTGACGATAGAGTGCTCAACATGGGGCTTGGCCACAACTATAAGCAATGGCATTTCGATTATGCGTATTCCTATCCGCTGCACCTGTCGGGTTATGGCGGCGTGCATCGGTTCAGTGTTGGGTATCATCAGCACTGAGTTGGAAGGCGACTAAAGACCGAATCTCTACACTGCATGAGGATAGCTACCATGAGTAGTAATGCGAGAAAAAGGCTGGTAAGGACCGCGCTACTAGCGCTTGTGGGGTTGGGAATGCTGGGAGCCGATGCCCAAGCGCAGACCTTTCTGCGCAACCGGGAATTCCTCAACCTCGGCCATCCCGAACCCTATTTGAACTACGGGCGCAAGGAGTACGATCCCTATCCTTCGGTGATCAACGCACGCAATCGCTACGATCGCTTAGGCAATTACCTGTCGCGCGGATTCAATGTCTTTACTTGGGAATTTTCCCGCCCGGGGGAGAGTAATATCAACACCCGCACGGCCCAGTACTTGGGGTGGTTCGCCAACTTGGTGATGCTCAACGACTCGTACAAGGGCTGGAACTACCGAGTGACTTTGGGCGAAGACATCCGCGCCAAGTTTTCTGACTTGACCTTTAGCGACCCCCGCTTTTTTGGCATTCTGCTCGACGGTGCTTCCTCGGACAACAAGTTCACCCTAATGCTGAGTCAAGGTGGCGACCTGCTAAACGCGGCCAAGTTTTCGACCTTCAAAGCGACTCGAGAAACTTCGCCGGTGTTGATCTTTGGTGGCCACTGGGAGACCAAGTTGGGCAATGTGTTGCGCATGGGGGCTACGTATTTCAACCAACACATGGCCAATACCGCCGACGAAAACGGCTCCTTTCTCAAGGGCGATACACCCTACAGTATGCTGCCGCCCTCGTTTATTGAAGTCATTGTTGAAGACGATTCGCCCGAAGATATGGGCCGGTCGGCCATCGTCTATGACGTGGATGTGGTGGTCGTCGGCGAGTCGCAGGGGCAGCGGGTGCGCCTGACCAGCATTGAAGGCGATCCCGAATACGACTCGAGCCTGAAGATGATCGATCCGGTCGGCGGGGCTGAGGGAGGATTGTCGGTAGCCGGCGGCGACCAAGTGGTCTTCCGCTTTCAAATGCCGCAATTCAACCTGCCGGACGCTGCGGCATACTCGGCCGATCCGGACGAATTTGTGCCGGGGCTGACGATGAAGTCCGTGCGCTTCTTGGCCGATGTCGAGGGCGACTATCGCATTTTGGTGCGCCAGCAGCACTTGTTTTTCGATCAGCGTGCCCATCAAAAGAACGTGGACAAAGTGGCCGAAGGGGACGACCGATACGCGCCGGGCGGTAGGAGCTACGTCAATCCCTTTACCGGTCTGAAAGCCGACGACGCCATCAAGCCCCTCGAAGATGTGCTAGCAGAAAATCCCGAAGCCTTCAAGCAGTGGCCGGTGGTGCCGAATCCGGCCACTACCCAAGCGCAGCCGTTTTTGCAGTACAAGTGGGATTTGCTCGATCCGACTAGGGTGGGCTATACGGTCCTGCGCTCCGACGGCAGCGACTCGGGCCGCAAGGTGGTTGAGTTCGACTACGGCATTCCCACCGGGCAGGCACTCTACGGGTTGGACTGGGACTTAAGCCTCAAAGGGCTAAAAGTAAAAGGCGAGTTGGTCGCCAATCCCCAGTATTTCCTCTTCCCGGTGGGCAGCAATGCCGGCAAGCGCTTTGACAAGCAGGCTCTCGGCTATTTCCTCACGGCGCAAAAG
>RKRN01000126.1 GCA_007571365.1 Candidatus Latescibacterota bacterium
CGGGCTGATTGAGGGCACTGCTACGTCGCTGGCCGAGTTCAAAGAAGCCATTCGACGAGTCGCAACGAGGGAAGTAACACAGTTGGAAGTCGAGATGATTCCTATGGAATACCAGTTGGATAAAGTACGTGCCGCCAATGAAACGCATGATGCGGAAGCCGCCTCTCAATATGGGCGGCACTTGGATGGCCAATTTTTTGCTTATACAAATTATCGCCATCACCCTCCACCTCTTACTATCACCTTTCACATTAATCCAACGAATGCTAGAGATGGAAATGGCCAACGGATTCCCTTTAGTGCTTTGAAAACAGCGATGGATGCCTGTGTCGCCCAGTGGAATAGTATTGAAGATGGCCATGTTAAGTTTCAGGTAGCTAACGCTCAGACCAACAGAACGTACAATGAATTTGATGAGTGGAGTACGGTAACTTTTGAAGTTTTGGAGGGGCGAGACAATCCCGCCGGTCGCGCAAGCTGGCCAAAGGTATACAATGGAGTGCTCACCTCGGATATCCGCCTTAGCACACTCTACGCTTGGACTACGTCCGAGGAGTATCCAAGCTTTTGGACTATTAAACCTAAAGATTTCAGGGATGTAATGACCCATGAACTCGGTCATTCTGCGGGGCTTGGACATAGCGATGATATATATAAAAACAACACCATGTATTATACCTCGGATAGACCCGAAACCAAGCGTCGGACGCTGGAATGGGGCGACAAGGCCGGCGGCGTCTATATGACGACATCCCCCGGTCGAGCCGGAGACGGCGTTTTGGACTTTGACCAAGATTGGTCTGCCTTTACCGGTAGCAGTGAAGCCATCACCCTGCACCGAGATATAACCGTCCCTGCTGGCAAAACGCTCACCATTGAGCGGGGTCTGCTCATCAACATGAATGGAAAGACGATCACTTCTACCGGGGGCACGATTAATAGACATCCGGGAGTGCCGCGGGACTTGACGGCCACGGCCGGCGACGGGCAAGTGGAACTGAGTTGGACTGCACCGCTGCCGAATGGGGGTTCGGCGGTTACGCACTATGAATATCGTTATCAAGCCAGCGGTGCTCCTTGGTCCAGTGGGTCTGTGGAGAACACGAGCGTGGTGGTTACAGGGCTGACTAACGGTACGGCCTACACGTTTTACGTGAATGCCGTCAACGACCAAGGAGCCGGCTTGTCGGCGACCGTCAAAGCCACACCTTCTGGTTCCGAGCAACCCGAGCAGCCGGAACAACCGGAGCAACCGGAGCAGCCCGAACAACCGGAGCAGCCCGAACAACCGGAGCAGCCCGAACAACCGGAGCAGCCCGAACAACCCGAACAACCGGAGCAGCCCGAACAACCCAACCGAGCCCCAACGCTGGGCGGCCCGACTACGGTGACGGTCGCCGAAAACAGCACCGGCACAGTGGCCACCTATACGGCCAGCGACTCCGATGGCGACGCCCTGACCTGGACGCTCAGCGGCAACGATGCCGCCGCCTTGAGCCTCAGCGGCACCGGCGCGCGCCGACCCCTAGCGTTCAATAGCCCACCCAATTACGAGCACAAGAGCACCTATCAAGTCGCCATCACCGTCAGCGATGGTTCCGTCTCAGTTTCCCGTTCCGTAACGATCACGATCACCGATGTCGATGAGGCTGGCTCGGTGTCCCTCTCCACGCTCAGCCCGGCCGTCGGCGACACGATCACGGCGACGCTGACCGACCCCGACCAGCCGCTGACCAACCCCCGGTGGAGTTGGCTCTACTTTTATCCCGATGGGGCCACCGACGAAACGCCCACCATCGCCAATGGCAACCCGGCGACGACGTTGGTCATCAGCAACGTCCTGTCCGGGGTTCGGCTGCGGGCGCGGGTGCTCTATACGGATAAGCACGGTACGAACCGCGAGGCCGAGAGTGCCAAGACGAACGCGGTGGTAGGGCTGCCCGGTCGGCCGCGCAATTTTTCGGCTCAGTCGACGGGCTCGGGCTATCACACGGCTCGGCTGACCTGGGATCCCCCCACGTTGACCGGCGGTCTGCCCATCACGTATCAATACTGCCAGAAGCCTGCTAGTGCTAGCGATACGACTTGGTCGGACTGGACTGGCGTGGGCACGGCGCAGCAAGTGGATATAGACGGCTTGCAAAGCGGCAGGAGCTATGCGTTTCAGGTGCGGGCGGTCAACAGTCAAGGGGCGGGATCGGCGGCGGAGACGACGCTGACGACGCGGGCAAGTCTGCCGTCCGACCCCGACAGCGGGTCGGTTCGTTCGTTTACGGCCGCACCCAATCCGTTCAATCCGCAGACGGCCGTGCGGTTTGAGCTGCCGGAGGCGGGGCCGGTCTCGCTAGTGGTCTATAACTTGGCTGGCCAGCCGGTGCGGACGCTGCTGGACGGGGGCTTTTTGCCAGCGGGCAGCCATGTCGTACATTGGGATGGCCGCGACGGGCAAGGGCATCCGGTCGCTTCGGGAGTGTACTTGCTGCGGTGGACGCGGCAAGGCCAAGCCAGCGTGCAAAAAATTACCCTAGTGCGATGAAAAGCAAACAACACTAATACACTTACTTTAATAGGTCACTTATGGCACTCAACCAAACCACGGCCCACCGCCTGCAGCAAGGGGAAATCACCGTCCGCCAGCTAGTCGAGGCCGCGCTCGACCAAATCGGCGCAATCGACGGCCAAGTCAATGCTTTCGTCAGTGTAGCTATAGCTGACCAGCGGCGCACGGCCGGCGCAGTTTTGGGACCTTTGGCCGGCATTCCCTTGGGCCTCAAGGACGTCCTCAGCACCCCCTACGACGCCACGGTCGTCGAGCGGCTTGTGCATCGGCGAAGTCGCCGCGCTCGGCGTGGGGCGCCACAACGAGCATTACAGCCTAGACCTGACCCCCAAAGAGCGTCCCTACCGGGCGCGGCACTAGCGGCAGGAAGGATATAAAGATGAGGCAGTTCATACCCACCGCATTCACTACCGGCAACCTGTTCTGCGGATTTCTCGCCCTACACTACGCCTTCAACGGCAATTACGTGCCAGCCGCTTGGCTCATCTTCTTGGGCGCGGTATTCGACAAAATGGACGGCCAACTCGCTCGGGTCATGGGGCGCGACTCCCAGTTTGGGCTTCATTTGGACTCTATCGTCGATGCCTGCACCTTTGGCATCGTGCCCGCGGCCATCATCTATCAGGCCCATCTGCCCACCGGCTGGGGGTTGGCCCTGGCCTTCGCATTTCTGCTGTGCGGTGCCATGCGCTTGGCCCGCTTCAACGCGCTGAGTCTCGAGGGCGAGCGCGGCGAATTTTACCTGGGGTTGGCCATTCCCACAGCCGCAGTCTGCCTCACCCAATACGTGGTCTTTGTCAAAGCGTGGCCCATCCCGCACGCCGCGCCACTGGCCGTGCTGCTAATTTTAGTGCTGTCCTTCCTAATGGTCAGTCGGCTCGATTACGATAGTATTCCCAATTTTCGCGGCACTTCCCTCAGCGACCGCATCAAACAGCTTTACTTCGTCACCACGGTCGGGCTGACTATCTACGACGGCTTCTTTTTCTTTCCCATGATCCTCGTGTATGTCTTCTCTGGGCCCTGCCGCTGGCTCTTCCGGCTGGTACACGGTGCCGTCACCCAACACGCTTAGAGTCCCCATGCTGCGCGACAAGCCCCTCAGCCACCTCATTCTCATCATCTTGACCACCCTGATCGGGGCCAATCTCCTTGGCGAGATGCTGCGATTCATTTTAATCGCCTTAGTTGGCCCCGACACTATCGTCGAACTTGCCCTGTTGCGCTACGTGGAGTACTCCATCGGGCCGCACATGTTCAACCTCGTCATCCTGTCTTTTTCGTTTAATCTGTCGCTGAAATTCAACCTAATCACTATGTTAGGACTCTTCGTCGGCTGGTACTACTTCCGCCATAGCTATTGAACCTCTTCGAGGAGCTAGCGTCATGTTCGGTATGGGGCACTGGGAAATACTCATCATCTTCGTCGTCATTCTGCTCATCTTCGGCGCCAAGCGCATCCCCGAGATGGCTCAGGGCTTGGGCAAGGGCATCCGCGAGTTCCGCACCGCCATGCGCGACGTGCAGGACGAAATCGAGGCCCCTAAGCAACCTGCTCAGCCTCCGGCCCAGACCGAGCCTCAGGCCCAAGCCCGGGTCGAGCCTCAGTCCAAAGACAAGGACCAAGCCACCTCCTAACCATGTTGCTCAACCAAGCCACGGCCCACGAGCTCAGTACTCGCCTGCAACAAGGGGAGATCACTGCCCGCCAACTCGTTGAGGCTGCACTCGACCGCATCGGCGCCATCGACGGCCAGATCAACGCCTTCATCAGTGTCGATCCAGAGGGTGCCCTAGGCCACGCCGACGACATCGATCAGCGGCGCGGCGCGGGCGCGGCTTTGGGGCCTTTGGCGGGGATTCCCTTGGCCCTCAAGGACGTCCTCTGCGTCCGCGGCGGGCGCACCACCTGTGGCTCGAAAATCCTCGAACACTTCGTCGCTCCCTACGACGCCACCGCCGTCGAGCGGCTGCGCGACGCCGATGCCGTCTTCATCGGCAAGACCAACATGGACGAGTTCGCCATGGGCTCGTCCTGCGAAAACTCCTATTTCGGCCCCACCTTAAACCCCCGTGCCCCCGAGCGAGTGCCGGGCGGTTCCAGCGGCGGTTCGGCCGCGGCCGTAGCCGCCCACGAAACCATCCTCGCCCTCGGCTCAGACACCGGCGGCTCGGTGCGCCAACCGGCCAGCTACTGCGGCGTCGTGGGCCTCAAGCCCACCTACGGCCGCGTCTCGCGCTACGGACTCATTGCCTACGCTTCCTCGCTCGATCAAATCGGCCCGGTGACCAAAGATGTCGAAGACGCCGCGCTCCTGCTCCAAGCCATCGCCGGGCACGACCCCCGCGATTCGACTTCGAGCACCGCGCTCGTGCCTAACTATCGGGCCGCGCTCAACGGGGATGTCCGCGGCCTAAAAGTGGGCTTGGCGCACGAGCACTTTCCCGCCGCGCTCAACGCCGAAGTAGCCGCGGCCGCGCAAGACGCTGCCAACGCTTTGGTTGATGCAGGAGCCGAGCTCGTGGATGTCGAGCTGCCCGTGGCCGGCCACCCCGAATACTGCATCAGCACCTATTACATCATCGCCATGGCCGAGGCATCGGCTAATCTGGCGCGCTATGACGGCGTCAAATACGGCTATCGCGCCGCGGGTAGCACCGACCTGCACGAGATGTACTTGCAAACGCGCAGCGAGGGCTTCGGCAGCGAGGTCAAGCGCCGCATCATGCTCGGGGCCTACGCCCTGAGTACCGGCTACTACGACGCGTATTACCGCAAAGCCCAGCAGGTGCGCACTCTGATCCGCGACGACTTTACCCGCGCTTTTGCCGCCTGCGACGTGCTGATCTCACCCGTAGCTCCAACCGTCGCCTTTCGCCTTGGCGAACAACTCGACGACCCCTTACAGATGTACCTCAACGACATCTACACGGCCTCGGTCAACCTCGCCGGCATTCCGGCTATATCCGTGCCCTTTGCCCACAGCCGCAGCAACTTGCCCATTGGCGTCCAACTCTTGGCCCCACCCCTCGAAGAGGCTCGCCTGCTGCGTACAGCCCATGCCCTCGAACGGGCAGCCGCCTGAAATTTGGAGACCAACCATGAGATACTGTGCTCTCGCGGCCTGCATCCTACTTTCGACCTCGGTGCCTGCTAGGGCGCTCAACCCCAACGCCGGCACTACGGGTTTCAACTTTCTCAAGATCGGCGTCGGCACCCGCGCTGCCGCACTCGGCGGGGCCTATGCAGCTGTGTCTGGCAACATTGAGGCCTCGGCCTGGAATCCCGCCGGGCTTTTCGGCTTGCGCGAGCGCACGGCCGCGCTTGCCTATAACAGCTATTTCGTCGATTCCCAAGCCGGCTTCGCCTCTATCGCTGCCCCCAACGGATCGCGTGTACACGCCTTAAGCGTCCACTACGTATCCTACGGAGACTTGTGGCATACCGATGCGGAAGGGCGCGATTTGGGGACCTTCTCGGCGACCGACCTCGCCGCTTATTTGTCCATCGCCCAACAGCTCGGGCCGGACTGGCTGGCCGTAGGTGCCAATCTAAAAGCCGTCTATTCAAATATCGCCGAGTTTTCTTCCGACGCTTATCTCGCCGATCTGGGCCTCCTCGTCCGCCCCCCGCTTGAGGGCACGACGCTCGGCGCGGCAATCTCCAACCTTGGTTTTGTGCGCTCGGGTTATACCGCGGGATTCAAGGACGCGCTACCCGCCCACATCCGCTTGGGCTTGGCCCATCACCTCGCGCATCTGCCAGTGCCCGTGCTCTTGGTCGCCGATTTCAACTTGCCCAACGACAACGACTCCTACCTCGCCTTCGGCCTTGAGATCCAACTCGCCGCCGGCCTCTATATCCGCCCCGGTTACACCACCCAACAGACCGGCAGCCAAGACGAAGGGCCGCTGGGCTTGAGCGCCGGGGCTGGCCTAATCATGAACCGCTACGCCGTTGATTACGCCTACTCGTCCTCTCCCGACTTAGGCCAAATCCATCGAGTCTCGATCATCGGCACTTTCTAAAACGCGCCATGGCCGGCCTCAGCGCAGAGCAACTCGCATTCTTCCACGCCGAGGGCTATGTCCACGTGCCCAACGCCTTGGCCTCTGAAGACCTAGATCCAGTCCAAGCCGAACTAGCAGACATCGTCGATCAAGCGGCCCAACGCCTGCTAGCGGCCGGCAAAATAGAACGCGATTACGCAGAGCTGCCTTTTGCCCAACGCCTGATTCCCCTCGCCAAAGCCGACGCCAGTGCTGTCGCTGGCATCAACTTCCCCGCCAATTTAGGGCCTAACATCTTCGCCTTTTTGCACAATCCACGGCTGCTCAATCTGATCGAATCCTTGGTCGGCCCGGAAATCTACGCCAATTCCTGCCAGCACATCCGCGCCAAAGTCCCAGCCAGCCCCGAGTATGCCGGCAACTTCTCGCAGAACGAATGGGCGCGCTCCACCGCTTGGCACCAAGATCTCGGCGTGTTGTTACCCGAAGCCGACGACACACTCGTCGTCACCACTTGGATTCCCCTAGTCGACGCCGACGAAGAAAACGGCACTTTGATGATCTATCCCCGCTGCCACCAAGAGCGGCTGCGCCGGCACGTGCGCCCGCCCGCCGATCAAGGCGGCAGCTTTACCGTCGCGCCTGAAGAACTGCCGCCTTGGGATCCGGTCACCATTCCCGTCCAGCGCGGCGGCCTTATTGCCATTCACTGCCGCACCCCACACGGCAGTCAACCCAACCGCTCGGACTCGATTCGCTGGAGCATGGACCTGCGCTGGAACGACGCTCGCAAGCCCAATGGCCGGCCCCATCTCCCCGGCCTCCTCGTCCGCAGCCAAGCGTGTCCCGAACTCGTAGTACGCGACCGCGAGGAGTGGCTGACGGCTTGGAAGTTCGCCCGCGTCTCCAGCCGCGGTGCCCGCACCTATCGCTGGGTCTGAACCACCGCGAGCGCAAAACACAGCGCCGCACCCGCAAAGTGCTAACCGATTTTGTTTTTGCTGACCAGTGGGGCCAAGCTGCGCCGCCAGGTGCCCCGGAGTGATACTTGCAGTCTGCGTCACTGTGTCCTAAATGGGCCACTATCGGCCGGTGCAAAATTCAACGGCCTTCACGTAACTCTTTGTTTCTAAATAAATAACAGTTTCGTCGGCGGTTTGGCCTACTTTTTGCATAAGCAGGAGCATGGCCTATCTCTTGTCTCTCATCATCCTGCTTGGGTATGCGTCCCTCGCTGAAGCCGCCATCCTCATCAGCGAAGTGCTGGCCGATCCGCCGACGGGGTTGGCCGGCGACGCCAATCAAGACGGAGTCCGAGACACCTACCAAGACGAATTCATCGAACTCTACAACACGGATACTACGGCTGTTGATCTAAGCGGCTGGCGGTTAGGCGACAGCACCTCGTCCGCCACCCACTTCCAATTCCCCGACGATGCCACTATCGCGCCCGGCTCCTATGTCGTCCTCTTCGGCGGCGGCACTCCCACCGGCTTCACGGTTCCAGTCTATACCGATGACGGACGCATCGGCAACGGCCTGACCAACAGCGGCGAAGACGTTCGACTCGTGGATGATGCCGGGGATACCGTCGCCGTCATCGTCCACGACAGTTGGCCTAGCGACCAGTCCCTCGTCCGCCATCCTGCCGACGGCGATACGCTGGTGCCGCAC
>RKRN01000174.1 GCA_007571365.1 Candidatus Latescibacterota bacterium
AGGACTAGTACGGCGCATAATGCTGAGGAGTTGGCCGGTCATGCCGCTAGCCGGAGGTTGTGCGGCGAGAAAAAGTGCCGCGGCGACGACCTGTTCTGGCTCCTTCCACGGCTCGCTTGCCGCGCGAAAGCTGCTGGCCTTTTGCCAAGAAGGTTTTGACAGCTCCGTCTTGACCGGGCCGGGTATGAGAACGTTGGCGATGATACCCTCGCTCCATACTTCTTCTGCAATGGCTTGGGTCAACCCGTGTAAGGCCGCTTTGGACGCGCAGTAGACGCTGAGGTCCGCGTGGCCGACTTGGCCCATGCCCGAGCCGATGTTGATGATGTTTCCGCGGCCCTGTCGCTGCATAATGGGCAATACCGCCCGGCAACAGCGGACGATGCCCATGACGTTAATTTGCCACGCCTGCTCCCATTCTTCATCCGTCGCGTCTAAAAACAGCCCGCGTGGATTGACGCCGGCATTGTTGACGAGAATATCGATCCGACCGAACCGCGCTACTGTTTTCTGCACGAGGTGTTCTACTTCTGTGCTTACCCGCAAATCGGTCGGCACAGCGAGGGCCTCTCCGCCCTGTGCGGCAATCGCCGTGGCTACTTCGTCGAGTTGCGCCGTGCTGCGCGCGGCAATAGCGACCTGTGCATGCTCGGCAGCATAGCCTATGGCGATAGCGCGGCCAATACCGCGCCCTCCGCCCGTGATGAGGGCTACTTTGTCTTTAAGTTGCATGGTTGAATTTTTTAAAAGCGCGGTTTTTGCGCTGCGCCGCGGCATCAGGTACGGTATCAGCGCAAGTACCCGGCGACCTCTTTGGCGAAATAAGTCAAGATCATGTCCGCGCCAGCCCGCTTGATCCCGGTCAACACCTCCATAACGGCCTGCTCGCGCTGGACCCACCCCCGCTCCGCCGCCGCTACAAGCATCCCGTACTCGCCGGAGACATTGTACGCGGCAATCGGCACGTCAAAGGCACGGCGGGCCGCGGCGATTACGTCGAGATAGGCCAAGGCCGGCTTGACCATCACCACATCGGCTCCTTCCTCAATGTCGAGGGCGATTTCTTGGAGCGCCTCGCGGCCATTGGCCGGATCCATCTGATAGGTTTTCTTATCGCCTTTCTTGGGTGCCGACTGGAGCGCGTCGCGGAACGGGCCGTAAAAGCACGAAGCATATTTAGCCGAGTACGCCAAGATGCCGACGTTTTTGTACCCGGCCGCGTCGAGCGCCCGGCGGATGCCGCCGACCCGGCCATCCATCATGTCTGAGGGCGCGACCCAATCGACGCCCGCTTCGGCGTGCGAAAGAGCCATCTTGCACAGCACTTCTACGGTCTCGTCGTTTACTACTTCGCCATCGACGACCAAGCCGTCGTGCCCGTGATGGGTATAGGGGTCGAGAGCCACATCGGTCTGCACGCAGAGTTCGGGCACCGCGGCTTTGAGGCTGCGGACCGCTCGTTGGATTAGGCCCTGTGGGTCGTAGGACTGGGTGGCCTGATCGTCTTTTTCGGTCGAGTAGCCGAAGAGATTGACCGCTGGGATGCCCAAATCCCACAACGCACGGCACTCATCGACTAGCTCGTCGACCGAGAAGCGATATTGACCGGGCATGTCGTCAATGGGTGCGCGCGTTTTCTCGCCTTCAGTGACAAACAGCGGGTAGATCAAATCATCGACGCGCAAGTGGGTCTCGCGCACCAAGCGGCGCACGGCTTCTGTGCGCCTGAGTCGTCGGGGCCTCTTGGGCAATTCCACGGCAGTCTCCTAGTCAAATTCTCTTCGAGCAGGCGTATCACACAGACTATAATGGTAAAAAAATCGCCTAGCGGCTGGAAATCCAGCGCCGATCAACCGCCCTCACAGACAAAAACTCAGAAACTCGTCCTCTGTCTTTTCGCACCAGGCCCGCAGGCGTCGGCGATGGTCGTCGAGTTCGTCCTTGAACCGCGCATTGACGGCGAGATTGATCATTTCGCTGCGGTCTGTTTGCAAATCGACGAGTTGTTCGCGGTGGCGGCCCATGGGATAGGCACTGTATTTGTAGCGGTCGGTGAGCACGGCGCGCGAAGCACCTCCACCGCCTGGCCCCACGCCCATGTCCATAATGGTTTCAACGACCAGTTCCCGGCGCCAATCGTCGGGCGCGTCGCCCGCGGCCAGTGGTCGCAGGCTCAGTCCTTCGCGACCATCGGGAACACTCGCACCGCCAACGTCGCACAGCGTGGGCAGCAGGTCGAGGCCGAGAGAGACGAGGTGGGTATCGTCAACGCCACCAGCCTGCATAACCCCTTTGTGGCTGATGATAAACGGAACGTTGATGACTTCCTCGTAGAGGCTGGTTTTTTGATTCCATTGGTGCGCACCGTGCCCGTCGCCGTGATCGGAGGTAAAGACGATATAGGTCTCTTCTTCGAGGCCGAGGTCGCGCAGGCCATCGAGCAGCACACCGATTTCAGCATCGACTTTTTCGCACAAGCGATAGTAGTAAAATCGCAGCCGTCGCCAGTCGTCTTCCGCGTATTCGAGGGTGGGATAGACGCGGCGGTTGGCCTGCCGCAGCATCTGCAAGATGTCGGGTGCATAGGGTGGGATGGCGAAGTTGGCGGGCAGACTTGGGCATTCTTCTACGGTAGCAGGCTCCGGCACGGGGCCTTGCGGCAAAGGCTGATTGCGGGCGACTTGGCAGATGTCGTGGGGATTGAGGAAGGACGCGAAGAGGAAAAAGGGATTGTCGCGGTCGCGCTGCATGAATGCGCGGGCGCGCAGCGGCACTTCATCGTCGCGGCTGCCGCAGATGACTTCGAGGCCGCTTTCTTCGGGTGTGGTGCCAGGGACGTGCCATTTTCCCGCCAAGGCGCAATCATACCCTGCATTGACGAGCAGGTTGCCGAGTGTTCGGCCTTTGTATGCAGGCTTGATGGGTGTGTTGTTGCTCGTCGCGCCATTTTGATGGGGAAACAGACCGGTCATAAAGCTGGCGCGCTGGGGGCCGCATAAGGGCTGCGTACAATAGGCGCGGGTGAATCGCACTCCTGTTGCGGCGAGGCGGTCCATATTGGGAGTGTACACGTCGGGATTGCCGGCACAGGACATGGCTCCAGCGTATTGCTGGTCCGTGATGATGAAGAGGATATTGGGACGACGCGCTGGCATATTTGCTCCTTGCTCCTAGGATAGTTTTCAGTCGGGAGTCGAAAATACAAATCAGCCGATAAAACGTCCATCGCCGGAATAACAAACCGCTCTCGGCGTCGTTCTATATGTATGCACACCTGACCTCAACCATAGGAGATGCAATGCACGTAGAACAGGCGATTGAAAGATACGGTCCGCTGGTCATGAGCCTGATATGGCGGATCAACGGAAACCGCGACGAGACAGCCGACCTCTACCAAGAAGTATTCGTGAAGTTCCACGAGACCACGAGCCGGCGCGGGCCGCTGCAACAGCCCAAGGCGTGGTTGTGCCGCACGGCGATCAATGCCGCCCTCGACTTCAACCGCCAGCGCGCACGGTTTGTCTCTTGGAGCGAATCCGCTGAGCAACCGCCCAACTGGGCGGCGAACAATGCGCTCGACAATGGTCTGATGGTTGAAAAAATTCGCCATCTCACGGTGGATTTGCCCGAGCGCCGCAGAGAAGTCTTCGTCCTCCGCTACTTCCAAGGCTGTTCCTTTGAGCAGATCGCTCGGCTGCTAAACTGCTCTGCGGGAGCAGCGCGTGCGGCAGCGTTCCAAGCCACAAAACAGATGCGCGAATGGCTCGCCGGGGCCAGTCCATCCGCAGCGACCTCAAACCCCAAGGAGATGAACCGATGATTACGACTGAGCAGTTTGAACACAAACTCATCGAATACCTCGCCGGCGAACTGTCCGACGCTGAGAGACGGGAAGTCGAGGAGTACCTGCAGACCCACCCCGAAGCCAGCGAGCTCAAGGGCGATTTTTCCCTGCTGTGCGCGGCCGGAAAATCGATCCGCGAGTCCAACTTTCCCGCAGATTTGCTCTTGGCGGCCAATCGCCAACTCGCCGCTCGCTTGGCCGATTCGCGTCGCAAGGATGTAGCTTCTACGCCCAGCGCGTCGAGCAATGGATCGCCGGCGATCGCTCCGCACCGGACCTTATTGGCGAACTGGCGGCGGCGGCTGCGGCCGCCCGTACTGGCTGCTGTGCTCGCCGCGCTGGCGATCCTGCTGGTAGGTGCTGTCACTCAGCGAGCAGCCCTCGCCGACATGGCCAGCAGCCTACTACAGCGAGTGGTGACCTTCAACGACGAGCCCTTGTCTGACAGCCAACAGCAGGTGTTCGACGAGTTTGTTGAGATTACGGAAACCACCACCACCATCAAGACGACCCCCGATGAACTCCTCCAAAAACTCGGAGACAGAGACGGGGTCCTGACAATCGCAAGTAGCGGCGATGGAAGTATTAGTAGCTTCATTTCGGAGCGCGCCGCGCTCGATATGATGTCCGTTGTGAAGAAGCTCCGGTCCGATAGCCAACGGCAGACGTTCGACGAGTTTGTTGAGGCTAGTGAAACCGCAGATGAGAAAGGCGATTCGGGTGCCAACGTCGTAGTCGTAGTCGACGCGACCCCCGATCAAATTTTCCAATACCTCGGAGCCGGAGACATGGTCCTGACGGTGGACGGTGGCGTGATGGTAGTCAGAGGCTTTGAAGGTTTATTGCCCGCTGCGAAGATCGGCTCCCAATCTCCGGGCGTCGCCGAAGATCAAAGCTGGGGCGACATCAAGAAAGCCGTCGGTTCCACTGCGGACGACTCGCCCTGAGCAAGCGGATTGCTCGGTGTTAAAGAAAACGGGCCCTAGGTCATCATTGACCGGGGCCCGTTTGTCATCTTGCTCCCTCGACTAATTCAGGCTCGTCACGGCCGCGACATGCGACACTAGTTCGCGTCTCCAGATTTGCTGCTCTGCTGCGGATCAAGAGCCGCGGTCGTCGGTCTCCGCTGGAATGCACGAGAACCCCCGTTCAGCAATGGCCCGCGAGTGCTCATCGTCGTCTGCGTCGAGAACCGCGTACAGCGCGGAGGTGTCGCCGAAGACGCTCACCTGCGGTGGAGGTCGTGTTGCGCGGACCCATCGCCGCCGCCAGAGCGGAATTGGCCAGCCACCGAGATCGCACGTTCTATGCGCTCGTCGTCAGTCGCTGCTGCCTCCGCTGACCGCAGCAGGAGATCAATCCCTTGGCGAATCACCGTCGCCAGCGACACCTGCCGCTCGGCAGCGATCCGTTTGACGTGCCGCGCTTGTTCGTCGGTCAACTGAATCTGTGTGCGAATCATCGACTAGCTCCACGTTATCGCGTTATGTTATAACGAGAACAAAGCGCTCGGCGCAATTAATCCGATTGCTCTAACTTCCCAAACTTCGGCACACTCCCTAAGATCGACGATTTTTCCGCACTCATATCGCCTTCTGGCTGGAGTTGATTATCTTTAGACGCCCTCGCGACGACGGCCACCCTAAAAGCAGAAAACCGATGAGCCATTCCGTCCGACGCCATCTGCGTCTTGAAATCGACGCGTACGATAAGACCATCCGCGCCTTTATTCCCGCCTACGAAGAGATGCTGGCGCGAGCCGCAGACGCCGTTGCCGAGACCAAACCGAAAAAAGTGATCGACCTCGGCGCGGGCACGGGCGCGTTGGCACAAGCGGTTTTGCAGCGATGCGAGAAAGCGACAGTCGAGCTGATCGACGCCGACGCCGAGATGCTCGCTCAGGCCCGCGAGCGGCTCGCCTCCTTTGCTTCGAGAGTGCAGTACACCGTGCGAGCGTTCCAAGGCCCGCTACCCGCCTGCGACGCCGCAGTCGCCTCTCTCGCACTACACCACGTTCCGACCTTAGCCGAAAAACGGACGATCTTCGGCGCGATTCACACTGCGTTGCGCCCAAACGGCGTGTTCGTCAACGCAGATGCGACCATGCCCGCCGATCCGCTTACTCGCCAAGCCGAATACGCAACTTGGGCGGGGCACCTCGTCTCCGGCGGCATCGCCGAGGAGCGCGCCTATCGCCATTTCGCGGAATGGTCCGACGAAGACACGTACTTTCCAGTGGAAGCCGAACTCGCCGCGCTGACCGACGCCGGTTTTGCCGCGACCTGCCTATGGCGCGTCGCACCCGTCACAGTCGTAAAAGCAGTCAGAGCCGCCGCATCTTAAGGTGAGCTGGGAGCTACAGCAGAGGCCAGCGAGAATCTTCGCGAAGTCGGCCGCATTTTTTTTGCGCTCAGCAAAGCAATTTGGCCTCAGCCTGTTGCGCCACTACTGACTTCCGACTTCCTTACACTTTTGAAATCCCTCCGGCGGCTTCGGTCTGGCTCACACCCGGGCACTCTACTCCCAACGCCAGCGGTGGCCGGCCGGCAAAGGATGATTGGCCCTTACACCCATAAGAACGGTCGTTAAAACCAAGAAAACTAGCAGAAAGTAAAAGGGTAAGGGAATCAGAAGAGGTCCCTATGATACCGCTGCTCATCGTAGGCACTTTGCTGGGGCTCGTAGTAGGCTCGCACTTCGTACCGACCCCGGACGAAATGCAAGCTGCTTTTAAGCAAGCGCAGAAATTCTACGCCGCCGAGGACTACGAGCAAGCTATCGCAACCTACGGGCGCATCAATGCCGTTGAAAACCCCCTGCTCTACACGGCCGAGATCAAGGTTGCGGTCGGCGAGGTTACGGCGCCAATCAAGGAAATCGCCCTCTACCAGACCGGCAATAGCTACTTCAAGCGCGCCCAAGAATCCCAGCGTCGCGCTGCCCGGGAGCGCGACCCCGAAAACCAGCGCCAACTCGCCGAACAGACAGCGACCGACTTCGTAGAAGCGGCCGCTTACTTCCTCCAGACCGAAGCCCAGACGACCTCCCCACAGATGCGGGAACTGGCCTGCAACCGGCTGATCAACTGCCTCTATGAAAGCGGTAAACACCAGCGCACTATAGAAGAAGGTCGCGCTTTTCGGCAGAAATATCCCGACAGCCAATATCTCGACAACGCCCTCTACAATATCGGCTGGGCCCATTTTGAATTGGGGCAGTACCCGGAAAGCATCACCGCCTTTGAGGAATTAGTGCAGCACTTCCCCAAAGGGTACCGCGCAGACCGCGCACTTTTCCAAATCGGCGAAGCCTACTTTCGGCAACAGCACTACGATCAGGCGACTCCCTGGTATCGGGAAGTGGTAAACCGCCAAGGCATTGACCACCTCAGCGAGCGCGACCTGCTGAAGATGCGGCGTGAGAAAATAGCCGGCCTAGTCGACGAGACCGCGCTAGAGCTGGCGGCCAAAGCCCAGATCAAAGTAGGCGATTGTCGCGCCCAAAGCGGCGATTTTGCCGGTGCTGCTACGGCCTATAGCAAGGTCATAACCGCCTTCGCCCAAGAACAGAAACTGGTAGCCGAGGCCTATATCCGCCTAGCCAATATGTACACCCAAGGCGGCGACGACCAAGCTGCTGTGCGCACCTACCGCGAGGCCATCGACGGGAGCCGCAACCGCATTTTTCAGGCCAGCATGCAATCCCTACTGGCCGAGCACTACTACGGCATTGGCAACTATCAGCGCGCCATCGCCGAGTACCAACTCTACCTAGAGGCCTACGGGGATGTGGCCAAAGCGGCTGGTCTGGCACCGCCTTGGGCCCTTTACAAAATTGGGCGGGCCTATTACGAGCAAGCCGAACTCCAGCACCAAGCCACGGCTGACGACCATGCCCGCTCGACCTACGCCCAAGCCATCGCCGCCTACGAACGCATTGCCGCCGCCTACCCCAGCAGCGAACTAGTCTTGGCGGCTACCCCGTTTAATATCGCCCTGTGCAACCAGATGCTCGGTGCCTTGGGTAGTGCCGGGCACACGGCCCGGGCACTAGCGCTCTACCGAGAAATCATTGACGCCGACCAAGACCCAGACTACGTGCGCAGCGCTCTTTTCCAACTGGGTCGCATCCACTACCAGCAAGAAAACTTCGGGCAGGCCATCGCCGCTTACGAAGCTATCCTGCAAAAATACTCCGAGGCCCCGCAGCGCCACCGAGCCCGTTTCGAGCTGGCTCTGTGCTACCGGGATTTGGGCCAGTCCACCAAGGCCGTGGAGCAATTCCAACAGCTCGACCGCACTGCAAACTTGTTTTCTAAGGCCATGCTCGAAACGAGCAACCTGCTGGCTGTGGCGGGCGATTTCTCGGGGGCACTAGCGGCACTAGAGGCGGGCTTGGAGGTCAGTACAACCAAAAATGAACAGGCCCGTCTCTACTACATGAAAGGGCGCACCCTAATCGAAACAGAGGCTTTTGTCGCCGCGGTGGAGGCCCTCGGACGCACCATCGAATTGGCTGACGACGAGAAGGTGCGCCTAGGGGCCCTCTATGGCCGCGGCGTAAGCCTGCTCAAGCTCAAGTGCTATCAGGAGGCCACAGCCGACCTAGCAGTGCTGTTGCACAGCGACAACGAGGAGTTGGCCGGGGCGGCCCAGCGCATGCTGGGGCTAGCCCATCTCGAATTAGGGCGTCCGGCAGAAGCTATCGAGGACTACCGGGCCTTAGTAACAGCGGCAACCGATTCTGTCGAGCGCGCCGAGCACCTAGTGGTGCTGGCCGAACTTCACTACAACCTAAAGGAGTTCGATCAGGTCGAGACCGTATGCCGGCGGATTCTCTCCTTGGACTTGCCCGCTGTGCGCGGTGAGCTGCAAGAGAAGGCCTACTTTCTAATGGGCGACGCCCACGGCTTGCGGGGCGACACCGAGGCGCTAATCAACACCTACCAAAAGGCCCTGTCCCGCTACCCGGACTCCTATTATTCGGCCGACATGCGCTTTGCTCTGGGGCAGGCCCTATTCGAGCGGGAAGAGCTGGCGGGAACCGTGCGCGTGTTTGAAACCTATCTGCGGAAAACCCCTAGCCATCGCAATCGCCCCTACGCCCTCTACTATCTGGGATACGCCCATTTCAACCTGACTCAGTTCGAGCGAGCCGCTGCCGCCTTTGCCGATCTGGCCAGCACCTATCCCCAAAGCGAACTGGCACCCGACGCCCTGTTCCGAACTGGAGAGGCCCATTACAACTTGGGACAATTCGAGACGGCGCAGCAGCATTACCAGCAATTGCTCGAAATACACCCGCGATCGGACTTGGCCGACGATGCCCTCTACAACCTCGCTTGGTCCCATCTCAATACGAAACAGGATTCCCAAGCCATCGCCGCCTTCCAAAGCGTGGTTTCCACCTACCCAAGCAGCGCTCTGGCGGCCAATGCCCAGTTCACCATCGGCGACTTTTACTACAACGAGAAGGAATACGACAAGGCCCTACAGGCCTACCGCGAAGTCATCCGCCGCTTTCCCAACAGTCCGGTAGCACCAAAGGTTCCCGAATTAATAGATGACCTGCGCGAAGTAGTGGCCTACCAGCACTACGCCAAAGTCGAGGCGATCTTTGCTCAAGCCCTTGAAGATCAGGATCCGACCCAGTTTCGCCGCGCAGCAGCCGGCTTTGCGGAAGTCGTGCGCACCTATCCCGGCACCGAAAGCGAGATCGGCGCACTGAGCAATATGGGGGTCTGCTACGAGTCCTTGGGGCAGTGGAAGACCGCAGTGCAGGTGTACGACCAAGTCCTCGAGCGTCTAGCCGACGAGCAGGCCGAAGCGCATCGCTTTGCCCGCATGCACAAAGAGTGGATCGAAGCCAACCGCTTATAAGGGGTATCATGGCCGCTCAAATAGATGCCAACCGCTTCGCCGCGCCGACGGATGCGCTCCGCCTGGAGGAACTACTGCGCCGACAGCGCGGCGTACTCTACCGGGCCTTGGCGCTGGCTCTCGTTTTGTTGGCCATACCCGCAATCTACCTAGCTACGAGGCCCGCAGAAAAAAAAGTGCCCAAACCCCCGCTGATGCACCTAGTGGTGCGCAAGCCGCGCCTGACCAAAGCCTTTGAGTTTGAGAAACAGCAAATCCCCCAACGGCAGATGACCCGCCAAGTGCGGGCGGCCAAGCCGCAAATTACCCGCAAACCTCAGCTGCGCCTCCCCGATCTAGTCGGCAAGATCAAGACCTTCCGCTTCGGCGTTGCAAGCGGGGCCGATCTAGGCTTAGAAGTGGTCCAGCCCGAAGTGCAGCGCGTCGCCATCAAGAGCCCCAAAGAGCCGGAGAAGCGCATCAGCATGCAGGAAGAATTCCTCGACTTGGAAGCGCTAGATATCGGCCGTTATAAGGGGCTGGTGGTCCAAGATCCAGCCGATAAACAGAACATCACCGGCTTCGTGTACTTAGCCCTGGCTTGGGGCAACGACTTCAAGCCGTCCACCCAGCGGGCCATCTTCGAGCTGGTCGAAGCGATTAATGGATTTACCCAGATTCGGGCCGAAGTAGATGACCATCTCTTCCTCGATTCGCGCGCAATTTTCCGGGCCCCTTTCGTGTACATCTCCGTCGATCAGGCCTTTGAACCCACCCAACAGGAGATCGCCAATCTGGGCACCTATTTGCGGCAAGGCGGCTTTGTCATGGTCGAAGCCATGAGCGAGCTGGGCCGGGATGCTGCCACCGAGTACACCCCGGCCGAAGCCTCGCTGCGAGAAATGCTCAAGGCTTCGCTGGGGCGAGATGCGCGCTTCAAAGTCATTCCCAACGACCACCCCATATACCATAGCTTTTACGACTTCGACGATGGCCCGCCGCCACAGCGGACTCAGGAAAGGATCATGTTCGGCCGCGATTTTCACCCCGAAGTGCCCTTTCTCGAAGGCATTTTTTTAGGCGATCGGCTGGTGGCGATCTTCACGACCAAGGAATATGGACGCGCTTGGGAAAAGGAATTCCGCAATGAGCCACAGCTACAAATGGGCGTCAACCTAGTGGTGTTCGCCCTCACTCAACAAGGCTCCATTGCCCAGCAACAAATCGATTTCTACACGGAGCAGAACCAATGAGCAAAGAGGAGGGCCGGCTGAGCTGGATCATTGCCCTGTGCGGCCTGCTATCAGGTTGTTTTCTTTTTCCCACAGCCGTCAAGCGCGAAACCCTGCTGTTGCCGGTCGTTGAGTCCGCGGCAACCGACGTGGCCTATAGTCTACAGGACAATGGCGCGATCTCTTGGGAATTAGCCGGTCTGCGCCTAGAGGTAGAGCACATGACCGATGCCAAGCTCAACGCCCTCTTCCCCGACGAATCAGGGCGCGGCAAGTACTCGACTAATCCCTATACCTACGGCAACTGGACCGATACCCGCCTAGGGTATACGCCCAACCGCTTCACCGTTTTCAAAGTCACTGTTTTCAACCGCACGTTGCCCAAAGTCATGATCGATCCCTTGGCAGCCGTATTGGAGACCGACCAAGGTCAGTTCCTGCGCGCCTACGGCATCACCTCGTCGTCGCCCTATGGCAATTTTGAAAACTACTACCGCTCGCAGCGCGGTCAGAGCGGCAACGAGTTCTATCGCTTCGAACTACGCATGGGCATGGTTCGCAGTTATAACTACGAGGAGGACCAGCCCATATTTAAGGGCGAGAATTACGGCGGTTTCATCGTTTTCGATCCGGTTTATCCCGAAACCGAGCAAGTAGTGCTGACCCTGAAGGACTTCGTCTTGCGTTTCGGGGCTTTTGACAAACCCGTAGAAAAGCGGGATCTGCGCTTTGTCTTTAAGCACAAAGTGGAAAATCGCGTCGTGCAAAAGGGAGCAGCCAGCGGCAACACTACTACAACACTGATGATTTCTGAGGATGGCCCCAGCCAGATCACGGGCCATCTGCCCGGAGACCGCACCCGCAGTCTGAGTGCGATTCGGGCCGTGGCGAGGCAGCGTTTATCGGGTCTCAACCGCTGCTTCGTCGCGGCATTCGACAAAGGAGAGGCCACCGAAGGGGCCGTGACCATGCGCTTCACCATTGAAGTGGGAGGTGCCGTTTCCGAAGCCAAGGTCGACAACGCGAGCGTGGGCAGCCCAGCCGTGGGCCAGTGCATGCAGCAAGAAATTATGCGGTGGGCTTTTCGACCCATTGACATAGGGGCCTTACAGACACCGACGGCTGGCACCCCGAGTGGAGAGAATGCGCTGGCGAGCGGTCCCGGTGCGCGGCCCACGGCTCCTCGGTTGACGCCACTCCCGGTATTGGTGACGTATCCCTTCGCGTTCAAGGTGCAATAGTGCAAGCCAACCTATTCTTTGCCACGTTCTTTTTGCTAGCAGCTTGCGGCCAGGAAGCAGTGCCGCTACTCGCCGTGCATCAGATATTGAACAAAACCGGCGAAACCCTGAAGGAGCGCCTAGGCCAGCCGGATTTCGACTTTGTGCGCTCCGCGCAGGTAACCACGCTACAGTGGATAGATGCGGCTGGCGATAGCACTTGGGTTTACGTGGATTTGATACAGGACAATGCATCTTATGTGACCTATACGTTCAAAAAGATGGACCCTTTTGATACGGCGGAAGCACTGCGGCGCATCGGCCTGTCCATGCCAGAACAACAGCCAGAACACGTCTGGGAAAATGGCTCAAAGCGCTGGAGACCCTTCGGCCCATACCACCGTCTGGTGGTCAATCCGGTTACCAAAGCCATCACTGTAAGCCTCGATGTCGAGTCAGCAATACAACGAGCACGAGCAATCGCTGAAGAATGAAAGTCATGCCACCGATAGTAGGTTTTATGTTTGTGCTAGCGGTGCTCTCGCCGGCGGCGGCGGCTGAGTGGCAGATAGCGCAGTGGACCCAAGTTGTCTACTACCGGCTTACCTTCAATGCGGCTGAAGCGACCCCGGCCGCGTTGCGGCTGACCGCAGTCAATGAATACGAGGTTTTCCTCAACGGCGACTTGGTGGGCCGCGATAGAGACTGGACGACTGTGGAGGAACTGGCGGTCGAACTGCAAGGCGGTGCTAACCATCTAGCCGTGCGCGTGGAAAACTGGGGCCAGGGCAACGGCAGCGGTCTGGTCGTCGCAGTGGTCGCCGGCCAACAGGTGTGGCTGAGCACTACCAGCAGCCTGCAGGAGGTCTGGCGCTGGAGCGGCGATCGCCAGCAAGGCACCGACTGGCTGACAGCCGATGTGAGCGAGCTAGCCGGGTGGACCACGGTGCAGCGCGGTTGGCTGGAACGACCCAGGCTCTCCGGTTGGGACAATCCCCTCGGCGCGGAAGTAATAGCCGGCTATCCAGGGGGCATTGACGTGGGCGGCGACGGGCTGAGCTTGCGCACCGTCGAGGGAGAAAACCTCGCACTTAGTCAGTCGGCCAATCGGCCGGAGGCATTTGACGGCCAAGCCGAAAGCGTCTGGACGATCGAACCCGACGAACTCAACAGCTTTGCCCGCGTCGATTTGGGCATCCCGCGTCTACTCGGCGAAGTGCGGGTCTTTACGGCCGGCGAACAGGCCGAAGACTTTGCCGCCAACACGCTGCAAGGATATGCCGTCGAAGTCAGCAACGACGGTTTTCAGTGGCGTGAAGTCGGGGCCATTCGCGGCATTGCCGATTTTGTGCAAACCGCCGTCGCCTTTGAGCCGATTTTTGGCCGATTTTTGCGCGTGGTCGCCATCGAACTCGATCCGTTGCGACGGGCCCGCGTCGCCGACATTCAGGTGACCGGACAGGGGGTGGCCCCGGCGGGTACGTTCACCTCGGCACCGCTGGACTTGGGCTTGCCGGGCCAGCGCAAAATTTACGATCGCTTTCGCTGGACTGGACAGCGGCCCGCCGGCACCGCCCTGAGCGTACAGTTCCGCACTGCCAACGATGGCGGTGCTTGGAGCGACTGGAGCCCTGAGACAGGCGCTCCACAAGCCGCTCTGCAGGTGCCCGAACCGCGGGACTTGTTGCAGTATCGAGTCCATTTCTCCACTGATTTTGAAGACGTCGGGCCGCGCCTAGAAAGTCTGAGCATTGGCTTCTCCGAGCAGAGGCCGGCATCGGCCGCCCGCGTCCGCGTGGAACCCAACAAAGGGGTCGTGGGGCGCGAGGCCGAATTCGTCTATCACCTCAAAGTCGAATTCGACGCGGGCGACTTGGGCGTGGAGCGCATCCGCATCGATATGCCGAGCTTGGCCGAGGTCGCAGAAATCGTGCCACCTCCGGGGCTGGAAGTCGCCCGCACCACTATTGCGGGCGATGGGTTGGAGTTGGTCTGGGCCGATCTCTGGCGTCAATCCGGCCAGTTGCAACTGCGTTTCAAAGCGCGGTTGCTGACCAACCAGTTCGCCTTTTCCACGCGCCTTTTCAGCCCACAGGCCGCCATTTCACTCGACGCCGAGGAGGATGACGACGCTGATCCAGAGACCGGGGTCCCGTACTCTTGGAGCGTACGGGCACTCAACGCGACGGGGCCCATATTGGACCAAGTGCGGACAAACCCGCCCATTTTCACCCCCAACGGCGACCATATCAACGACCATACCGTCATCGAATTCGTCCTCTCGCGGATCAGCGTAGCGCAAAAAATAGACGTGGACGTTTTCGACTTGGGGGGCCGCTTGGTGCGCCAGCTAGATTCCGGCTTGCTAGGCGGCGGCCAATACGTGCGCCCGCCCGCCGGCGGCGATCCGGCACTCAGCCCAGGTTTTTGGGATGGCCGCGACGACGACGGCACTTTGGTGCGGCCGGGTCTGTACTTGGTGCGGGTGCGGGCCCCGTTGGATCAGGGCGACAAAACCGCCGTATGCACCGTAGCGGTGCTGTACTGAGATGAGCTACCTAAAAACAACCGGCCTGCTTTTGCTCATGCTGACCGGCTTCTTTGGTCGGTCGCACGGCCAGTACCTAAACCGCGAATACTATCCTCTGTGGGCCAACGAGGATTATGAGAACTACGCTCATTTTTCCTATCGCGACATCCGTCTGCGGCGTCTGGCGGGCGGCTTCTTCCTCGATGAGGAGACGCGCGTGTACGACCCCTTCGGCTTCACCCTGCTCAACGGGGCCGATCTCTACCGCACCCAAGAATTCCGCACCATTTCGCCCTTTGGCGGCAGCATCATTTTCAAAAACGACGACTACCGCGACCTTTTTCAGAATTTGGTCGTCGCCAATGATTCTTATCAGGACTGGGGTTCGTCGGTCATCCTCGGCCGGGCCGTAGAGGCTCGCTTCAAGCCCATGATGTTGGCGATCAACCGCATGAATGGCATCCGCTGGGACGCCAATTCGCAGCGCAACCGCTTCACAGTGCTGGGCTCGCGCATTTCCGATCCCCTGCGCAATTTCGCCTCTTCGCGGCCCCTCGACTTTGTGGCCTATCTCTTCGGCGGACACTGGAAAACCCAGATCGGCAGTGTCTTGCAATTTGGCGCATCGTACGTCAATACTCACATCACCGACACCTTGCTGGGGCGCCGGGAAGGCTCTTTCCGCCGAGGCTCTTTTCCCACCAATTTGGTCACACCCAGCGAAATTTTTCTCGCCATCAGCGATGATTCGCCCGCAGACGGGGTGGGGGCCCAAGTCCACGATGTACAGATGATCGTCAATGGCCAGCCTAGTCAAGCGACTCCAGAAGTGCGCCGGATAGTCGGCCTTGTATCCCTGGGCAAAGAGCGGCGCATGATGGCCGAGCACCTGCGTTTGGCAGATGTGCCCCACCTGCGCCGCCGTCAGTCTTGGCTACCGCGCACCGTGGGTTTCGGCAGTCTATTCGGTTCGCGCGGCGGCCTGTTCAGCCAGGCCGAACCAGTGGCACTAGACGGCGAAGAGGCCCTCCAAGCCGACGGCGATGACGTGTTGCTGTTCCGCTTTGAAGTGCCGCCCGAGGCCGAACATATCTCCTTTAGGGTCCTAGCGGCCAACGACTACGCCATCGACCTAGGGGCCCCGGTCGGCCGCAGCGGCGTGGTCGGCTCCGCGTGGGAAGACTGGCGCAATGTGGTGCGGGCTGGCGACAACGTCCGCAACGGGTCGAATATGGGATGGGTTGAGTTCGACTACGGCTTCCCTTCGGGTCTGGAACTTTACGGTGCCAATCTCGAATTAGATCTGCTCGGCTTTGCGGTGCGCGGCGACCTCAGCACCAGTACGCACCACCTCATCTTTCCCACCCGAGAGGGCCGACGGCACAAGCGACCTGCACGGGCGTATTCGCTACAGGGCAAGCGCCTGTTCGCGAACTTCGCCGCGGGCTGGGAGCTGTTCCGGGTCCCACCCCAATACCGCACCTCTTTTACTTATTTCGACGAATTCATACCAGCCCTGAAAGAATTTGAACTGGTCGACGACAACGACGATCTAGATCCTTGGCCCGATTCTTGGGAACACGACGATCCCCTAGACCTGCGCTTCCAGAACGACGTCACCGAGGCGGCCATTGAAGTGAAAGAAAACCTCTTTCCCGGCTCCTTGCGCGACGTCGGCTTTGGGGTATTCCCCGGCCTAGACGACAACGGCGACGGCATCTTCGACACCAATGTTAACAACAATCTCCTGCCCGACTACCAAGAGCCCTTCCTCATGTACTTCGTCGAGTCCGAAGACTTCGTGTACGGCGACGACTTCAACAACAACGGCGTGGTTGATTCGCGCGAAAACGACAACAAACCCGACTACGCGTACGAGCGCGACAGCAAAGGGCAGCACGTATTCTTTACCTTCAACCCCACATCCCAACTCGAGTTGCGGCTAGGCGGACACGCGATAGAGCAGCTCGCCGGCGGCGGTCGCAATCGCTCCTTGTACGCCAAACTCGAATACAGCCGACCGCTGTTCGACAATATCCACCTAAAGCTGCGCCACCGCAGCAAACGCGTACAGGACGATATTCCCGATCCGCTCTATCAATACGTATCCAATCCGCTGCTGCGGGGGCGCTACGAGATTGGCTTGCGCGACGATCCCTTGCGTTATCGCAACAGCCATGCCCATCTGAGCTATGTGAAATTCAACTACACCGGCGTCGATCACTTGACGCTCAACAGTACTTGGCGCTGTGCGCTCAACCACCGCTTTGCCGATACCTTTGACGATGGCCAGACACAAAGCTCGGGCAATGACGGGTCTTTGGCCCTAGTAAATCGGGTCGATTACGCCTGGCAACCGCGCCAGAAATTGACGCTGACCCCCATGCTCAAGTGGACCTATCATCGCTCCGACTCAGCACTGTTGGGCGACCTAGCCGACGAGACCAACCTAGCGCCAATCGTGCGGCTCGATTTTTTCTTAACCGAACGCACCACCATAAAGGCGGGCATCCAGGGCTTCCCCCTCCTGAAGCACCGCTTTCGCGATGCCGTGGCACCTTCCAACGATTTCAATGCCTGGCACTATATCATCGGCTTGCAAAACAACAGTAGCTACACCGGCTACCGGGTCAGCATGAACCTAGGACTGCGAAAATCCTTTACCGACTTTGTCAACTCCAGCACGACGGGCACCGTAGAGACTTCGGAGTTTTTTCTGCAGGTGAGGACGAATTGAGTCCATGCTAAAAGCGATCTCAACAGGTGCGCTTATAGCGGCCCTAGCAACGACGGTGCGTGGCGAAGGCGATCCCAGACTTCTCGAGCCCCATACCACGGGTGCCCGCCTAATGCTCTACCGCCCCGGCCTGCTCACCTACGATAACTACGGCCTAGAGGGCTACCGGACCTGGCCCCGCAATGTCATCACGCGCACCGCCAACCCGGTGTACGACGAATTCGGCGACTTTCTGGTAAACGGCGTCGAAGTGTACCACCTGCGGGAAAACCGCCGCTTCGACGATCCGACCCAAGTATTCAGCGGCAGCACCATTGCCAAGCCGAACAACTACGAGGGTTTTCTCAACCGCTTGATGGTGGCCGACGACAGCTATAATAACTGGCAGACGCGGCTGATCATCGGCGACCGCATCCGCACCCATTTCTCGCCGTTGATCCTAGATTTGGCCGCCCTCAATGGCATCCGCTGGGACTTGGCCAATGAAAGGCACAATTTTTCGGTCCTAGCCTCGCGCATGGACAAGCCCGTACTTTCCCGAGAGGACGCCACAACCCTGAGCACCGCGGCCTTCGCTGCGTACCTGTTGGGCGGCCACTGGCAATGGCACTGGCGCACCATTGACCTGAGTACCTCTTATGTGAATCTCTTCCGCATTGACACTCGCTCGCCGCCCGATTGGAACGGCATGAAGGGTCAGTTGCCCAACCGAGTACAGGTAATCGATTACTTGGTGGTCCGCATTGAAGACACCTCGCCCTTGGATGGCAACGGAGCCCGGGTTTTCGACATCGATATCCTGCTCAACGGCGCACGACGAGACGACATTGAACCTTTTGTCACGCGCCACAACACCGAGGATTTTAATCCGAACTTTCCCAACAAGGACTTCTTCTTCAAACGGCCAATTCCGCCCTACGTGGAAGTGTTAAAAGGCCACCGCTTGGGCACCTATCCGCTGCAGACACCCGAACCCGATGGTTCTTTCCGCGCCGATGGCAAGGACTATGTCCTGTTCTGGTTCCCGCTGCCCGAGGATGAGGAAGTGGCGTCGGCCTCCTTCGAGGCCCTGCTGAGCGGCAATTATCGCGTCAGCGCGTCGGAGATCTACGCCGTCGACCCGCGCGAATCCCGCAGTGAACCAGCCCAGCGCAACCGCGCAACTTTTTACAAAAGTTTAGCCGGCTCCAAAGGACGTGGATCCGCCGGTGCCGATGTCGAGCAGATCCGCTTTGACTACGGCCGCCAGACCGGCCTCACCTTGGCTGGCCTAGGCCTGAGCACGGACGTAAAGGGCTTCCGCTTCAAGGGCGAGTGGGCTCACAGCTTCAACTTCCTCCAGTACCCCGTCCACGATCACCGCGGCCAACGCCACGACCGCAGTGGCCACGCCTATCTGCTCAATATCGAGCGGGAATTCACCCCGAAAATTGCCGTGGGTGGGGAACTGTTCCGCCTCAGCCCCGAGTACCGCACCCAGCTTTCGGTGACCGACCTGACGCTAGGGGCGTATGCGGCCGCTGGCACCGGGCCTTTCGCCGGCGATCTGGGCTCGACCGACGAGAGCCTGAACAATACCCTCGACCTAAACACGGTTGACGACAACGACGACAAGGATCCTTTTCCAGACGATTTCTTCATACCCACTTTCGAGGACCAGAACGGAGTTTTCCCCGGCCTAGACAAGGACCAAGACGGCACCCCCGACACCAACCGCAATCGCAATCAGGTACCCGATTATTTCGAGCCTTTTTTGCTCTACGATGTCAATCCGGACGATTTCGACTACGGCGACGACCTGAATAACAACGGCGTCATTGACGTGCGCGAAAACGACAACAAGCCGGACTATCCCTATGACCTCAACCGCAAGGGCTACCATCTCTTTGTGCGCTTTCAGCCCCAGCGTGCGCTGGAACTGACCTTCGGGCACTACGATATGGAGGCCATCTGGGGTGGCCAGCGGGCGGATGTGTGGTACGCCAAAGCCGAGTACCAGCGACGCTTCGGCAGTTGGGGTGAACTGCGGGCCGTGGACTTCTTAAAGCGGGTGAAAGACGATATCCCCGACGGCGTATTCCGCTTTGGCGACGTGGCCAATTTCGACATCTTTAATCCGCGTACCACCATTGAAACCTTTGTCGAAGACGAATTGTTAATGCGGGACAGCGCCGTCAATACCGCCTTCGTCGACTTCGCCTTCCGGGGGGTACACAACCTCTTTGTCGGTGCCAATCTCAAGTTCGAAGTCAACCAACAGTTCAGCACCAAGAGCGACGACAATGCGATTCAGCTATGGACTTCGGTGTTGCGAGCAGATTACCGCTGGCGTTTGGGTGGGCTAGAAGTATCGCCGCGCTACAAGCTCATGCTGCGCCGCCGCACCGACGACGGGGGGCGCATTCAGCCAGTATCCGAGGTCTTCGGCTTCCCCATGATAGTGGCCGATTTCAAATTCACCGAACGCACCTTCCTGCGCGGCGGTGTCCAAGGGCTATCCGCGCTGCCTAGCATCTACCGCAATGGCCAAAATGAAGACCAAGACTACAACACCCGCGATGCGCTTTTCATGCTGGTCAATCGCTTTGAATACGCTGGTTTCGATATGGCACTTACGGCCGGTTACGAGATCAGCCGACGCCGCATGAAGGACCGCACGCGGAGATTCGAGGATATTGATTTTGAACAGTTTTTTATTCGCATGGTCGTGGGACTGGAGCCGGTACAATGAGGTGGACGCGCACAGACCAAACGGGTAAATCGCCGCCTTTGCAGTTGCGCCCATTGCTATTGGCCGCGGCCTTGCTGGTGGGCACCACAGGTCGTGCGGAAGAATGGACCGTTGACCAGTGGGAGCAGACCGTGTACTACCGGCATACCCTCAATGCACCCGAGGAAGGATCTGCCCTGCTGCGCCTGACTGCAGTAGACGAATACGAGGTTTTCCTCAACGGCGAAGCCATCGGCAGCGACGACAATTGGACCACCATAGAAGAGTACCCAGTCGAACTCAAGCGGCGCAAAAACGAGCTGGCCGTGCGCGTCGTCAATCGCGGCCGGGGCAACGGCAGCGGCCTAGTTGTGGAGGTGAGTGCCGCAGCGCAGTCATGGGTCAGTACCTTTGGTGCGTTGCAGAATGTGTGGTACTGGAGCGGCGAACCCCAAGAAGACACAGGCTGGCTGACAAAAGATGTGAGCCGGCTAGGCACTTGGCAGCAAGTACAGCGCGGCCAGCTAGACAGGACGGGTGTATCCGGCTGGTCCGATACGCTGCAGGCCGATGTAATCGCTGGCTTCCCCGGTGGCATCGATATTGGCCAGCCAACCGGCGGCCTGAGCCTGCGTTCAGTGAAAGGAGAAAACCTAGCGTTCAGGCTGCCCTCCAACCGCCCAGAAGTATTCGACGGTCGCCCCAATACCGGCTGGACCGTAGATCCGACTGAGTTGAACGCCATCGCCCAGGTGGATCTGTTGAACCGGCGTCTAATCAGCGAGGTGCGGGTCCTGACCCAGGGCAGAAACGCCGACGAGTTCGTCCAGAATACCCTGCGCGGCTACGCCGTCCAAGTAAGCAACGACCAGTTTGGCTGGAGCGAGGTGGGAGTGCTGCACGGTATTGAGCAGCCCGAGCGCACAGCCATTGCCTTTGCTCCAGTCTTTGCCCGTTACCTGCAAGTGATCATCGCCGAGGTCGATGCGGTGCAGCGCGCCAAAGTAGCCGAGATTCAGGTGCTGGGCAGCGGTGTTGCTCCTGCGGGCAGCTTTGTCTCGGCGCCCCTAGACCTAGGACGGCCCGGAGAGCGCAAGAATTTCACCTCTGTGCGCTGGGGCAGCCAAGTGCCGAACGGTACCGCGCTCGGGTTGCAATTCCGCAGCGCGAACGACGGCAGCACTTGGAGCGATTGGAGCGCACCTATGCACACCAGTCCGGCCCTGCTGCAGGTGCCCGAACCGCGCACTTTCCTGCAGTACCGGGTCAATCTGGAAACTCAAATCGAAGATGCGGGCCCGCGCTTGGACAGTCTGATTGTCGATTTCACCGACCAAATTCCCGCCTCGTTGGTCCGCGGCTGGGTCGAACCCAATCGGGCCGTGCTGGGCCGCGACACCCTTTTCACGTATCGCCTAGAGTTGGATTTCAGTGCTGACGATCTGGGAGTGGAAAAGGTGCATGTTGCTCTGCCCAGCCAGATCGAACTAGCGGAAATTGTGCCCCCACCTGGGATGGAAATCGCCGCAACCACAGCATCGAGCACTGCGCTGGATATAGTACTGGCCGAGCCCTGGCGCCAAGCGGGGACCCTAGAAATGCGCTTCCGCGGACGGCTGCTGAGCAATGTCTTCCAGTTCCGCGCCCAAGTTGCTTCTCCAGACGGAGGCGCGACGCTGGATGCCGAGGAGAACATTGAACACGATCCAGACAGCGGTCAGCCGCGCTCGTGGGAGGTATCTGCCAGTGGTGTCGAAGGGCCCCTATTGAGTCATGTGCGCCCGGAACCACAGGTATTCAGTCCCAACGGCGACGGCATCAACGACGAAACAGCGATCGAATTTACCCTAGCGCGGATAAGCGAGCCCCAAGTAGTAGAAGTGGACGTATTCGATGTCCAAGGCCGACCTGTGCGCGCCCTATATGCAGGCCTCCTGAGTGCCGGCGAATACGTCGCGCCGACCTCGGTGCCGGGCCTATGGGATGGCGGGAACGATGCCGGAGAACTAGTGGCACCGGGACTCTATCTAGTGCGCGTGCGGCTCCTTCTCGAGCGCGAAGAAGAAAGCCGTCTGCGCGTCGTAGCCGTGGTGTACTAATGGAGTAGGCAGATCGTGAAAAAGCCGACAATACACATCTGCTGGGTGCCCCTAGTGCTGCTATGGGCCATAGTCCCGAGCTTGGCGGAAACGCCGCGTCTGGGCATTCCCGAGATTCT
Source organism: Candidatus Latescibacterota bacterium (assembly GCA_007571365.1). Taxonomy (GTDB): domain Bacteria; phylum Latescibacterota; class UBA2968; order UBA8231; family UBA8231. The sequence continues at coordinate 22,350 of RKRN01000174.1, forward strand.
GCCTTCCCAAGACTTTCTCTGGCGGCAGTTGCCCCAGTACAATAACTACGCCTTTCAGGGCTATTCCAATTACCCGGACCACACCTTCCCCTACGCCGACCGACCTCGGGCCTTCTACGATTCCTTTGGCGATCCCCTCATTACTGGTTACGACTTGTACGACTGGACCGAGCGCCGCACCCTCGGTCAGGAATACGGCAGCAGCATCTTCAAGGATCGCAACCAGTGGAGCACGGTTTTTGATTTTTTAGTAGTGGGCCGCGACAGCTATAACGACTGGGGATACAGCACCATTGTCGGCGATGGGCTGATTGCCCGCTTCACGCCGCTGACCCTGTCGCAAGTCGACTTTAATGGTGCCCGCTTCGACTTGGCCACGCCTTATGCCCGCTTCACCTTCCTAGGATCGCGCATCGAACGCCCCCATTTTTACATCGAATCCGTTCCCGCTTGGGCTATCGAACATACGCACTTTGCCGACGATTCGACCATTCTGCTGGGGACCCGGCTGGAAACGGATATTGGGGCTCTGCGGCTGGGCGTGAACGGCGTGAACATGCATGTGTACCAAAGCACCCAAGACAACAACAGCCTCAAAGGCTCCCTGCGGCCCACCCTGCCGTCCATGGACCAAGTTGTGGTGCGCTTTACCGACGACTCGCCCCACGACGGCCGCGGCGGTGCCTTGGTGCAAGAAGCACAACTCGTACTTAACGGCGAAGCTCGGCCCGATATCGTGCCAACAGTGATTCGCCACTTCGAAGGCGTGGATACACAGGTGGGCTCCATCTCCCGGCTGACGGGCCAATTCAACCCGACTATTTACACCAACCCCCGGGGTTATTACCAGACACCCACGCTCTACTACCGAGGCAGAAACGATATGCCGCTCTTTGCCGATTACCTCTATCGCGCCGATCACGAGGCCGGCATTGACGTGAGTAAGAACACCAACCTCGAAGGGCTGCTGGCCACCTTCAAACTCGAATCGCCCGCGGAGATCCTCCAAGCCGACGGCAACGAGCACTTGGTGTTCGTCTTCGATCTGTCGCAGGAGCCCTATGTGGAATCAGTGGCCGTAGAAGCGGCGCTGGCCAACGACTACCGGGTAGAAGTGGCCACCCTCAATCTCAACAACCCGCGGGGACGCGGCTATCCCAATCAGTACCTGAGCACATTCTACCGGCCCGTCCTGCGCGCCGAGGGCAATGTGCAGGACGGCTCCAATCTGGCCAGAAGGCGGATCAATGTGGGCGAAAACACGTCGCTTTTCACCTACAGTGCCGATATGCAGCTTGCCCTAGCCGGCCTGGAAGTCAACGGCGAATACGCCCGTTCGGCGCGCTACTCCCGCTTTCCGGCGCGCATGGACGAGACCACGCTGTACGACCGGGGACCGCGCTTTTTCGAGAAAGGATCGGCCTGGTACATCAATGCCGTACGCTGGTTCAAGGGAGGTCGTCTAGGGGCCGAAGCCTTTGCCACGAATCCAGACTTCCACACCGAAATGCGCACCTTTGTGCCCTTCGAAATCGGTTTGACAGAAACTACGCTGGCCGGCCTGACCAACAACACCATCTTCTGGGACTTGGTGCAGGATAACGAGGACGGCGACCGCTACCCGGACAAGCGCGTGGGCAACCTGCAGGGGCAACCCAACGACCGCGAGGACGAGGACATCGATGGAGTGTTTCCCGGTCAGGACGACGACAACGACGGCCTGCCCGACACCAACCGCAACTTCAACGATGTGCCCGACTACGTCGAACCCTTCCTCATGTACTACGTCGAATCCAACGACTTCTTCTACGGACTCGACCGCAACAACAACGACGATCCCGATGTGCGCGAGGACGACCTAGACCCCGATTACCCCTACGACGCCGACCAGCGCGGCATCCACCTATTCGGCCAACTGGATCTGACGGCCCATTGGTCTTTGGGGGCGGGGCGCTACGACATCGAACAAATCGCTGGCGGCGGGCGCAACAAATCGACCTACGCGCTGGCGACCTACCGGCGCGAAGAGTTGGGGCAGCTGCAGCGGCTGTTTTTCGAAAACAACCTGCGCCGCGTCAAAGACGATATCGCCGACGAATTCTCCGTGCTGGTCGAACGGCCGAAGCGCATAGATACAGATTTTCGCGGCCTAGTCGCCGGCAATAAGCCCTCTTTCACCAACAATCTCCGCGCCGACCCGCTGTTGTATCGCAACAGCTACGTCAATGACACCTACCTAGAGAGCTGGCTCAATCCCTGGTCCACTCTCCAGATGGTCCACAAAATCCGCCTGCGCTTCAACTGGCAACAATCCGGTCCTTTGCCCGGCGGCCTAGTCCAACGCGACAAACGGCTCGATTTCTTTACTTGGGTCAGCCGCGCCGACTACACTTGGCATTGGCACCGGCTGCAGATCCAGCCCCAGTTCAAGGTCCTGCTGCTGCGCCTAGTGGACCAAGCCGCCGACCGCCAAGCCGACGGCCGCTACGCCCGCCGCACCGTGCGTTCGGAGTTTAGTGTCATTCCCATCCTGCGCTGTACCCTGCCGCTCATGCAGCGCAGCCAGCTACAGCTGGGTATCCAAGGCTTGGGGCCGCTGCCCTACCGGGTCGCGGACCGGGTCAATGCGCGCAATAGTTTTGACCAACACACCTTGTATCTCAACGTGAACAACCGCTCGAAGTATTTCGGCTACGATCTGCGCACGATCGTGGGATTGCAGCGGGAGGTCAAGACATTCGACGAGGAATCGCGGGAGAGCGATGCCTTTGATGCGCTGACTTTTTTTGCCCGCGTCCTCATTGGCTTTACCGAATATGGACGATTCCTATAGCTGGCAACCAAGCCGCATTCTCCGCAAAAGACAACACCGTGATTTCTCCCATCCGCAACCAGCACCCGCCCTATAAACTGCCGTCGAATATCATCTACTTTCACGACTGGCGCTACGTCCATCACGGCAGTCATTCGACCGGCTGGCGCAACGCCGAAGGTCAGTGGCTACGCATCTGGACCAACGACGAGCGGCCACCCCTGATACACGAGCCGAATTACATGCCCAGCGGCGTCCGCCTGCGCGCCAAACCGGCGACTAAGAGCGAACCTTTCCTCCGGCCGGCCGCGGACGAAGGCTTTATCTGGCCCGGCACTGTAAGCCGCGAACAGGGACGCTACCGTCTCTGGTACGAGTTGTTTGGGGGCGAACACATCGGCCACAAAAAATACCCCATAGGCGCGGCCGACTACATCTGCTACGCCGAATCGGACGACGGTGAAAACTGGCGCTTTCCCGCGCAGGGCCAGATCGAGCGCAAGGGCTCTAAAAACAACAATATTGTTTACGGGCTACCCCAGATCGAAGAGACCGGTTTGCACGGTGCCACCGTGTTCGAGGATGAGTCGGCCTCCTCTGAAGAGCACTACAAAATGATTTACGTGGGCCAACTAAGTCCGGCGCAAAAGGAGCGCTACCTGCAACAGAGGCCCGGCGAGGTGGGGGCCCTCAATCTGGAGGCGGAAAAGTGGGACGGCCTGTTCGGTGCCACCTCGCCCGACGGCTTTAGCTGGACGCCCATACCCGACCCGCTCGTCGCGCAAATCAGCGACACCCACAATGTCTGCGAGTACGATCCCGTGCTGGGACAGTACGTGGCCTATTGCCGCAGCCATTTCTTCAACCGCCGCAGCATCGGTCGCACGGCTGCTGAAAATTTTCGCCGCCTGCCCCTGTCGTCGGAAGTCTTCTGGCCCAACGCCGCGGCTGAACCCTACGATTTGTGGTACGCCAATTCCAAAACAAAAATGCCGGGCACTACCGACTATCACCTCATGTTCCCGCTGCGCTGGCGCTTGCTAGACGATTCCTTCAGCTTTGTGCTGGCCGCCAGCCCGGACAATGTGGTGTGGAATTTCGTGCCCGGCGGCCCGGTGTGTGAACCCGGCGATGGGAACGCCTGGGCCGAGGGAGCGGTGTCAGCCGGCGTCGGCCTAGTACCCTTGCCCGGCGAGCGCATGGGCATCACCATCTGCGGCTCGCCGGAGCCGCACAAGCATCTGCGCCAGCCGCCGCACGGGCACATTGCTTGGGCTTGGTGGCCCAAGGGACGGCTCGCGGCCCTAGAAGCACCGGTAGAGGGGCGCTTCAGAACCTTTCAGCTAGCCATTGAGCAGCGCCGCGTCCACCTCAACTTCAAGACCGCGCCCGGAGGCAGCGTCAAGGTGCAGGTCATGGACCGCAAGTACCAGCCCCTGCCCGGTCGCTCATTTGCGGACTGCGACTGGTTGGTCGGCAACCACCTAGATCGCGAAGTGACCTGGAAAGGCGAGGCCGACTTGGGCCACCAAGGCGAAGGGCCGATCTCGCTGGGCTTTGAGATGCGTTGCGGCGAGCTCTACAGCGTCGAGTTCAAAAATCCCGCCTAATTCACGATAAAAATCAGCGCAAGAACCTCTTAACAAAAGGTTTGACATGCTCGTTCAAAAGTCATATTTCCTTTAGCCGCACGAAGAGATGTGGCTATTTGAATTCAACTTATTTACCTTTATTGAGTTACTGATTTGCAGAACGTAGTCATTCACTTTTCCTCAAACCAAGGAGGCACCATGCGTAAATTGCGCATTTTGACCATTAGCTGGTCAATAGCAGCACTCGCCGTCGGTGCGACGTGGGCACAGGACGAGCAAACCTACCCCCAAGGCCCTGACTATGGAGACGCATTTGAGCTACCTGACATCTCTGGTGAGTTCAATCCAATGGTCGTCTCTACTCAAGATGTGGCCTACGATGGCAATGGCAGCGTAGATATTCCCTTTGCCATTAACCAACGCGCCACGGTCTGGGTCGTAATTTACCGCAAAGGCAGCAGCGAAACCGGCGAGCGGGGGCCAGCCGGCGCTTGGCTGCGCTTAGAGTCCCAAGATCTGTACATCGCCACTACCCCAGGCCAAGTCGCCGAAGCCGGCGATGGCACCGTTGCTTGGGACGGCAACGACTGGGAGGGCAATGCTGCGGGAGCCGGCGACTACGAGTTCGACGTGGTCGCGATCAACAACCTCGACAAGCCGGTCCTAGCGGGGCCTGGGGCGGGCCGCCGGGG
>RKRN01000285.1 GCA_007571365.1 Candidatus Latescibacterota bacterium
CACCCTGAGCCTGTCGAAGGGTCCGTTCTTTGCAACCGTTCGTTTCGACAAGCTCAACGAACCAAGACAAACCACTACACCCTGAGCCTGTCGAAGGGTGCTTCAACAGGAGGTCAAATACCGCTCTACTTCCCAGCGGCTGACTTGGCCGTCGTACTCGGCCCACTCGTCGGCTTTTATCTTTAAGAACTCGTCGGCGATGGGGCCTAGCGCACGCTGCACCACTTCGTCCTCGCGCAGCGCGGCGAGGGCCTCGGCCAGCGACTGCGGCAAAAGCTGTATCCCTTCGGCCTGGATCGCGTCGAGCGAGCGCTCGTACATGTTGCCCAAATTCGGCTCGCCCGGCTCCAAGCCGCGTTCAATACCGTCAAGCCCGGCGACCAGATAGGCAGCCAAGGCCAGATAGGGATTGGCCGCGGCACTGACCGTGCGATCTTCAAAATGCCCCGCGCCAGCCGTGCGGATCATCTGCGTGCGGTTGTTGTCGCCGTAGGTGATAAACGCCGGCGTCCAAGTAAAACCCGAGCGGCTCGAGTAGAGGCCGGCGCCGAGTTGTAGGCGCTTGTAGCAGTTCACCGTCGGGCTAGTAACCGCGCAGAGGGCGCGGGCGTGATGCAAAATGCCGCCGAGGAAGTGATAAGCCAGCTTTGAGCAACCCAAGCCCCGCTCGTCCTCTTCGTCCAAGAAGAGATTCTCGCCCGACTCGGCATCGGCCAGATGGTAGTGCGCGTGCAAGCCGCTGCCGGTGCGGTCGGCAAACGGCTTGGGCATGTGCGTGGCGATGGCACCGTACTTTTTGGCGATCTGCGAGGTGGCCATCTTAAAGAAAATGATGCGGTCCGAAGTGGTCAGCGCGTCGGCGTAGTCGAAGTTGACCTCAAACTGGCCGTTGGCGTCCTCGTGGTCGCACTGGTACACGCCCCAACCTAAGCTGTTGAGCGATAGAGTTAGCTCCTGCAAGTACGCCATGGCCGGAGACATGGAGCGGAAATCGTAGCAGGGCTTGGCCAGCGAGTCCACCCCGTCCGGGTCCCAAGGGCGGATCGCGCCGCCGCGGCGGCGCACTACAAGAAAGTGCTCCGGCTCCATGCCCACGTTGAAGACATAGCCCTGTTGCGCGGCATCGGCGAGCACGCGCTTGAGGTTGGTGCGCGAGCAATAGGGATAGGATTCCCCATTGACGAAAAGATTGCTGGCAAAGCGCACGGTGTTCGGCTGCCAAGACAGCCGTGCATACGAAGCGAGGTCTATCCGCGCCAGCATATCGTGCGAGTGCGGCCCCTGCCCCAAACCCCAAATAGACGCGCCGGCAAAACCCGCGCCCTCGTCAAGCGCGTCGTCGAGTGCCGTTACGGGCACCATCTTCACTTTGGGTGCGCCGGTCATATCGACGAACTGGACGAGGAGAAATTCAATGCCCTCTTGGTCGAGGCGTTCTTTGGTCTGAGTGCGTTCAGTCACAGCAGGCTCCTTTAGTTGGCGTGTTTCCAGGAATCCAATCCGTCCCGGCCAAGGGAATTTTGGCCATAGCCGCCGCCTCAATGGTCAACGCGGCCAAGTCCTCTGGCTCCAGATTGTGAACGTGCGATTTGCCGCAGGCGCGGGCAATGGTCTGGCACTCCATCGTCATTACCCGCAAATAGTTGGCGAGCTTTCGGCCTCCGACCACCGGGTCGAGACGCTGGGCCAATACGTCGCTCTGGGTCGAGATGCCGGCCGGGTCTTGGCCGTCCTGCAAGTCGTCGTAAAAGCCGGCGGCCGAGCCGATTTGGCGGTATTCGGGATCTAAGTGCGGGCTGTTGTCGCCCAATGCGATCAGCGCGGCCGTGCCAATCGAACAGGCATCCGCACCCATCGCCAGCGCCTTGGCCACATCCGCGCCGCTGCGGATGCCACCGGACACAATAAGCTGCACCTTGCGGTGCATATCTAACTCGTCGAGTGCTTCCACCGCTTGGCGCACGGCCGGCAGGGTCGGGATCCCCACGTGCTCAATGAACACCTCCTGAGTCGCGCCCGTGCCGCCCTGCATCCCATCGAGCACCACCACATCGGCACCGGCCTTGACCGCCAAGAGCGTGTCGTAGTAGGTCCGCGTCGCGCCGATCTTGACGTAGATCGGCACCTGCCAGTCGGTGATCTCGCGCAATTCCACAATTTTGATTGCCAAGTCGTCCGGGCCAGTCCAGTCGGGGTGTCGGCAGGCCGAGCGCTGGTCAATGTCCTTGGGCAAGGTCCGCATCTGGGCGACGCGGTCGCTAATTTTTTGGCCCAACAGCATGCCGCCGCCGCCGGGCTTGGCGCCTTGGCCGAGCACCACTTCAATGGCATCGGCCTGGCGCAGGTCATCGGGGTTCATGCCGTAGCGCGAGGGCAAAAGCTGATAGACCAAAATCCGCGACTGTTGGCGCTCTTCCGGCGTCATTCCGCCGTCGCCGGTTGTGGTGCTCGTGCCCACCTCGCTGGCACCGCGCCCGAGCGCCTCCTTGGCTTGCGCCGACAGCGAGCCAAAGCTCATCCCGGCGATGGTGATGGGGATGTCGAGATGGATCGGGTTTTGGGCGTAGCGCGTGCCGAGCACCACATTGGCGTCGCAGCGCTCTCGGTAGCCTTCCAGCGGATAGCGCGACATGCTCGCGCCCAAAAAGACCAAGTCGTCAAAATGGGGTACGCGGCGCTTGGCCCCCCAGCCGCGGATGTCGTAGATCCCGGTCCGCGCTGCGCGTTGGATCTCGTAGATGACGTCGCGGCCAAAGGTCGCCGATTCTCTGAGGGGCAACTGCTCGTGCGATTGCGACATAGTGTACGCTCTAACCTTGAAAATTCACTCGAATGATGGCTACAAGTGGCACAAAATACATAAAAAAGCACCCAAGCCTTGTGCTTATTGTGGCTAACCCCGCGGCCCCAACATACGCTCTAGTACTGCCCCACATTATCCACGCGAAAATTGTACAACGTGCGCGCCGACCCATACCGCCGAAACTCCTCCGGCTTGGCACCAGACACTTCGGCCCGCGCTAGCAGCTCGGCCAACGCACTCAGGTGCTCGTCGCGCATAGGCTTTTCAATGCAGTCGGCCCCCAAGCCCGCGACCCGACCGCGCACGAAAATCTGCGCTTCGTACAGGGAGTCACCCAACGCTTCGTCGGCATCGCCGCAGACGACTAGGTTGCCAGCCTGAGCCATAAAGCAACTGCTGTGGCCGACCGAGCCGCCGACCACAATATCGATCCCCTTCATCGAAATCCCGCAGCGGCTCGCCGCGTCGCCTTCAATGACCAGCAGGCCGCCGTGCCCGGTGGCCCCAGCGCACTGGCTGGCGTGGCCCTTCACTCTCACTACCCCCGACATCATGTTCTCGGCTACCCCGACTCCGACCATTCCGTGGACGGTGATGTGGGCGCGTTGGTTCATGCCGGCGCAATAGTAGCCAACGTGGCCTTCGATGTCGATCGCCACAGGCGCATGGACTCCGGCGGCCACCGCGTGTGCGCCGCGTGGATGCAGAATCCGCCACGGCGTCTGGGCCGTCTCCTCAGTCAGGTCGTGCAGGCGTTGGTTGAGCTGGCGCAACGCCCCGGTCGCCAAGTCGAAAACCTCCGCGCCCATTGGCTAATTTCTCCCCAGCGCAGACAGCAATGCACTGCTAGAATGAACTCGCTTTTCCGCAAGCCGCGACTCAACCATAGCAATATATTCCTCATTGATATCTGACAAAATTGCTATCCGATTGTGTTCTAAAGCAAATGCACCCGTAGTACCAGATCCACACATAGGATCATAAATCAAATCTTCTTCTTTAGTCGTCATACAGAAAAGAGGCTCATATACCTTCAATGGCTTTTGAGACGGATGACCTGTTTGCTCACTGCGGCCGACAAAGCCCACCAATAAGGACGCTTCTATTACGCTAGTTGGGCCGGGCATATATCTTAGCTTTCCCTTGCTTAATTTTTCTTTTTGTGCATCGTTCAGAAAGTGCTCAGGATATAGTTTGGTGTCCCCCTGAGAAAGATGCAGACAAGTATTTTGACTCGAGCGCCATCCTCTAATAACAGATGGGTTGTTCTTGTAATACCAAGTGAGCCATGCGACGAGTTTGTACTCAGTTGGTATGTGATTAAAGTACTGAGCTACGATCTCGGGAAAACCCCATAAAAATACGTGGTCGGATATACCAATAAGTGCTTCGAGTATGGACACAACAAAATCATTGTAATCGTCTCTTATTTCTCCAAAACCCTTATTATACCATGGATCAAGCATTACAACACGCGGCTTGATACCAGATAATCTAACCCACTCGATGGATTCAAATACATCCATCGGCGGTAGTATGATGGCATTGCCCTTTTGCGGTCTGCCGTTATGCACAGCTTCGTCGAGTTCCGTAAAAGTCATCTGATTCATAGCTATCCTCTTTCCAATTTTCTGTCATTGATTTGCTCTCTTGCTAGAATTTTTCCAAGGTTATCGAGGAAAAGAGCTTCGATTCTCTTTTTAATGCTATTCTGGTTATATGGTCCTTTTACTTCTCCATAAATTTTTTCTGATTCGGAACCAAAATAGTTCTCTTTTTTCTTTTTCATATTGTAATATCCGGTATCAGAGGCTAAGCGCACCTTCTTGTAGATTATCCCACCCCTCCCCAAGTGTACACCCGCGCCGGCTTAGGCTCCCACACCTCGGCGTCGTCAATGCCCGGCAGGCCCGCCAACGCTTGGAATTCGCTGGCCATCGCCACGTACGCGTCCGTCTCGGCTAGCACCGCTGGCTTGCAGGCGATGGGGTCGCGCAAGACCGCAAAGCCATCGGCCGTGCCAATGGCAAAGGTATAGAAGCCGTCTAAGTCGTCGAGCGCCGCTTGTAGGGCCTGTTGCAAGGTGTCCCCCTGCTGCATCCGCCACATCAAATAGCCAGCGGCCACTTCCGAGTCGTTTTCCGTGCGGATCTCGATCCCGGTGCGCTCCAAGCGCGTGCGCAGCCGATTGTGGTTGCTCAGCGAGCCGTTGTGTACTAGGCAGAGGTCCATGCCGGTGGAAAAGGGGTGGGATCCATCGGTGGTCACCGCACTCTCGGTGGCCATGCGCGTGTGGCCGATGATGTGCGTGCCGCGCATCTTGCGCACGCCAAAGCGCTCGACGATCGCGGCGGGTGCGCCGATTTCTTTGAGGATCTCAATGCTGCGGCCAATGCTCATTACCGTCAGGCCCGGGTCTGAGCCAGCCAGCACCCGTCCCAGTGCCTCAGCGTCGGCGCGCACCGCGACGACCGCGTAGTTGGCGTTGACGCGCAGGCTGGCCTCGCAGCTAAAGTGCGCGCCGAGCTGATCGGCCAGCCCCGGCCAGTCGTAGTCGTCGGCTGTGTGCCGCAAAGTAACCTTGATAAAGCCTTCCGGCGGCTCATGGCCATACAGCGCCAATCCCGCGCTGTCGGGGCCGCGATCGCTCATGCAAATCAGCATTTCGGCGAACAGGGCGCCGAGTTGGTCCGCCAAGTCGCGTTTTTTTATGTACAACCCAACAATACCGCACATTGCATACTAGTCGTTTTAATACGTGCTTGTTCTACTGCTCGAAGATGGAGTAAATTACGCAATCGCTTAGTGTGCAACAAACGAGACGAGGCCAATAATATGGCTAAATTTCCAGCAGTACAAGCCCTCACTTTTGACCTGTTCGGCACAGTCCTCGACTTGGGCGGCAGTCTGACTCCGGCCATCGCGTCCTACCTGCGCGATAAAGGGTCTCCGGTCTCACCCGCGCACCTGTGGAACCAATGGCGGGCGCGTCAGCGCCTAGAGCAGTATCAGGACAATATCCTGCTGTTGGGCCACAGCGGCTATCTGGAGACGGTGCGGCGAGCCTTGATCTACGTTTTGCAGTTAGAGGAAATAGACGCGGCCGCCGGGGATGTCCCCCGGCTCATGGCAGCTTGGCAGCACCTCAACCCCTTCGCCGATGTGCGGGCGGCTCTCAAAAGGTTACAGGGGCGCTACCGTCTGGTCGCCCTGTCCAACGGCGAGGCGAATTTTTTGCACCATCTGGCGACCCATCGCATTGGCTGGGACTTCGACCGCATCATCTCGGTAGCAGAAGTAGGGGCCTTTAAGCCGCATCCGGGGGTGTATCGCCGGGCCGCGACCTTGCTGGACCTCGAAGTAGGACAGTGCATGATGGTTTCAGCCAATTCTTTCGATGTGCTGGGGGCGCGGGCCTGCGGCATGAAGGGGGCCTTCGTCAATCGCAACGCCCTGCCGTATGAAGAAACGCCGTACCGGCCCGATGTAGAGGTGGGAAATTTTACCGAGCTAGCCGAGGCACTACTGTAAAAATCGTTTGGCAGTCAAAGGACCAAAATGGCGCTCCGAGCCATCTCGTCCCAGTCCGGTTCTGCGGCGGGACGGTCGCTCCAAGCTATCGACATGGCACCATTCTCTACGACGACCGTTCCCCGACAGTCCAGTTCCGCCGCGGGTGGACGCGGCTGTACTCCCATAGCTTCAAAGACCGGATCATTGCCAATGGCCAGAATGACTTGGGGATCGCCGCCATGAACCTCGACGCCGAAGCTCTCGGCCAGTTGCGCCTGTTTGACCTGACCCGTGATACCGATACCGCGCTGCCGGACGATATCCGCAGCCTGTAGGGCTAGGTATGGTGCCGTATTATAGGGCTGGCCGCCGATGGCTCCGATCCACTCGAGGGTCAAAACCGGCAAATCGAGCGCAGCGCACAGCTTCTTCAGACCCATAATATCGTAGTCCTGCAGCGGCTCTTCGATCCACCGGTAGCGGCATCTTTCCAAGATGCGGCCGATTTTTATCGCCTCCTCAACCGTGTACGACTCGACCGGGTCGTGGAAAAGCAGGATGTCATCGCCCAGCGTCTCGCGCAGCTTCACGGCCATCTCCCCGTTGCCTTTCACGCCCCGGTACGAGTGATCTTTGCAGCCGATGAACCTTTCTTCTTCCACGCGCTTGACGGCATGGGCCACCAGATCGTCGATGGTCCGGCCGCCGACGTTGCAGTAGGCGGGGACGCTTTCGCGGCAAGCTCCGAGCAGCTTGTAGATCGGCAGGCGGGCCTTGCGACTCGCCAAGTCCCACAACATCCGGTCAATGGTGTCGAGCAGCCCCCGGCCCGTGTACATGAACCGCTGAGCCATCCAGAAGCGCTGCCAGATGTACTCCCGGTCGAAGGCATCCACGCCGATGAGCATGTGGGCATACCGAGCCAGAAATGCCTTGGCCTGCCATTCTAAGTCTCGGGGATCGAAACCCGTGGCATAGTTGGCGTACGCATCGAGTTCGCCATCGGTCACCAGCCGGATCATCAGGCGGTACGTTGGCTCGGGGGCTTCGCCGGTAAACGCGAATCCTGCGGGAGCGGCAGCACCGAACCCTTGGTCGTGGGTGAGCAACCCAGAGATTCCCGGCGGCACCGGGGCGATGCTTCCCCTATCCCGGCAACTCTCCCGCCGCGTCGCGGGTTCGCCCTTCAATAGGTAGCACTTAACATCTCGAATCTGCATAGGGCCTCAGATCTCAATCAGTTCCTCGGTGTGCTCGGCGACAGCATCCATGGCGATTGCCATGCCCAGCCCCGGGGCGGTGGGAATCTCGATGTACCCATCGCAGATCTGCAGTGGATTCTCGATGAACGGCGAAGAAGTTTCACTGGCGGCCACCTCCAGAAAGGGCGTATTGCGGATGGTGCCGGCCAGCTGCAGATGGGCGAAACCATCGCAGAGCCCCCAACCGTCCAAATGGCAGTAAGCCCCAAAGGCTTCGGCGCAGCGGGCGGCCTTGAACACACCCGTCATGCCGCCGGGCCGCGCTGCACCAGTGCGAACGTGGTCAGCCGCTTGGGCCGCCATCACTTGGGCCGCTTCCATGGGGCTAGATACGCCGGTGCTCGTCGGGGTATCTAACGCAGCGGCTAGCTGCTTACCGCCAGACAGGTCGTTGTCGGGCCGCGGCCGATCAAAACAGAAAAAGTTCGCATCGTCGAGCACCCGGCCAATCCGCAGCGCCTGAGCAAGGACCCACCGCGCCCGACCGTCGAGCAACAGGCAGAAATCCGGCCCTACGGCCCGGCGCACGTCGCCGATCAGCTTGACGAGCGATTCTTCGTCCGACAGAGCGGCGAATTTGTAGGCCCGGAACCCGGCGCCCTGCGCTTCCTGCGCTTCCTCGACGATCTCCGCCGCTGAGTTGCGCTCCGACCTCCGGCAAACCGGAATGCGGTTGCGAAAGCCGTTGACGTGCCGATGCACCGGCTGACCGGCGACCTTGGCCGCCAGGTCCCACAAGGCGATGTCGATACAGGCGCGAAGATCGGCCGGTACGCTCCCATCTACTTCGTTGAACGCCTGCCATATCCGCTCGCGATTGACGGGGTTCGCATCCATGAGGATGGAGGCCGCCGCGGCCACATCCGCCTCGGTGCTTGGAGCCGCAACGCCGGTACAGTGGCCTTCCAACCCTGTGTCAGTCAGAATGCGCAACAAACCGGCCGGCTGGTGTGCGATTATGCGGGATATTATCATGGGCTTGTCAATGATCCAATCCGATGTGTCTGATCGGTGTGCAGTATAGATTGTCAGACGGGCGATGTCAACAAAACGGCGTCGAACGGCCTAGGCGCCTTTCCCAAACTAGCCAAAATCCCGTTTTTCCTGCCTATTCATTTTTTTAGCAAGTCAGAAAATCAAAATTAGGGGTGGATGGCATGAGCGACAACTCAACCGGGAAGAAAGACAGAACGCCGGTGGTTATTTCCCTTACCAAGCAGGAAACGGAATTTTTGCAGATGAGTCCCGGACGGCTCAAACAGGCGGTGGAGGCAATCAGGCGAGACGGATGTGTCGTCATCGAAAACGCGATCCCCCATGCGCCGCTCGACATGCTGCGGGAGAAGATGGATCAGGATTCCAAGGTCTTGATCGATCGGGAGCTGTGGGGCGGTGCCGGCGGTATCAAAGGGCATCTACAACAGGGACCGCCTCCGTTCGCTCCCTTTGTCTTTCGCGAGCTTGTCGCCAATCCGCTGGTGATTCAGGTCAACACCGCTCTGTTGGGCGAAGGCATCTTCAACAGCTTTTACAACGGCAACACCAATTGTCCCGGCAGCGGCACCCAGCCGTTGCATCGGGACGGGCCTCATCTATGGCCCGGGTACGCACCGGCTCACCCGACCGCGTGCGTGGTAGTAAACATCTCTCCGCACGATGTTTCTGAAGAAAACGGGGCTGTGGAGCTGTGGCCGGGCACGCATCTGCACACCTTCCCGGACACAGTGATCGACCAGGAAACCGAAAAGGCGCAACGGCAGGTCCTACCCCCGGTAAGAGGGTGCGCGAAAAAGGGCAGCGTACTCATCCGCGACATGAGGCTCTGGCATCGAGGGGTTGCGAATTGCTCCGATCGGCCGCGGCATATGATCGCCTTGGTCCAATGTATCTCTTGGTATAGGAATCGCGGACCGCTGAGGTTCAACACCGGTTGTGAAAAGGCCTTTCCCGATGATTGCGGTCTAAATCACAATGCGGAATTCACTGAGGAGCCGATTGATTATCTGTTTCTCAATCGGTGAGAGAGCAAAAAGTAGCGAGTGGAGCGGGCCTCGGAGCAATACTACGGCGGGCCGTCCAAGCTGGATTGGACGGCCCGCCGTAATTCCATTCACCCACCAAAATTACAGGACACAGACAGCTTCAATCGCCGGCCCTTGGGGTCGTGGGTAAAGCCATCGTAGGCTTGCTCGATGTTGACCAGTGGTGCCTTGGCGTCGAGCAGGTTTATCCCCGACAGCGCGATATGGACGCCCTCGGACAAGCCCCACAAAAAGCTCACATCCCACGTGACGAACGGGTCAATGGTGCCGAATAACTCTACAATGGCATCGTTACCAGAGTTGATTGATCCCCGGTCTTCGTACGACGAAATGTAGTTCACAAAGCTCACGAGGCGGTAGCCTGCCCAGTGATAGCCCGCCGACACCTGCCCCTTCAACCGCGGCAGTGAGGTCGCAATGGGATTGCCAAAGTTTAGGTAGCCCGCCGCGTCTGCCCCCTCTTGCAACACTAGATTGCCAAACATCAGAGCTTTTGTCTGGTACTCCAACGTATAGGTAGCATCCAAGCCGAGCGAAACTTTTCCAGCTCCGGCATCCGCGGACCCGCCCAAATGCAAATCAACCCCCGAGGTCTTAACCCCTGGCCAGTTGACGATATCAACTTGCACCCGCTCCAGTTCGGAGGCCGTGCAGGTGCCCGTGCCGATCCCGTCTGGGCAGACGATGAACTGCTTGAGGGCGTCCTTATTCGCTTCATCGGCGTATAAGGCGGTAATAGCCCCGTGCGGCATGGAGCCGATGACATCCTCGAAATCGTAGCTCCAGTAGTCAAACGTCGCGTCAAAGCCGGCCTCCGTGACCAAGACAAAACCCGCGTTATAGGTAAAAGCCTGTTCGGGTTTGAGGTCCTTGCTGCCGAATCGGTCCACCGTTTGATAGGCGCCCGTCTCATTGATCCACTCAAGCGTCGACAGCGGACTTTCGTTTACATCGTCTAGCGATGGCGTGCGAAATGTCGTCTGCACCGAGCCGCGCAAAAACAAGGATTGAGTCGGCGATTCTACTAGCTGATAGCGCCAGCCAAACTTGGGATCGAAACTGCTCGCCACATCGTGGAACTCGTAGTTGGCCGCGAGCTGAGTGTCAAAGCGCGATCCCAAGCTCAGGGGAATCTCGGCAAAGAAGCGATGCACGGTCTGCGATTCGTCGTAGGGCCGATGCACATTGGTGAACGCATAGGGACCGAACATGTCCTCGGCCGAGCACCCATCATCGCCGATCACCGGGCAGGGATTGATGGTCACATCGCCCTCGTCGTTGGGATCGCCGCTGGCATTGAGCAGGCGGAACTGGTAGCCAGCCGCGTAGCTGGCGACATCCTCAACCCACGTTCCGCTCAGCGTCGCATCGGCGACCAGCATGTCCGCGGTGCTCTGCAGATCGACTTCCTGATTGAGCCAGTGCCGCAACTCGGGACTGTTGGCCAGCTCGGGGCGGTAATCGGGATTGGCTTGGGTGGCAAACTCCGCGTCGTATTGCTCCGCGAACTCAATGGCATTGCCGAAGGGGTTGTAGTACTGGCAGTCGCCCTGACCGGCCACTTGGCCGTTGAGTGGGCCGAGCCGCATCCCGGCAAGGGACGTGTTGTCCGCCTCTACGCCGACGCCGCAATCGGGGCCGCCAAACCCGCGGAAGCCGAGGAACAGCCGCTCAATGTACACCCCCGGCAGGTTGTAGTTGCCCTCCGTGCGGGAATAGGACAGGCCTAGATCAAAATCAGTCTCTCGGCCGCCGAACGATGCAAAGTCGCCATGGGCCGAAGCGGCAAAGCGCAAGGTGCGAGAGTCGCGGCCCAGCGTGCGCCCAGGACCGGAGTTGCCAAATGGACGGCCATTGAAATACCAGTTCTCGCCGCCTTGGCATTCGGCGTAGTAGAGGTCGCCTTCCTCAGCGCCGTAGTCCGCGCAGAAGGCCTCTCGCCCTGGATGGTTGGGCATCACTTCCATGATACTCGTATCGGTCAAGGGAAAGGGAGGATACGAAGGAGTCGTGTACCACGCGGGAATCTCAGCCGCGGCCCACAGCCCCTCTAAGTGATACTCGGTGCCATTGTCCAACGCGCCGTTGACCTCGGCAAAAGCGCGCGTGTGGCTCATGTCCTCAATTAGATTCTCATACTGCTGATAGCGGAAGCGGCAGGTCCAAGATTCGCGGAAGCCGCCAAACTCCTCGCAACGCGGGGCGTGAATGGCAGCGGTCCACGGCGCGGGTGCGCCGACGGCGAAGGTGCCCGGATTGCCCAAGCTCGACCAGCCGAGACGCTGCCCGCCGCCATACCATGGCTGTAGCAGGTAGTTCCGCTCGGAGGCCGGTAGTGCCTGACGCCCGCGCCATTCTCCGGCAACAACCGCCTGGGCGTTACCGACTTTGCCACCCCAGATTGCGCCGACGTTGCTATCGCCCGCGCCCGCGAGATACTCGTGTGCGGCCGCGACTTCAAAGCCCTCGAAGTCGGCGCGCGTCAAAAAATTGGCGACGCCGGCCACCGCATCCGAACCATAGATAGCCGAGGCCCCTTCTTTGAGCACCTCGACCCGGTCCACGGCGATGGCGGGAATGGCGTTTACATCGACGAAGCGCCCGCCGATCAAGCGCGCCGGGACATAGGTCTGGCGGCGGCTGTTGATCAACACCAGCGTCCGCGAAGCACCCAGACCGCGCAGATTGACGTTGGCAATGCTCTCGGCAAGAGTGGCGGCTTGGTTGGCATTGTACCAACTGCTGCGCTCGCCGATCACCCCGTGACTGGCACTCAAGTTCTTAAAGAAATCAACCGCCTGCGGCGATCCTTGTTCGGCCATCTTGTCCCGGCCGGTAACCGCAACGGCATAGGTCGAACTGACGTGAGAATTCTTGACAGCCGTGCCGGTTACCGCCAACTCTTCGAGCAGCAGTGCCGAGGGTTTTATCCGCAACTCGATGGTCGTAGTTTGCCCGGCCGCGACCGCAACCGTGGCGGTTGCCGACGAATAGCCGATCAATTCGGCGTGCAATTTGTGCTCGCCTATCGGCACGTCGGCCATAGTAAACTGGCCCTGTGCGTCCGACATCCCGCCTAGGTCCAAGGCCGGGATATACACCAAGGCCGTCTCCAGTGCTTGGCCGCTATCGTCGTCCACTACGGAAACGACGATAGTACCGGTCGCTTGCGTCCACGCCGGTGCCGCCCAAACCAAAGCCGCGGCGATTAGCACCCCAATATGTCTATGCGAAAATCGCATCGCAGTCCCTCCTTTTTATGGGATTGACGTTACGCAGTAGGGACAGACCTATGTGTCTGTCCCTACGGTGGGCCCGCCGCTGAGCGGGTCGAAGGGTACGCCCGGGACACCCTCCAATGGGCCGACGGATTCTAACGACATTGCGTAACATCAGGTATGTAAGAATGAACGGGGTTCATTTTTATGACGTCTGGCCCATCAGGATCAAATGATGTCAGGGTGCTGCACGCATTTCTTGGCGCAGCCCTAGCCAGACGCAAATGGCCATTCCCAAGACGATAAGGGCAAACGGAAAGCCGGTGGCCAGTGAGGCCGCCTGCAGCGAATGCAGCCCTCCGCCCAGCAAGAGGGCGATGGCGACTAAGCCCTCAATGGTACACCAAAAGACCCGCTGCGCTACCGGAGCGTCTATGTTGCCACCGGATGCAATGGTGTCGATAATCAACGAGCCGGAATCCGACGAAGTAACGAAAAATACGGCGGTCAACAGGATCGCCACCCCTGAAAACAGCTCGGTCGCCGGCATTTTGTCGAACATCTTGAACAAGGCGATTTCTAGCTTCCACGCCGCAACATTTTCGGTTACCCCGGTATAGCCTCCCACGATGTGCTGATGGAGGGCCGTGCCGCCAAAGGTGCCAAACCACAGCAAGCACAACACCACCGGCGGGACGAGGACAAAAAGCGTGAATTCGCGCACGGTGCGACCTTTGGAAATGCGGGCGATGAACGTGCCGACAAAGGGCGCCCAAGCAAACCACCAGGCCCAGTAAAAGGTGGTCCAGCCGTGCAGGAAATCCACATCCTCGCGCCCGATCCAATTACTAAGCGGCACAACCTTGGCGAAATAGCTACCAAGTGCGACGAACATGCTGCGGAGAATGTAGAGCGTCGGCCCAAGTGCGATAACCGCCAACAGCAACAAAAGCGCGAGAATTATATTGAACTGGCTAAGACGCTTGATCCCAACATTAATACCTGTCAACACCGATGTCAGCGCGATGGACGTAATCACCACAATCAGCACCACCATGGTGGTGTTATTGGCGGGAACATCGAACAGGTAATGCAGACCAGAGGCTAGCTGTTTAACGCCAAAGCCGAGCGAAGTCGCAAGCCCGAACAGGCCAGCGAAGATGGCGCACGTATCTATAATGTGGCCGGGCCAGCCCCAGATGCGGTCGCCGAACAAGGGATAAAACGCCGAGCGAATCGCGAGCGGCAATCCACGGTTGTAGGCGAAGTACCCCAAGGCGAGTCCAACGACGCCGTAAATGCTCCAAGCGTGCAACCCCCAGTGAAAGATGGTTGCCGCGATGCCGACGGCAGCAGCTTCTTCGGTGGCAGCGGCGATGCCAAGCGGTGGACTCTGGAAGTAGTAGATCGGCTCGGCCGCGCCGTAAAACAGCAGACCGATACCCACACCAGCGGCAAAGAGCATGGCAAACCAAGTTGCGTTGGAGTATTCGGTTTTTGCATCGGCCCCGCCGAGGCGCACCTTGCCCAGAGGCGAGCAGGCTACGTACAGACAAAAGAGCAGCAGCAGATTAGCGGAAATCAAGAAAAACCAATCGAGGTGTGTGGTAAGCCACTCGCGGGTATTTTTGAAAATTTCCGTCGCGGCTTCTTGGTAGCCGAGTGCCCCAGCGACAAAAGCGACAATGATGATACTGGAAATGGTGAATACTGGAGTCAGATAGATGTCTAAACCGAATAGTTTCTTGTAGCCCTCGTCCTCTAGCGGCTGTACTTGGCCCTCTTCGCTTATTCCCAAAACTTCCCCTTTCTTGGGGACTTAAGGGTGTTAGCCCAACTCGGCGTTGGTGCATGAGCTTAAGAAGCTATCTGAAAACCCACCTAGGATCGCGTTGAACCGCCGTTTGTCATTCCCGCACCCGCGGGAATCCACCTGGGTCAGAGGCGGGCGGGCGCACTGGCTAGAGACGATTATTCCCGCGAAAGAACGTCGCCCCGTGCCCCGACACGGGGCGGGGACGAGGGACGACACTCCGCGTTTTCATACCGCCTCTAACGATTTTGGGCCTGTAAAATGAAAAAGGCTCCTTGTTAGATTGGACATGACTTTTTAGGAGTCAATGCTTCTTCATCCAAGCAGCCTATTGTATTGCAGGCAAGGTATAGGCCCTTCCGGTGCCTGTCAAGGCCGCGTGTACAATGCCTCAAATCGGTCTTTAGCCTCCCACCCCAAAAGCCGCTTGGCCTTGTCGGGCCGGTACTTGTCGTGCGGCAACCGCGCACAGATAAAGAAATCCTCGTACGGCGACGGCATCTCGGGTGCCCGCAACCCATACAAGAACGCCTCCCCGGTATCCTCCCACGAAGTCACGTAGGGATGCACTCCCTGCCCATGTTCCTCGGGCAAAATCTCCCGCGGCCGAAAATGCGTATAGACAAAGGTGAGCACCTCCAAGCCCGTGCGCTCGGCGAACACGCGCGTAATGTGCCCGCCAAGATATTTGCTCAGCGCGTAGAGATCGGCACCGGGATGCAGCGGGATGTCGGCTTGTATTTGGAAGTCGTGCCAGTAGTCGGCGTTGTGGTTTAAGGAGGTGTGAAAAGGCCCGGTGTGGATCAGCCTTTTTATGCCGCAGGCAACGCAGGCTTTGGCCACGTTGTACGCGCCGACCATGTTGACTTGGAAGGCCAGTACGGGATGCGGCCGGACGACGGATACATTGATCGCCGCGTCCATGCCCTCACAGGCGGCCAACACGTGCGCGTAGTTGGTAATATCGACGACCCGATTTTCGTGCGGCGGCCCCAACACCTCCGGGATCGGCGCTCGGGCACTTTGCGGCGGCGCGGTTGCTACCTCGGCCATTGGCCGGAGATCAGTCACCCGCAAGGTGTAATGCCCTTTGAGCGCGGCAATCGCCGACGCGCCGACCGGGCCACCGGCCCCAAACACCACCACCTTGCCTTCGTTCACCGTTGCCATGATACCTCCATTAAGCGAAGCGCCCGCTCGACGCTACGTGCGCCAGCGACCAGTGGTGCCCTTCGCGCTCGGCAGTAAGGGCTTGGCGCACGGCGGCCACTGAGTCGTCGGCTGTGGTCTCCGCGCCCAATTCGTCGAGGCGCAAACAATGCACCGCAATCTGGCCGGTGCGGCCGATCTCGCGGCCGACCAATTCGGCCATAAGCGGTGCCAACGATCTGGCCGCGGCCCGCGGTAAGGCATTCCACTGCGGATCAACCAAGTATTCTTCCGGGTAGTCGCGCAGCAAATCGAGGCTGCTCAACAACACCGCTTTCTCGATGCCAACGGCACAGGCCGCCGTCAATGCCACGTAGGTTCCCCGCGCTGCGATGTCGAGCAGAGCCTGTTCGTCATCGCCAGCCGGATCGCCGCCGGCCGCGTGGACGATGGCTTGGGCACCAGCCAGCACCGGGTCTAATGCTTCGCGCTGGAACAAATCGACCTGCCGATAGCCAGCTAGGTCGCTAGTGTCTGCTGCGCCGAGTGCTACCACCTCGAGTTCCGCCCCCAACTCTGCCGCCAGTAGTGCTCCCCAAGGGCGATCTGCGCCGATTATTGCCACGCGCATAGCATCTCCTCTACCAAGAAAATCATCGCGTATTCATACCCTAGCCGCCTGTGGTGGTTTGACCTCAACCTCAGCTATACCTGCTGTTGTTTCCAGTTGAGGAATCTAATCGTCGTATTCTGTGAGAGCTTTGCAATGGAAAGTCATTGCCTCCTCAATGGACATCTGCGGTTGGGGAAAGGGATCGCCGTATTCCATCAGGCCCTCGATGTGAAAAGTGATGGCTTCGCGGATATTTCTCTGAATCTCCTCCCAAGTTTTCCCAGTGCTTATGCAGCCGGGCAGATCGGGCGCATAGGCCGAGTAGTTGTTGGACGTGCATTCATAGATCACCGGGTATTTTAGCTTCATCACCACGACAGCTTCTCCGACAAGTTGTGAAAAAAGTACTTGTCGTCGAGGTATATCAGCCGCGCCGTGTGCGCCGCTTGGCTGACATACACTTCCTGCGCCGGAGCCAAGCTGCATATCTCGCGGCCATCGGCAACGAGCACCACCCGACTGTCCAACCCCCAAGGGCGATCCGCGCCGATTACCTCCACGCGCATAGTATCTCCTCCACCAACGAAAATTTTTAGGATCGACCCAGTTAATCCGTCAGTCGGTATATCCGCCCTGACTCCACCCCAGTGGTCAGTACGTCTTCAATCGCAGGCACAAATTTCTCGGTATCCTGCAAACGATTGCTCGTTGACACCAACAAAATCACAGCGAGGTTATATCGTGATAAATGCTGTTGGTGCTCTATATTCTGGTCCATCGTTATCAGCACATCGAACTCCTGTTCTGCCACATCCAGTAGATCGCCGTTGCTCATGCCGGTCCATCCCACGGACGAAACAAACTTCGTGTGCGTCTCTGAACATACGGATCAGACGCCAGTCAAGTTGCTCGTCGAGCAAAAGGCGCATCGGGATGAAGGCTCTTACGCCCTGCTCTCTATAACTTCGGCCAGAGCCAATTCGAGGAATGCCTCGGCTTGCTCGCGGCTTACACTTGGAAATCCGTCGAGAAACTGCTCAATAGAATCGCCGGCCTTCAGGTGAATGATGAGACTATCCACTGGAACCCGAGTGCCCGTGAACACCGGAGTCCCCCCTATGATCTCAGGGTCAGAATGGTAAATTTGGTGTTTATCCATATTGGCACCTCGCCTAGTATAGGCTCTACCAAGACAACTTCTCCGACAAATTGTGAAAAAAGTACTTGTCGTCGAGGTATATCAGCCGCGCTGTGTGGGCCGCTTGGCTGACGTACACCTCCTGCGCGGGTGCTAAACTGCATATTTCGCGGCCATCGGCAATGAGTGCCACGTGGCTATCGACGGTCTCGGAGCAGACGCGCAGACGCACTCGCTTCTCAGCCGGTAAAATCAAAGTCCGCGACGTAAAGTTGTATTCGTTGATGCCGTCGAGCAACATGCAGCGCACTTCCGGCATGACCAGCGGTGCCCCTATCGATAGCAACAGCCCGGTGCTACCGGTCGGTGTGCCGACAACCACCCCGTCGCCGCGAATGGTGCGGATTTTGGCGTCGTCGACAAAGACATCCGTAGAGAGCATCTTGTGGTGCGCCCGCAAAGTAACCTCGTTGAAGACCAGACGCTCGCCGCCGGGATGGCGGCAAGAAAGCACCAAGCGCTCGCTGACGAAGTACTGGCCATCGACTAAGAGCTGGACGATACGCGCCAAGTCCTTGCGGTCGCCAGCGGTCAAAAAGCCGACCGTGCCAAAATTGATCGCCAGCACCGGCCGCTGCGGGAAGCGCGCAAAGGCGCGGAGCACCGTACCGTCGCCGCCGAGCGCGACGACCAAGTCCAAATCGTCTGGGTGCTCGTCGCCTTCGATAAAGCACACGACAATCCCGTGCGCAGCAAAAAGGTCGCGGACCTCGGCGACCGGATAGTCCAAATCCTGGTCGCGCAGCAGGACCCCGACCTTTTTCAGTTCGAGTTGCACCGCCGCTAGCTACTTGGCCCGCGCTGGGCGGCCGGCCTGAGCTTCATAAGCCTTGATCAGTGCCTGGGTCCCCTCCTCGGCACAACCGGCGCGCTCGACGATGTTGAAAAACTGATGGGCGATGCTCACCGCCGGCAGAGCCAGCTTGACATCGTTGGCCGCCTGCAAGACCAAGCGCAGGTCTTTTTGCTGCAAATAGACCATAAAGCCCGGGTCAAAATCGCCTGCGGCAATGCGCGGCCCTAAGTTGCTCAACTGCCAAGAGCCAGCCGCGCCGCCGCTGATCGCGTCAATGACCTTTTGCACATCCAAGTCGGAGGCTGCCGCCAGCATCAGAGCTTCGGCCATCGCCATGTTGTTGACCGAAACCGCGATTTGGTTGCAGAGCTTAGTCGTCTGACCCGCGCCGTTAGGACCGATCAAGTTGATGTTGGTACCCATTGCCTCAAAGACCGGCCGGCAGCGGTTAAAGACGGCCTCGTCGCCGCCGACCATGATCGACAAGGTGCCGTTGATCGCGCCCACATCACCGCCGCTGACCGGGGCGTCGAGCATGGCCACGCCCCGCTCCTGCAAGGCCGCCGCCACGGCCCGGGTGGCTTTGGGCGACACCGTGCTCATGTCGATGACGACCGCGCCCTCTTTAGCGCCGTGAATCGCGCCCTCCGCACCCACCAGTACGGCCTCCATATCGGGCGTATCTGTGACGATACTGATGATGACATCCGCACCGGTCGCCGCCTCTTTGGGCGATCTAGTGCGCACGCCGCCGGCTGCTACTACTTCGTCGACGCGCGGCCGGTCGCTGCGGTTGTACACATTGAGTTGATAACCGGCCCTGAGCAGGTTCTTGGCCATGGGCGCACCCATGATCCCCAAGCCGATAAAGCCGATTTGCGTTTGTCCCGGTGCTGCTGACATGATTCCTCTCCAATCTAAAACGTGAAAAAGCGATGCCTGTTGTCCTCAATCTCGGCCGTCTCGTACAAATGCGCGAACCAGTTTTGCACGGCCTCCTGCTCGCGCTGGGCCTGAAGCTGAGCGACGACCTGTTCGCGCTGGGCGGCAAATTGCTCTGCATCGACCGGCGTCTTCTCCAGCAGCTTGAGCAAGTACGCCCCGCGCTTGCTGCCCTCGGCGACCTCGATCACTTCGCTGAGCTGATCCTCTACTAAGCGAAAGGCCGCACCAATCACCGCACTAGCCCGGCCCAACCCCTCCACCGATTCGGTGCGGGCAAAAGCCTCGGGCGCGTGGAACTCCACCCCGGCATTTTGGGCGGCCTGCGCCAAGCTAACTCCCGCTTCTACTTCTTGCCGCACGGCTTTCAGTCGTGCGGCGGCGCGGGCGGCCTTTTTGTGCGCCCGCACCAACGGCTCCAGCCGGTCCCTCAGCTCATCCAAGGGTGCTGCACCTTCGGGGCGTTTGGCCACCAGTTGCACCACCCACAACCCCGAGTCGTCCTCGATAACTTGGCTGACGGCTCCGAGTTCCTGTTCAAAAAACCAGTTGACGAGCCACGTGGTGTTGGCGCTGATGCCCGGCACGGCTTGGTTTTTTTGCAGAAAATCCGTGGGGGTCGCCTCAGTGCCAGAGGCCGCTAGCGCTTCCGCAAATCCCTCGGCCGCGGCTTGCTCTTGGAACGCCTCAGCCATGCTGCGCAAGCTGTCCTCGGTCGTGCGCGAGGGCTGGTATCTGAGCAGGATGTGGCGGGCATGCACCTGCTCCTCGCCGCTTTGCTCCAAGCGTTCTTCCACCTTGATCAGATGCCAGCCATAGCGCGTCTGCACCGGCTCGGAAAGTTCGCCGGGGGCCAAGGCGAAAGCCGCTTCCTCAAAGGGCGCGACCATCCGACCACGACCAAAAAAGCCGAGGTCGCCGCCTTGGGCGGCCGAGCCTTCGTCGTCGGAGACCACCCCAGCCAATTCGGCAAAATCTGCTCCAGCCTCGATCTCTTGGCGCAGCCGGTCGATCTCCTCTTTGATCGCCAGCGAATCCGCGGCGCTGGCCACCTTGGGAAAGTGTGCGTATTCCAGCTTTACTTGGTCGGGATGCTCGTAGTCGGCTAAGTTTTTTTGGTAATAGGCGGCCAAATCTTCATCGGAAATCTCGATTTCGTCGTCCGGGGCGTCGCTGGGGGCAAATGCGTATTCGATACGCACCTTTTCGTGGGCCTCGGCAAAGTGCTGATGCGCCGCATTGGGACTCACCTGCGCCGTGCCCCGCAGCATCCGCTGGAGCCTATACTCGAGCAATTGCCGCTCAATCGTGCTCTCGATCCACAGGACTAAGGCTTGGTTGTTGGGGTCGCTGAGATTGGCCGGATTGCCGATAAACTGGGCGTATTTGTCCCTGTCGAACGCGCCATCGGTTTGAAAAATCTCGAATTCATGCACGGCCGGCGGGGGTTTGTTCCGCGTGTAAAAAGCTATTTCTCCATCAGTCAACTCAAATCCCAAGCGCTCGTACTCTTGATTTAGAATAATCTCGCGGACGTAGTAGTCCCATACCTGCTGCACGAGCAGGGCCTGATCGGTGCGTTGCTCCTGCGGCATCTGGCGCGCTAGCCGCCGCAGCGCGTCTTGGAACTCTTGCAGCGAAATGGTCTCGCCATTGACCACGCCAACGGTATCGCCCGCGTCGTTGGCGCCCGCGCCCGAGTAGTCGGCTCCCCACTCGACGACGATTAAGCCGATAAAGGCGAATATCACAAACCACAAAACCAGCACCGTCTTTTGGCGCAACAAAGTCATCATAAGCTATCGTTCTCCTGCTATCTTGCGTTTTTTGGGGGGGCCTCAGCAGCCAGCCGGTTTTTCAGCTCCGCGGGATAGCGGAGCAGACAGGCCGTGCAGTGACCGCCGCCCAGATCGACGAGGTGCGGCACGACGCGGGTGCAGATCTCCTCGCGCTCCGGACAGCGCGGGTGAAAGGCGCAGCCCGAGGGCACGGCCGCTGGATTGGGCGCGTCGCCCGCCAAGAGGACGCGCTGCCGCTTCGTCTGCGGGTCGGGTGTGGGCACAGCCGCCAGCAGGGCCCGCGTATAGGGATGGGATGGCTGGCGGTAGAGCAGATCGCGCGCCGCCACCTCGACTACGCGCCCTAAGTACATCACGGCCACCCGATCCGCAATGTGGCGCACTACGCTCAAGTCGTGGGCAATAAACATATACGTTAGGCCCAGATCGCGCTGTAGGTCTTGCAGCAAATTGATGATCTGGGCCTGCACCGAAACGTCCAGCGCGGACACCGGCTCATCGGCGACGATAAATTGCGGCCGCACCGCCAAGGCGCGGGCAATGCCAATGCGCTGGCGCTGGCCGCCGGAAAACTCGTGCGGGTAGCGCCGCACACAATCGGCCGGCAACCCGACCATCTCCAGCAACGCCCCCACCCGCTCGGCCAGTTCGGCGCGCTCGGCCAGGCCGTGGATTTTTAGGGCTTCGCCGATGATGCCGCCGACCGTCATCCGCGGATTGAGCGACGCATACGGATCTTGGAAGATGATCTGCATGTCGCGCCGCTGCTGCCGCATGGCCTCTTTGCCCAACGCTAATAGGTCGACCCCGGCAAAGCGCACCTGCCCGGCTGTAGCTTCAATGAGCCGCAGCATGAGCCGGCCCAGCGTAGTCTTGCCGCAGCCGCTTTCGCCGACTACGCCCAAGGTCTCGCCGCGCCCAATCGCCAGATCGACCCCGTCGACAGCCTTGACGTGGGCCTGCACCCGCCCCCAAAGCCCTTGGCGCACGGGAAAGTATTTTTTGAGACCCTTGACCTCGACCAAGGGCGCAGCTTGGCTCATGCGTCTCCCGCCTTCCAGCAGCTTGCCCAGTGCCCGGCTTCAATCTCCACTAGCGGCGGTGCTTCGGCCCGACAGTGGGCGTCGGCCAGCGGGCAGCGCGGAGCAAAGCGACACCCCGGCGGAAAGACGCGGGCGTCGGGCACCACCCCCGGGATGATGTCCAAGCGCTCCTGCGCGGCGTCCAGCCGCGGGATCGAGCGCAGCAAGCCGCGCGTATAAGGGTGCCGCGGAAGGGTAAATAGCGTTTGCGTTTGCGCGTATTCGACGATTTGGCCGGCGTACATGACGGCCACTTGGTCTGCGGTCTCGGCGATCACCCCGAGGTCGTGCGTGATCATCACAATCGCCATTTGCAGCGATTCTTGCAGCGATTCCAACAACGCGAGGATCTGCGCTTGAATCGTCACATCGAGGGCCGTGGTCGGCTCGTCGGCAAGCAACACGTCTGGGTTGCACGACAGTGCCATAGCGATCATTACCCGCTGGCGCATCCCGCCCGATAGCTGATGGGGATATTCGTCGATCCGCTGTTCGGGCGCAGGAATCCCCACCAAGTGCAGCATCTCGATCGCACGGGCGCGGGCTTCCGGCATGGGGACCTGCTGGTGCAAAACCACGGCCTCGGCGATCTGGAATCCGCAGGTCAGCACCGGGTTGAGGCTCGTCATCGGCTCTTGAAAAATCATCGCGATGTCGTCGCCGCGCACGCGGCGCATCTGCTCTTCGTCCAGCGCGAGCAAATTGCGCCCCTTGAGCAGGATCTGGCCGCCCTCAATGCGGCCCGGTGGATCGGGCACCAAGCGCATGATTGAGAAGGCACTGACGCTCTTGCCACAGCCGCTTTCGCCGACCAACCCCAGCGTCTGGCCGCGCCCCACCGCAAACGACACCCCATCGACAGCGCGGGCGACGCCCTCTTCGGTGTGGAAGTAGGTCCGCAAGTTGTGGACTTCTAATACGGGATCCGGTGCGATCACGCGCTGTCCCTTCCCCAAGCCGTAGCCCGGCGCATCTCATCGGCGGCCAGCGCCTCCCAGCGCATCTTTGCGCCAAGTTGACGCCTAAAGCCCTCAAGCAAGCAATGGACTAATTCGGCCCGGTCAATGGGCCGCCCCATACAGGCCTGCAAATCCGTGCTGTGCGCCCGCACCTGACGGGTCCATTTTTGCCGCACGTCCTCGTCAATCCGCAGAAGTTGCGGCAGGCGTTGGTGGGCCCGACCGAGCAAAATGGACCCGTGTTGCAGCAAGCGGCGTCCGTAGCGCCGCTGCGCGCTGCCGACCAACTTGCGCTGCTGACACTTGAGTTCCCAGCGCGCCGTGCTACCAAAACAAGGGCCCGACCGCAAGCCGCCAACGCAACGACCCGCCCTTGCCAATTCGACCGGGGCCCCGAAAAGCCGCAGCCCTTCGGCCAAGCAAGCGCCGATTTTGCGGTGCGTAGCTTCTATCCCGCCACCCGCGACCAGTGTATCCGCAGGGCAGGCGATGCTGTAGGTCAGTTCCTCCCAGTGCAGCACCGCCCGTCCACCCGTGGGCCGACGCACCACGTCAATACCCAGCGCACGACAGGCTTCGACATTGGCCTCGCGCTCGGGCTGCTGGTTCCAGCCGCAGGAGATAGCCGGCGGGTCCCAGCCGTAAAATCGCAGTACCGGACCTTGCGCCGCATCCGCGGCGAGAATTTGATCGACGCCCATATTGTACGCGCCACAGTTCGCGCCTGTATCGACGACGCGCCAAGCAAGACCCATTAGAGCGCGTCCAAACTCTCAAGGGCGTCCTTGGCCGCCATCTGTTGTGCATCCTTCTTGCTCCGCCCCTGGCCCCAACCCATGCGCTGGCCCGTGATGCAC
Organism: Candidatus Latescibacterota bacterium; assembly: GCA_007571365.1. Classification (GTDB taxonomy): domain Bacteria; phylum Latescibacterota; class UBA2968; order UBA8231; family UBA8231. Next base: position 24,047 of record RKRN01000285.1, read on the forward strand.
ACTTCGACGCTGAAGATCTTGTCGTGATCGGGCCCATGCTCGGCGTACACCAAGTAGCGGGGGTGGCCATTGCCCTTGCTCTGCGAGTATTCAAGCAACCTGCTCTTGAAGTTGAAATTCGCGTCCGCTTGGACTATTTGGTGAAAATCCGCCAGCACCACGCGCCGCACACAGGAGCGGGCAGCCTCTAGGCCTCCGTCGAGATAGATCGCCCCAATCAACGACTCCAAAGTGTCGCAGAGGATCGACGACCGCTGTCCACCATTGGCTTCGCGCTCGTCCTCACTCAGTAGTATAAAGGCTCCTATCCCAAGACGGTCCGCTTGGCGCGCCAGCACCTTGCGACTGACTAGCTGAGACTTCATCTGGGTCAGCTCGCCTTCGCCCTTGTCCTCAAAGCGGCGAAAGAGGTAGTCGGTGACCAACAGCTCCAACACGGCGTCGCCGAGAAATTCGAGCCGCTCGTTCGACTCAATGCGGTCGCTGCCCTCTTCAGCGTACACATACGATCGATGCTTGAGGGCCTTGACCAACAAATTCTCGTCCTTGAATTGGTAGCCCAACAGTTTTTCGAGCGCGTACCGCGAACCCACAGTACGCGCTGCTGAATCGCCCGTCGGCTTGCAGCGATTCCACAAGGTTGAAATCCAGCTCATCTGCCTAATGCCCGGTTGAAAACCTCGTTTGCACGGGGCGTGCTGGGCAAGTGCGTCAGCGAGTGAAGCACCCAAACACCAGCGCCACGTTGTGACCGCCAAAGCCAAAAGAATTGTTGAGGGCGTAGTTCACCGGCACGCGGCGCGCCTGATTGGGTACGCAGTCGAGGTCGCAGTTGGGGTCGGGGTTTTCGTAGTTGATCGTCGGCGGCAGCACCCCGCTTTTGAGTGCCATGATGCAGGCGATGCTCTCGATGGCGCCGGCCGCACCCAACAGATGCCCAGTCATCGACTTAGTCGAGCTTACGGCCATGCCGTCGGTGTAGCCGGCGAATACCGTCTTGATCGCCGTAGTCTCTTGCTGGTCGCCCATGGGCGTTGAGGTGCCGTGGGCATTGATGTAGCCGATGTCGCCCGGGTCCAAACCCCCATCTTGCAGGGCGATACGCATGGCCCGCGCCCCGCCCTCGGCCCCGGGAGCCATCGCCGTTTGGTGATAGGCGTCGGCCGTAAAACCCAGCCCGAGGAATTCGCCGTAGATCTCGACCCCGCGCCTTTGCGCGTGTTCCAATTCCTCCAAGATAATGGCGCCGGCTCCTTCGCCGAGCACGAAGCCATCGCGCTCGGCGTCAAAGGGCCGACTAGCCCGCTCAGGCTCGTGGTTGCGCGTCGATAGAGCCTTGGCCGAGGAAAAGCCGGCCATGGAAATGGGGGTGACGGCTGCTTCCGACCCGCCGGTCACCATCACGTCGGCTTCCCCGTACTGGATCTTGCGCGCTGACTCACCGAGCGCATGGGCCGACGACGAACAGGCCGACACCGTGCCGTAGTTAGGCCCTTTGGCTCCGAGGTCCATAGAGATCATGCCCGGGGCCATGTCGGAAATCATCATGGGCACGTAGAACGGGCTGACGCGCCTAGGGCCTTTCTCCAGCAGGATGGTGTGCTGATCTTCGTGGGTCTGAATCCCGCCGATGCCCGAGCCCCAGATGACGCCCACGCGCTCGGGGTCAACCGCTTCCATATCGAGTCGGGCACCGCGAGCCGCTTCTCTAGCCACGCAGATCGCGTAGTGCGTGAAGGCGTCGTTGCGGCGCACATCCTTGCGGTCCATAACCGCCGCGGCATCGAAATCCTTGAGCTCGGCGGCGATCATAGTCCGGTGTTGGGAAGCGTCGAACTTGGTGATCGGCCCAACCCCGGAGCGACCGGCTAAGAGCGCGTCCCAGAACGTCGGTAGGTCGTTGCCGTTGGGTGCTAAGACCCCCAAGCCGGTAACAACTACTCTGCGCCTCTGCACTGAAGTGCCGCTCACGCCTTGCTGTTTTCTTCTAAGTACTTAATTACATCGCCTACGATCATTATCTTCTCGGCGTCCTCGTCAGGGATGTCGAGGCCGAATTCTTCTTCAAAGGCCATAACCAACTCGACCGTGTCGAGTGAGTCAGCTCCCAAGTCGTCAATAAAAGACGCTTGGAGATTTACTTGATCCTGGCTCACGCCGAGTTGCTCGACGACTAAATCTTTCACGCGCTCTTCGATAGAAGCCATAGTGTGTTCCTCTTGGGATAGGAGTGAACGTTTTACCGCGGCGGCCGATGGCCTGCGGTCTGTTTAAATTTACTAACTAATATCACCTAACGAGATAGTACGTAAGCCATAGAGGGCCGAAAGAGAATCAAAGGCCGCGAGCCCCGTAGTCGTTGCCTCGGCTTCGATCGCACACAAAAGAGCGGCAACGACTTCCTCCTGTTCTTCTACATTGGTATAAAGCATGATCTCCCCAGCCTCCATTTCATCCTGTGCCGAGCGAGCGAAAAGAGGCCAAGCTAGGCCGATAGCTAATAAGGCCGGGAAAGTCCATGATCTTTGCATGGCTCGTATTGCCATCGAGTTAGTCGTTATACAGCTTTTCCATATAGATGTTGAGCGAATCCTTCCTTACATGCACCTCAAATATCGTATCGCGCCGGGCGTCGTAGCGCCAGAGCTTATACCCCGATTCCCAAGCGACCATTCTGCGGATTTGATCGCGTGCACAGTCACGATAGGATGACGCACAAGCGGCCCACCATCCCAGCATCAACCTAAAAGAGCCATCTTCTCTGGTATCTTGCAACCGCCCTCAATAGGTGGGTAGACAGATGTATCAAGGAGAACACTATCGGGTAGATCGGGTACACAGTGCATCCGGACGATAGCCACCTTACTCATTGGTTCCAAAGTCTCCTTATCCCTGACGAGCCCCATTATCACGAAGCCAGGTCCCCCATCTATTGCAGTGCCCGTTTCAAGACCACAGCTAGCCCAAAGAACAGCTACTGTTATAAGGAGGAAACTGAGTACGGTACGATGTAGCACCTCAATCATCGTATTTCCTCCTTAGTGTCGCAGCATCCGTGTGCGAAAAAAGAGACCGCGTTGGAAGGCTGGCAAAAGAGGTGCGGCCAGGCCGACGAGCAATAAGGCCGAGATAATCCATGACCTTTGTACGCGGTTCGTATCTCCAGCGAGTTAGTCGTTGTCCAGTTTTTCCAGATAGATGTTGAGTGAATCCTTATGTGCATGTACCTCAAATATCGTATCGCGCTGGGCGTTGTAGCGCCAGAGCTTGTACCCCGACTTCCAAGCGGTTGCTATGCCTGCTATGCCGATTAGCTCTAGCGCA
>RKRN01000091.1 GCA_007571365.1 Candidatus Latescibacterota bacterium
CATCCACGTCCACCCCAATGGTCGCTTTCTCTACGGGTCCAATCGCGGCCACGATTCCATTGCCGTCTATGCCATTGACCCAGACACCGGCCAACTCGCCCTCGTCGAGATCGTGCCAACCGGCGGTGCCAACCCGCGCAACTTCGGCCTCGACCCCACGGGTACGTACCTAATCGCTGGCAACCACAGTACCGACGACATCTTCACCTTCCGCGTCGATCTAGACACCGGCCAGCTTACCCCCACCGGCCACAAGGCCGAAGTCCCTTCGCCCGTGTGCCACAAGTTCATTCCGGTTTTTTAGGAATAGACGGCAGGGTCGAGAAGTAGCAGACACATTGAGAGAGGCAAGCTATGGCTCGGGCGATCCTTTTTGACTTCGACCTTACACTAGCGGACTCGACAAAAGGCATCGTTGAGTGTGTTAATTTTGCGCTGGAAAAGTTGAATTTACCCCGAGCCGGTGACGAGCGAATCAAGCGAACTATCGGTATGTCTTTAGAGGCCACCTTTATAAGTTTGACTGGGCAAACTAACGATCGGAAAGTCGGCTTGTTCACAAGCAACTTTGGCAGACGAGCCGATCAGATTATGGTGAGCTCGACATCCATATTCGCCAGCGTTCCCGCGACAACTGAGCGTTTGATCGAAATGGGTTTTGCGTTGGGCATCGTGTCGACGAAGTTTCGCTATAGAATTGAGGAGATCCTAGCGAGAGAAGGGCTGTCTGGTCGCTTTGGCGTCATCATCGGCGGAGAAGACGTTGCCGAACACAAACCACATCCCGGTGGTTTAACAACTGCTATCGCTAGAATGCAAGTGGATGCTAATGACGCACTTTACGTTGGCGACAGTACTATTGATGCGCTAACGGCCGCACGGGCCAAGGTGCCCTTTATTGCGGTGCTATCAGGTGCGACGAGCAAAAGTGAATTTGACGAAGTACCCAAAGTTGCGGTTATCGACGATGTTTCAGCGTTGCCTCGGCTGCTCGGTACTGCGGAAGCTTTCTGCCTTTAACGCCGCAGCATGATGGTCCATGTTGTGCTACTTGACGGCTTGACCATTTTGTACTAAACTCCAAAAAAGTTCGACTAATTTGGAGGAAGATTCAAAATGGTTCAGTATTCACGGCGGCTAAAAATGGACTTACCCGAGCGGCAATCGGCCTTTTTGTGGGGGCCGCGCAAGACGGGTAAATCCACTTATCTCAAACAGATGTTTCCCAACAGCTTGGTCTATGATTTCCTCAAGACGGATTTGATGTTGGACTTCAACCGTCGGCCGGCCCTGCTGCGCGAGCAGCTACTCGCACAATCCGCAGCACGGCTGGCCTCTCCGATCATTTTGGACGAAGTGCAGCACGTGCCACTCTTATTGGACGAAGTGCATTGGCTCATCGAAAATAAGGGGCTGCGTTTTATTCTGTGTGGTTCTAGCGTACGCAAGCTCAAGCGGGGACGCGCCAACTTGCTCGGCGGACGGGCGTGGTGCTACGAAATGTTTCCGTTGGTGACTGACGAGTTGAACGATGGCGATAGGGATCTGTTAAGGATCTTAAATCGCGGCCTGATTCCCGATCATTTTGCTAGTACGCAATACCGCCGTTCCCTGGGCGCATATTTGCAAGACTACTTAAAGGAAGAAGTTTTTGCCGAGGGTTTGACGCGCGATATTCCGGCGTTTTCCAGATTTTTTGAGGCGATGGGATACTCACACGGCAAATTGACCAACTTTTCTAATAGTACTATCAGATTCTCGTCGATACGCTTTTGGGCAGCATGGTCGCCCCCTTCAAGCGACGGCAAAGCCGCCAAGTTATTTCGCGCGCATCCAAGTTTTACTTATTTGATGTGGGCGTCGCCGGAACTCTTGAGAAGCGACATTTGCCGGCCGCGCAAGGCGCAGTTTTTGGCGAGGCGTTTGAGCATTTTATTTTTTACGAATTGAGGGCGCACTCTTCATATAGTGAGTCTCATTACGATATTCACTTTTGGCGCACCAAGTCCGGGCTAGAGGTCAATTTTGTGCTGGGCAACGGCGAGGTGGCCATTGAGGTAAAAGGCACGAGCCGGGTAGAAGATAAGGCCCTGCGACCTCTCCGCGCCTTTATCGATGAATACGCACCCCGAAAAGCGCTAGTTGTTTGCAACGAACCGGCGGAGCGCGTCGTCGGCCCAATTCGCATTGTGCCGTGGGAAGTGTTCTTACAGTCGCTGTGGGCCGGTGAGATAATTTCCTGACGGATGCCGACTCTCTTCTGACTATCCAATCCGCTCGTCAACGGCTGTGGCAAAGCCCTCGACTTGCTCAACGGTATAGATAACAGGTGCGGCGTCTAGATAAAGCCGCATAGATTACTACTCCCAGCTTTCCCGTTCACTGTGCAGGGCCACATCAACCTCTTCCCGAGTTGGGGGTTTATGGCCACGCACCTGCTGTCGAGCGCGTATGTCTGCCATTAGCTCCTGGTAGGAACGTGAAGTACCCAGCGAAGGGGAAGCTGCGCCAGCTAAGTACTGCTCCAACGCCTCTTTGACCACTTGATTGAGGTCCGCGCCCTTCTCCTTGGCACATAGGGACGCCCGTCGATGCAGTTCGCTGCCCATCCGCACGTTAAAAGTGCCTTTGAACGGCTGTTCAGGTTGTCGTCCTTCCTGCTGGCATAAGTCGAGATAGTCGTCCACCGCTTCTGTAAAAGCGGAATGCAGTGAATCTACATCCGCACTTTCGTAGCGGACGAGATCGCGAATAAACTCGATCTTGCCGTAGAAAATCCGGTCGTCGTCGTAGTGCGCCGAGCCGGTGTAGCCCTTATAAGTCATCGTGTCTTTCATATCGGCCTCCTTGTTCGAGGGCTTTAGGCCTCCAGAATATATGCCGATCTTCATAGAGCAGGAACTACGCCAAACCTACGGACTATTTTGGCAGAACATTCAAAACAGCTACTACCAGTTCGTATGGGACCCGTCCCGCCGGCGCAAATGCGGTGCTTCCCAAAACTTGAACTCCTGCTCTTGGGCCAACTCTTCGTTGAACTCCACGCCAAGCCCCGGCCCTTCGGGCACCTTCAACATTGACCCCACCAATTCGCATTGCTCTGGAAACAAATCCTCGTCCATGAATTTGCCCGCTTCTGTCGGCGTCACGCGGTGTTCGAGCCACGCGAAGTTGGGCACGGCCGCCGCTAAATGCACGGTCGCGGCGGTGCAGATCGGCCCCAGTGGGTTGTGTGGCATCAGGTCGATGTAGTGCGACTCGGCCAAGCTCGCCACCTTCATCGCTTCGGTCAGCCCACCGACATTGCACACGTCGATCCGCGCAAATTGGGTGAGGCCTCGTTCGAGATAGGGCAAAAACTGCCATTTGCTGGCAAATTCCTCGCCGATGGCAAAGGGCACGTCGGTCATGGTGCGCAGCGATTCGTAGGCTTCGGGGCACTCGTCGCGGATAGGTTCTTCGAGAAAGTCGAGCGTCCCCGGCGGCATCTTCTGGCAGAACGACGCGCTCTCGGCGACCGTTAGCCGATGGTGGTAGTCGATGCCCAAAATCGGGTCGGGACCAATTTCACGGCGCACCTCCGTCAGCCACGCCGCGGTGATGCCGATGGACTCGCGCGGCTCGAACAGCCGCTCGTCGTCGTACTGTTTGCGCTGGGCCATTCCCGTGCGAATCACGTCCCATCCCTTGTCCAATAGCAGCTTGCAGTTGCTGACCAGGGTCTCTAGGTCTGGTGCTCCAGTCGTCGCAAAGCAGGGCACCCACTCGCGCTGCTTGCCGCCCAAAAGCTGATAGACTGGTACGCCGAGGGCCTTGCCTACCACATCGTGCAAGGCGATGTCGATGGCCGAAATCGCCGCGGTCAACACCCGCCCGCCTTCAAAGTACTGGCCGCGGTACATCTCCTGCCAGAGTCGCCCGATTTCGCACGGGTCGCGGCCGAGCAAAAACTCCCGGTAGTGCCGCACCGCGCCCACTACGGCCAGTTCGCGCCCGGATAGCCCGGACTCGCCCCAGCCGTGGAGGCCTTCGTCGGTCTCGACCTTGACGATGAGCTGATTGCGGTGCCCGACCCACGTTGGATAGGCTTTGATGTCGCTGATTTTCATGGGTTGTTGTCTCCTCGTTGTTTATCGCAATAGTGCGACCAGTTGTTCGTAAATTCCCGGCGCGGCGGCGACCAAATCGCGGCCGTCCAATTCTTCTGGTAGCTCGCCCGCCACGGGCTGTAAGTGCCCGACGCAAGCGCCCGCTTCCCGCGCAATCAGCGCCGCGGCTGCCAAGTCCCACGGCTTGAGCGACTCGTAGAAGCCGTCGAGCCGGCCCATCGCCACCCAACACAGATCAATGGCGGCCGCTCCAACGCGGCGGATGTCGCGACAGTGGTCGAGGACGCGACGCAAGCGATCGACGACAGCCACTCGGTCGGCGGCTTTGTAGGGAAAGCCCGTGCCAATCAGGGCGCGAGATAGCTCGCTGCATTTGCTGGCTTGGATGGCGCGGCCGTTGAGCCAAGCACCCGCACCGCGCCGGGCGGTAAAGGTCTCTGCGACAAACGGGCAATGCACCACCCCGACCTGCACGTGGCCGCCTTCGGCAAAGGCAATGGACACTCCTACTTGTTGCTGGTTATAGGCGTAGTTGACAGTGCCGTCAATCGGGTCAATGACCCACAAGGGGCCGCGCAGCCGCGCGGGGTCTGCGATGTCGGGCGAGGATTCTTCGGAGAGGATGTAGTGGTCGGGAAAGGTCTGTTCGATCTCGTCGCGGATGAGCAGGTCGGCCTGCAAATCGGCCGACGTCAACAGCTCAATCCCTTCCTTGTAGCTCAGCTCCAATGCTCGCTCCGCCCGTGCTTGGGCGATTAGCGCCCCAGTGCGCCGGGCAAGGTCTGCGGCAAATTCGAGCACCTCGCTCAACAGTGCGCTCCCAATTCCATTGGATACGGCGACAAATTCTCCAAGCCGTCCTCAGTAATCAGGTACATGTTTTCCAATCGCACCCCGGCCCGCGCCTCGGGTATATAGGCTCCCGGCTCGACCGAGACCACATTGCCCACGCGCAAAGTGCCGCCGCGCTCCTTGTTGAGATCGGGCATCTCGTGTGCCCGCAGGCCAATGTTGTGCCCGGCGTGGTGAATCAAGCCGACGTCGGCCAGCTTGGGATGCTCGCGGATATAGGCGTCCATGGCCACGGCGCACTCGCGGCCGTCCTTGCCCGGCCGCAAGTACTCGCCGACGCGGTCGTGAAAGCCCTTGACGTGCTCGAAGACCGAGTGCTGCACCTCGGTCGGCTCGCCTACGGCAAAGCTGCGGCACAAATCTGCCCAGTAGCCGCGGTACACCGACCAAGCGTCGATGACGTAGATTTCCCCGGCCTCAATGGGGCGATTGCGCGCAAAACCGCCTAGCTCGCCGCACTGGTAGTCGCCATCGTGGAAAACCTTCTCACCGGCCGCAAGATGCGCTGCCCGCTGCGCGGCCGCGAGCACCTCCAGCTCGTTGACGCCCGGAGCCATCGCCGCTTCGGCCGCGGCATACGCCGCCAGATCGACCTGCACGGCTTTGTGCAGCAGCTCGATTTCGTCCGGGTCCTTGACCTCCTGCAGGTCGGCGAGCAGGTCATCGATTGCAACCCACGCGGGCGTCTTGCCCAGCCCTTCCTCAACCGCCTGCCCCAAGCGACGCGGCAAAAACTCGCTCTGCCAGCCCAAGCGGCTAGCGGCCGGCTTTTTGGCCCGCAGCGCATCGACGATGAGCTCGCTTATCTCCGTGCGCAAGTTGGGCGTTACCGTGCCGCCGACGCTGAGGGAAAAGGTGAAACACTCGTCGGCGCACGGCTCGCCTTCGTCGGTATGGGCGATCAGCAGGGAGCACCCATCGGCCCCCAGCCAGAAAATCGCCGGCGGCCCGGGAAATTCCTCGGGGATGATGATCCCGGTGAAATAGTAAATCTCTTTCGGATGATTGATGACGGCCGCGTCGATGTTGAGTTCGGCCAGCCGCTCACACAGGCGTTGCTGTCGCGTGCGGCATCCTTCTTTGGTCAGCATAATTCTCTCCTGTTAGCTATTAGTCACTATCTTAGCAAGAGCCCCTTTCCGGTTAAATCTCTTCCCCACAGTAACGGCATTTGACTGCTTCCGCTTTTATCAGTTCAGCACAGTGTGGACATTTTTTCATGTCGCCAATTTGAATAGATCTTTTTTCAACCTCTTCCTGATTTTTAGCAACGACTAAAGCCAAGATGAAACCAAAGGGACCAAGTAACACGCCAAGTGCAAACCAACCACAACCGCTTCGTCCTTTATTTGTGGCAACCACCGCGCTGGCAATCCCACATAGAAGCCACAATAGAAGAATCTCCATTGACATTTCCTTTCCTTGTATCGCTTACTAGTGTTCGGTACTCAATAGTAGGCAACAGCATCGCTCCTGAAAAGGAATTGCGGCCTCGATCTGAGACGGTGGCATTCGCCCCATACCTTGAGCCACCCGCTAGCTGCTCCGTATATTCTCAGTCCATTTCCAAACGAAAGCACTGCGATGATTCCGCTCCGATTCCTGCTAGCCGCCTCTCTGTTCCTCGCCTCTGTGCCGTCGCTGGCCGAGGATTTCCACGGCTTTGACCCGGCGACCTACGACGGGCTGATGCTCCCACCGGCAACGCTCCAAGCCATGGCCTCCGAAGCCGCGCAACACGCGCCGCCCAAAAACGGCCAAGCCCTCGTCTTTGGCTTTGCCAACCTACAGCGCGACATCAGCTTTGGCATCAAGGTCGAAAAGAGCATCGAGCGCAATGCCGAGGCCGCCGGCGTCGAGTTGCTAATCGCCGACAACCGGCTCAACGGGCCGACCGCCTTGGCCAACGCCGAGAGCTTTGCCCGCCGCCAAGTGGATTTCTGCATTGAGTTCCAAACCGACGTCAACTTTGGCCCGGCGATCATGCAGCACTTTGAGCGCCAGCAGATCGGCGTGGTCGCCATCGACATTCCCATGCCGGGGGCTACCTACTTCGGTGCCAACAACCCCCGCTCGGGCTTTATGGGCGGCTCCTATCTGGCGCAAGCGGCCAAAACGCGCTTTGGCGACCGGGCACTCGCGGAGGGGTATTTCGTCGTGGGCGAACTGCCGCAGTCGGGCGCGATCCCGGCCATGCGCACCGAAGGTCAGATCGCCGGTTTCCTCGCCTCGCTGCCCGGCTTCCCCCCCGAGCGCATCATCCGCATCGACACCAAGAACACGCTGCAGTACTCCTTCCAACAGATGAGCAACGCACTCGGCCGCATCCCTCAAGGCGCACCGATTCTGATTACGGCCATCAACGACCAGTCGGTCTCCGGCATGTTGCGCGCCGTGCAGCAGCAGGGGCGCGGACAAGACGCCCTGGTCGTCGGCAAGGGGGCCGACGAATTGGAGACGATGATGGCCGAGGAGCACTTCGTCGCCTCGGTCGCCTATTTCCCCGAGCGCTACGGCAACTACCTCATCCCGCTGAGCCTGATGCGCTTAGCCGGCCGCGACGTGCCGGCGGCGGTCACCGTCAACCACGTGATGATCAGCCCGGCCAACGTCTGTCAATTTTACCCTGAATACGAATGCCAAGGCGAGTCGGGCTTTGACTACGTCTTCCCACAGGAAGCCTTTGTCGAACACTTGGCGACCCTGAAGGACAAGCCCGAACTCGCTGGCTACGAGCAGTTGATCCCCGCTCACTAGCATGATCCCTGCCGCACCTTTGTTGGAGATGTCGGGCATCTGCAAATCCTTCGGCCGTGCCCAAGTCTTGCGCGAGGTCGAGCTTCGTTTAGACGCCGGGGAGGTCTTGGCACTAAAGGTTGTGTTCACTGCAGAAATAAATTAAGTCCGCTCTCGGCTGCTTTCACAGCTAGACAATGGAAACGGATTCACCTTCCCTTCCCCGAAGAGCAGCTTCCCTCTCTATCCGGTCTATCCGGGATCTAAGTCTGTCCCAACGCTCTAGATTCTCAAAGCGGTGCTCTGGATTTTGAACTCCGGCACTGTCTAGCACATTCTGCCGCTTTCTCAGTCTTATCCCAATGGCAAAGCTGCCCATTGGCTCTTTTTGACTTGCCGTGAGGTCGAAGACCTGAGTACCACCATGAGTTGACGCAGACGCAGTGCCGAAGTCAA
>RKRN01000143.1 GCA_007571365.1 Candidatus Latescibacterota bacterium
TCCTCACCCCTATCCATCCCCTTCAACAACACAGCCGGCAACCGCTTCAATTCTTCGTTGCGCGGGTCCACCTCAAAGCCGCCCGACTCCAACGCCGTAACCCCGAGCAACGGCTCCGTGCCCTCGTCCCCATACACAATCGTTCCGCCCACGACTTCGCCCTCGAACTCAAGCTCGGCGGTTGTAATGTCAAGGACGACCCTGCTCCCATCTGTAAGGACATATTGCCGATGCCCTTTCGGCTTGAGGCCGATGGCTTCTAGGTGCGCCCGCGGCACGAGTGAGTCGAATGCGCCAGTATCGACGAGGAACTTGCCGGTCCAGCTACGCTGCAGATCCGCGGGATTGCGAATGGTTACGTCGACATAGGTTGAACCCATGGTGGTGCTCCTTCTGGGTTGATTAGGTCCCTATTATACTGAACATAAATATAGCAAATTCTAGGCCCTATCCAACCCCTACGCCCATCATTCGTCGCCTTCATCTGCGCCGCAATCTCCCGCCGCAACTCCTCTGGTGCCAGCACCTCGCAATCTGGCCACCATCCTCTAATCTAAGGCTTCATTTCCAAGACGTGGTTGAACGCGAATGTCAGCGAACACCGCCCGTCTTTGTTTTTTCAACCACCCCGGCCCGCCCGGTACATCGGCAATCGCCCTTTCTCCGACAGCTCCAGCACATAGTGCCGGCCCGTCCGCGGACTCACGCGCAAAAGGTCGCACCCCTTCGGGCCGCCGCAGGAACAGCACTTTGATTTCTTTGAGTCGATCCGCCTTGTAGATCGCATCGGCTACGGGCATAGATCAATCCTTCTCAGAACAAAAAAAGATAGGCCCTAAGCGGACAGGGGATGGCCGTTACGTCGAGAAAATCTAAGTTTTTGGCCTCTTTTGTTTGCACCCCTTTGACTACCAAACGGCAGCAAGTCATTTTTAGACCGACGATCTAAGTACATGACAGTAGAGCCTCAGCTAAGTACGCGGGCCAGAGGCTCGCGCACCCACGGGCACGAGAAAAGACAGCCACTCAGAGCAAAGGAGTTGCTATGCTCACTAGTGCTTTGGCCATCGTGAAAGACGGCAAAATCGAAACGTTAGAGCACATTGAGTTGTCCGAAGGACAGAAGGTGCTGATAACCATGTTGCCCGACGACGATATTTTCTGGCAGGAAGCTAGCGGGGAAACGCTGAAACAGATTTGGGACAATAAAGCGGACGATGTGTATGCCCGATTACTCGTAACTCGAGCCCGGGCCCTGCGGGTTGAAATAGGATCGAGCCCAATTCAGGCTGAGGAAATCAAACAGTCCATCGCCACGGGACGACCGTAATCGTCGCATATCCCGCGACCAACACCAACCCCACACCGAAAGACGAGAAAACATGGCACCCTACAAAGTAGCCGTCGTCGGCACGGGCATGATCGCCAACGTCGGCCACATCCCCGCTTGGCTGGACTTGGCTCCAGCCGCAGCGGTGGTTGGCGTGTTCAATCACACCTTGGCCAAAGCCCAACAGACCGCCGCCCGCCACGGCATCCCCCACGCCTACGACGACTGCGGGCGCATGATGGACGAGCTACGCCCGGATATCGTCTCCGTTTGCACCCCCAATGTTTCGCACCGCGCCTACACCGAAGCCGCCCTCCAAGCCGGTGCCCACGTCTTTTGCGAAAAACCCGTCGCCGCCAGTCATGCCGATGCCGTAGCCCTGTACGCAGCGGCCGAGGCTGCTGGCCGCTATCTGTTCGTCACTCAGACGGGCCGTTTCTCTGGCAGTAATAGCGCGGCCAAGCAACTAGCCGCCAGCGGGCACTTGGGCGAAATGTACTACGCCGAAACTTCGGCCTTCCGCCGCCGCGGCGTACCCACTTGGGGCCGCTTTCACATGAAAGAAGCCTCGGGCGGCGGCCCGCTCTACGATATTGGCGTCCACGCGCTCGACGCCCTGTTGTGGATCATGGGCAATCCCAAGGTGGTGGCCGCTTCGGGCGCGACTTATACCAAACTGGCCGACCAGCGCGAAGACGTGGTCACGTCGCTGGCCGACAGCGGTGCCCCGGAAGGCGTGTTTGCACCACGCGACTACGACCTCGGCGAATACGATGTCGAGGATATGGCCGCGGGCTTTTTGCGCTTGGCCAACGACGCCACCATCAGCATTCGGGCTAGCTGGGCAGCCAATGTGCCCGATGGCACCGGCGGCACCCTCATCATGGGCACTAAGGGCGGCCTCCGCTTCAATCCGCTCACCTTTATCGGCACCTTGGGCCGCTATCAGGCCGACACCCAGCTCAACGTGCCGCCCGACCCGGCGGTGCCCTTTTCCGGCCACTGGAAAGCCACAGCCCACTTCCTTGCAGTGCTCGAAGGCCGGGCCGAGTTGCTAATTAAAAAAGAGGAAGTGCTCAACGTCATGGCCGCCCTCGACGGGCTGTACCGCTCGGCCGCCGCGGGGCGGGAAGTGCGGATAAGCCAATGACCCCACTAAGCGATGTAGATCTGCAGGATTTTATCATCCGGGGATACCGCGTGGTGCAACCGACCGCGAGCGCGGACCTGCACGGCGAATTGCATCGCCAGGTCGAAGGGGTGCTCGCCACGGGCAATCCGGGCAACGAGCTGATAGATCGCATTCCCCTATTACACCAGCTATTCGCCGACCCGGCGGTAGATGGGGCCTTAACCAGCATTATGGGGTCTGGGTACGCGCTCTGTCGCCATTGCCACTGCCACGATCTCGCGCCGGGCAGCCAAGCCCAAAATTGGCACAAGGATTATCCCTTCGGCGGCAATGTGCGCTACCACCGCCCGCGCTATGCCCTGATGCTGTACTATCCGCACGAGGTAACGCCGGATATGGGGCCTACAGCACTGGTGCCCAAGACGCAGTACTATATGGATGACCCCGACGCTGAGGTCGAAGGGGTGGCCCTTACTTGCACGGCGGGTACTGTGGTTATCACCCACTACGAGTTGTGGCACCGAGCCACGGCCAATCGCTCGACTCGCACGCGTTACATGCTGAAGTTTCTCTTTGCCCGCACCGCCGAGAGTACGCCAGAACAGCGCGGTCCGTGGGGGCCGACGGGACACCACGCGGCTTTGTACCGCACCCTGTGGTGCTGGTATGGGGGGCAGGCTCCTGTCTTGAGGCCGCATAGATCGGAGGTCGCCCTGCAGGCGGCTTTGCAGGATTCGGCTGAGCAGGTGCGGCTGGACGCCTATTACGATTTGGGTGCGCTGGGCGTCGCCGGAGTGCCGGTATTGATGGCGGCGTTAAAAGACGAGTCCGCACGGCGTTGGTCGGCCAATCTCGAGCGGGGCGATTTTACCAATCCTAGCCAGTTGGAAAGTACCTACGGGCTGGCCGCGGCCGGTCCTGTTGCGGTCCGTGCGCTCATTGAGGCGTTGCAAAGTCGGGATTGGTGGCTGCGCGCCGGGGCGGCCGCGGTGCTAGGTTGTATGGGTGCCGCGGCTCAGAGTGCGGCCCCGGCCCTTGCCGCCGCCTTGCAGGACGACAGCGAATGGGTCTGCCGCAATGCGGCCGATGCCTTGGGCAATATGGGCCGGGTGGCGGCGGCCGTACCGGCCTTGGCGCGGGCCCTAGAGGATAGCCGCGCAATGACGCCTTGGTCTTTGTCCGACGCGCCGTTGCGCGAAAACGCAGCCATGGCGTTGGCCAAATGGGGCGCCCCGGCCGCGGCCGCAGCCGCCTTGCAACGGGCGCGTCAACAGGGCAACGAATACGTGCGGTCTTGGGCCGAATGGACGTTGGATCGGTGCTTTTAGGAAATTGGCCCCGCGGCCGCCGAAGTGCTGGAGCCGGTCCGCCCTTCGTCGTCCACCAGTTATTGACTGACGTTACGCATCGGCACCGAATGGGGCGGTGTAGGGGCGTTCCTAGTGGACGCCCACGCTACCCAAGGCCGCCCCTACAAGGCGGAACATCAATTATGTTATGGAGGAGCTATTGATGAACGCGGTTTTTTCCTTTAGCCAAGTAGCGCGGTTGCCCATGCCCGGCGACAATGTGGCCATTGCCACCCAACGCTTAGAAGCGGGCACGGGCATCAACTACGCGCGGCGGTCGTTTGCGCTGTCGCACACGGTGATGGAAGGCCATCGCTTTGCCGTCGAGCCTGTTGAACCCGGCCAGTTCCTGCTGTCGTGGCAATTGCCCTTTGGCGTGGCCGAGCGCGCCCTGCAGCCGGGCGACTACGCCTGCAACCAGAGTATGCTCGATGCCTTGAGCATTCGGCAGTTGGACTTCGACCTGCCCGAGCAGGCCAATTTTGTCGATCGCATTGAGCCGTATCAATTGGATCCGGCCAATTTTCAGCCCGGGGCTGCGCTCAGCCCGCACGAAGAGCGGCGCACCTTTCGCGGCTACGGTCGCGCTGGGGGACGAGGCGTAGGGACGCGCAACTATATCGTCGTCTTGGGTACGTCCTCGCGCACGGCTAGCTATGCGCGGCTGTTGGCCGAGCGCTGGAGCGGCCGGCCGGCCGGCGATGGCGTGGTGCCGATTGCCCACACCGAGGGCGGTGGCGGGGCCGCGCCCAACAACCGCGAGCTTTTATTGCGCACGCTGGCCGGCTTTGTCGTCCATCCCAATGTCGGCGCGGTGCTGGCCGTGGACTACGGCCGCGAAGCTGTGACCAACGACATGCTGCGGGAGTACATGGTGGCGCACGGCTATGCCCTCAATCACGTCCGGCACTGCTTTATGCGCTTGGACGGTTCCTTTGCGGCGCATTTGGCCGCGGGCGAGCGGCAAGTGGCGGCTTGGGCTGAAGAAATGGCGCGCGAACAGCGGGGCGAGCACGACCTAAGCCAGCTCAAAATTGCCTTGCAGTGCGGCGGCTCGGACGCCTTTTCGGGCATTTCGGGCAATCCGCTGGCCGCTTGGGTGGCGCGCGAGCTGATCCGCTACGGCGGCGCGGCCAACCTCGCCGAGACCGACGAGTTGATCGGGGCCGAACCGTACGTGCTGCAAAACGTCAAGGATGTGGAGACGGCGCGCACCTTTTTGCAGATGGTCGAGCGCTTCAAGGAGCGGGTGGCGTGGCATGGTGCCTCGGCCGAGGGCAACCCTTCTGGGGGCAACAAGTTTCGCGGTCTGTACAATATCGCGCTCAAGTCCATTGGCGCGGCGCGCAAGCGCGACCCGGACGTGCGTTTGGACTATGCCATTGAGTACGGCGAGCCGCTCAAGGGGAGTGGTTTCTACTTTATGGACAGTCCGGGCAACGACTTGGAAAGCATCGCTGGGCAGGTGGCCAGCGGCTGCAATGCCATTTTCTTTGTCACGGGCAACGGCTCCATTACCAATTTCCCCTTTGTGCCGACGATCAAGATCGTCACCACCTCGGAGCGCTACCAGTTGCTGGCCGCCGATCTCGATGTCAATGCCGGGGCCTACTTGGACGGTACGCCGATGGACGAGTTGGGCCAGGTGTTGTTTGAGCGCACCTTGCGGGTGGCCTCGGGCCAGCGCTCGCTGGGCGAGCGGGCCGGCCACGCCCAAGTGTCTATCTGGCGCAACTGGCAACAGACCGATACCAGCCGATTGGAAGAGCTGTTGGCCGCCCCGGTGCCCGAGGGGCGGCCCGCGCCGGTGCGGCCCGAAGTCGGGCCAGCGGTGTCGTTTTCCATGCTGGACGGCGCGCTCGATCAGGTGGGGTTGGTCTTGCCCACTAGCCTGTGCGCTGGCCAGATCGCCCGCCTATGCGCCGAGCGGCTCAATGCCCGGCACGTGGGCCGCGAGCAGGGCTTGTCGCGCTTTGTCGCCTTGGTCCACACCGAAGGCTGTGGGCTGTCGTCGAGCGGTGCCACCGAGCAAATGCACCTGCGCACCATGATGGGCTACGCCGCGCATCCGCTGGCGCGGCGCGTGTTGCTTTTGGAGCACGGCTGCGAAAAGACGCACAACGACTACATGCGCAACGGCCTTGAGGAATGGGGCTTGGACCCGGCTGTTTTCGGCTGGGCGTCGGTGCAGTTGGACGGCGGTATTGTCAAGGCCATGGACAAGGTCGAGGCCTGGTTCCGCCAAGCACTGGCCGAAACGGAAGCACCGGTCGCCGTGGAATGCGGCTTGGGAGCCTTGCGCTTGGGGATGCAGGCGACCGGTGCGTTGGGGGAAGATGCGGCGCGATCGTTGGCCCAGTTGACGCGCTGGGTGGTGACTGCCGGCGGCACGGTGGTCGTGCCGCACAACGCGGCCCTGCTGCGGGAACCGGCGTATCTGGAATCCGTGTTGGTTGAGCCGTCGGACGCAGCGACGTTGCCTTATGGACAGGCGGCCGCAGAGCCGGGTTTTTACGTCATGGAAACGCCGACCGACCACTGGGTGGAGACGGCTACCGGGCTAGGTGCTACGGGCGTGGACCTGATCCTAGCCCATACGGGCGAGCATCCTCTACAGGGGCATCCCCTGACGCCGGTGGTGCAGGTGAGTGCCGATCCGACGGTGACGGCGCGCTATGGCGATGATATCGATTGGGCTCTGACGGGGGTGGCCGACGATTGGGCCGAGCAATTGGTCGCGTTATTAGCCGAGGTGGCACGCGGCGAGCGCGTCCCTGGGGCCTTGCAGCAGCACAACACCGACTTTCAGCTAACGCGCGGCCTGTTGGGGGTTTCGACCTGAGTGGGAGAGCGAGTGCCTTCGGTGTCCGGTACCCAATTCGAACGCCATAGCAAGATGCCGCTTTGGCTTGAAGGTTAGCGGCTCGATACTATCCCATCTGCAGAGACGGTTATATGAGCTACCTCTTCCACTTTAGGTCGGATCACAATATCAACATCCCGATCTAGTGCATTTAGGAAGGTCAAGAGCTTTTCAACGGAGAATTTATCGAACTGCCCTCTTTTCAGATCGGAGACCCGTCCTTGGGCAATGCCGAGCCGGGTGCCGGCGTCTTTCTGGGTTAGGCCGTTCTCCTCGATGATACCTAAAATTTTTGTGGCGATACTTGCTTTTAATGCCCATTCCTCTGGATTGGCATATCCTAAGTCAGCGTAGACGTTCGTCGATCCCTCACAGTACTCAGCATCGCCTACCTTTCTCTTCTTCATAACGTTCTCCCCTCGGCTATTATTTTTGCTTGTCGAAGTCGCCGTGCAATGGTAGCTAAATCCTTTTTTGGAGTGGCAATGCCATGGGTAGATTTCTTCTGAAAGGTATGAAGTACATAAAGATGATCGTCTAAATTCACTACATAAACGGCTCGATAAGTGTCCGTTTGATAGCGGCTGACTATTTCCATAACGCCTGCAAAGCCCCTCAGGGGTTTTGCTTGGTCGTGCTTCCCGCCGGTTTGGGCAATCCATAGGGCATAGCCTATATCATTTTGAACCTCACGGGGGAGGGTTATAAGATCATCATAGGAGGATCCCATCCAGATAATAGGCTTGATTAGCACATCGTTCATAAAGGAATTATATCAGATTTGATATATACGTCAAGCAGATGAATTATTATCGAAAAATTAGAGCTTGCCCTCGTTGACGCGGTCAGGGTGGCGTCCTTTAGCAGGGGCCGATTAAAGGCTTGGGCGTGCGGAGTTACTGCTAGGAGCCCGCCTCCAAGCAGAGAGTAGCCCAGTTGTAGAAGAAGATTCGTCCGTTGGCGTGAAGAGCGGGCAAGTGCTGGGCCGCGTCGGCTTTGATTTGCTCGCCGTCTAACCCCTCCTCGCGCACCTCGTCGGCAAAAGCCCGAACCATATCGGCGATAATTTGCGTGGTAACTTCCATGTGGAAGAGGACGCCATACGCCGCCCGGCCATGAGAAAATGCTTGGTAGGCGGTGCGGGCAGACGAAGCCAACGCAGTAGCTCCCTTGGGCAGCTCGAAGATGTCGCCGTGCCAGTGATAGCCCATAAAGGACGGTTGTAGCCTGTTCATCAGCGGGTCTTCGCGGGTGGCAGGCTCCAGCTCAACAGGATGCCAGCCGATTTCTTTTTGTGGACCGCGGGTAACCCGAGCGCCGAGGGCCGCGGCCAAAAGCTGGCTGCCCAAGCAGATGCCGAGCACGGGCTTGTCTTGTTTTAGGGCTTGGTCGATCAGGCGCGTGGCCGCAGCCAGAAATGGGTAGCTATCGCGTTCGTACACGCCCATCGGACCGCCCAAGACCACCAAGCCGACAGCCTCGTCCATGTAGCGAGGGACCGCTGCGCCGGCAAAAGTATGAATGTAGGCCGGCGCGAGACCGCTACCTTGGAAAACCTGACCGGCGATCCCCAAGTTTTCCGGCGGTGCATTTTGCAGGACCCATATTTTGTTCATGGTCCGGTCTCCTCGGCTGCTTTGTCTTGTCGTTGCACTGGTCACCGCTTCCGCCCCAGCATCAGCCCGTCGCCAATCGACAGCAAAGACGCGGTCACGCGCTCGTCGGCGTGAACTTTGGCGTTGAGTGCGCGGATCGCTACGGTGCTCGCGGACTGCTCGTCGGCATCGGCGGGCCGCCCGCCCCACAGTACGTTGTCGATTAGGATCAAGCCGCCCGGCCGCAAGAGCTGCAAACAGCGCTCGTAATAGGCGTCGTAGTTTTCCTTGTCCGCGTCGATAAAGGCCATGTCGAAGCAGCCGGCTTCCCCGGCCGCTAGCATTCCGTCGAGGGTTGCTACGGCTGGTCCCAACCGCAACTCGATCTTGTCGGCCACGCCAGCTTCTTGCCAATAGCGCCGGGCAATGCGGGTAAACTCGTCGCTGACGTCGCAGGCGAAAAGACGCCCGTCCGCGGGCAGGGCCAGGGCCATGGCGATGCTGCTATAGCCCGTAAAGGTCCCCACCTCGACGACCCGCTTGGCGCCGATCAGCTCGACGAGCAGCCCCATGAACTGCCCTTGATCGGGCGAGATCTGCATGCCGCCCATGGGCATGGCCCGGGTCTCTTGCCGCAACCGCTTGAGCGCGTCGCGGTCGCGCAGCGAGTTGGCGAGGATGTAGTCGTATATATGCGTTTCAATAAAACCGTTGCGGGAACTCATGGGCCGACCTTTCGCAAAAGAGGGTATTCAAGACTGGAGTTTGGGATTTTCTGCGTGCCGCTGGCGGTCGCGCTGGGTCTTCTTGGCTAAGGCGCGCTGGAAGGACTCCTCCAAGTCGATCCCGGTTTGATTGGCGAGGCAGATGAGGACGAAGAGCACGTCGGCCATCTCCATGCCGAGATCGGCTTTTTCGCCCTCCTTAAAGCTCTGCTCGCCAAAGGTGCGAGCCATGATCCGCGCTAGCTCGCCGACTTCCTCCATCAGCACGGCCGTATTGGTCAGCTCGGAGAAGTAGCGCACGCCGACGGCGGCGATCCACTCATCTACGGCCCGCTGGCAGGCGCGGAGAGTGTGTTCAGGCGCGGGCTGGCTCATAGGGAACGGGTGCTAGACCGTCTTGCTGGCGCTGGGCATTGACCTCGTCCAAGCGCCAGGGCACGGCCGATCCGTCGGTGCGAAAGCGCTTGTAGTAGCCGCCTTTGCAGCGGGAGATGGGCATGAGTGGCGCCGGTGGCCGTAGCTCGGCGAGGGCCGCACCAGAGAGCGGCATGCCGCTGGCGAGATCGACAACCTCAATTTCCGCGGGGTCAATGGTGCCTAAGCCGCGGGCGCGGGCGAATTGCAGATAGGGAGTGGCCTGTGGGTTGAGGCCCATCAAGTAGGTGGCCACAGCATCTACGTGGACCTCGTTGACGCCGGCTAAAGCCCAGCCGAGGGGATGGTTGGCTCCTTCGTTGAATGCCGTACCGTCGCGGCCGACTAGGCCATCTACCACCGAAAGCCGCGGAATCGCCAGATCGCGCAGCGCGACCAATAGATCGCAGAGCTTGTGATAGAAGCGGTCTTCAAAGAGGCTGAAGCCGCTCGCGGTCAGCCGCCATAGCCGATCGGCGAATGGCTCGTCCACCGCTTGGATCGCGCACAGGTGCCGCTCGGGCTTGGCGATGATGCCCATCAGATTTTTGATCGACAAGGTCGTGCAGCCCAAGTTGTGGCACTTGGCGAGGGGGACGTTAAAAAAGAAGGCGCAATCGGTTACTTCGCGGTACAGGGGATAGCACTCGTACACTACGCCATCGGCGACCTCGACGACGCGAGAATCTTCGTCGGTGTTCATTTCGGCGAGCCGCACGCCCCGCTTATCGGCCATGGCGCGATAGCCGCATAGTTCCCAAGTGTGCCCGGCGCGGGGGTTCTCCCCGGATTGGCCATCGGCAACCACCAGGCGCTCGGCGGGTACGCCGCGGTCGCGCAAGGCGTCGAGCAAGCCGCCGACAAATCCGGGATGGGTGATGACGCGCTTTTCCGGTGGATAGAGCACAGTGGCGTTGGGCTTGAGCAAGATGGTGCCAGCAGCCGGAAGCGGCACCTCAAGAGTGGCGAGGGTGCGATAGGCCAACTCTCGGTAGGTCGCAAAGGGCGCGTCGGCGCGGCTGATGGGTGAACGCGCTAAATACACGGCGTCGGGGTGTGCAAGCATGGTGCTCTCCTATGAGTGATAGACAAGCAAAAGCGGCCGAGAGCCGTACGCTCCCGACCGCTTGTTAGCGTTGGATGAACGCGCCTTAGTGCCTTTCGATGTCGGCCCCCAAGGCTCGCAGGCGGTGCTCGAGGTAGGTGTGCCCGCGGTCGAGCTGGTAGAGGTTGCCGATCTCGGTGCGACCTTCGGCCGCTAGGCCAGCGAGCACACAGGTGGCTCCGGCGCGAATGTCCATGGCCTTGACCTTAGCCCCTTTGAGCTGAGCCGGTCCGTGTACCAACACGAGGCGGTCCTTTTCGGGCGCGATGCGCGCGCCGAAGGAGCGCAAAGCCTTGACGTGGCCGAGGCGATCTTCGAATACGGTCTCGCGGATATAGCTGTCGCCTTTGGCCATACACGCCAAGGCCGTGATCCCGGGCTGTAGGTCTGTTGGGAAGCCGGGGTAAAAGGTGGTGACTACGTTAATCGGCGACAAAGTTTGCGGACCGCGTACGCGCAGCCAAGCCCCTTCCTCTGTCATCTCGACGCCCATCTGCTGGAGCTTGGCCTCAAACACGTACAGGTGATCGCGCACCACGCCCTTGAGGGCAATATCGCCGCCGGTAATCGCCCCGGCCATCACCAGCAGACCGGCGTCGAGGCGATCGTACATGATCGTGTGCTCGGCTCCTACCAACTCGCGGACTCCCTTGATATGCACTCGCCGCGTACCAGCCCCTTCGACTTGGGCACCCATCTTTTGCAGGAGCACCGCGAAATCGACGATCTCGGGGTCGGAGGCCGCGTTTTCGATCGCGGACTCGCCCTCGGCTAGGCAGGAAGCCATAAGGAGGTTTTCCACCCCAGTATGGCTGGGCAAGTCGCAATACATAGAGGAACCGGAGAGCCGCTTGGCTACTACGTCAATGCCGCCGCCGCCGACGTTTTGGACCTCGGCTCCGAGCCGGGCAAAGCCGCGATAGTGATAGTCGGTTGGCCGCGAGCCAATGGTGCAGCCGCCGACCTCTTGGATCCAAGCGCGGCCAAAGCGGGCCAACAGCGGCCCGACGAAAAGCAGCGAGGCGCGAAAGCGCTTGGTCAAATCTGCGGGCAGCCGAGTCTCTTTGACATCGCGGGTGTCTAGGACGGCCACTCCTGCGGTTGCATCGTAATCGACATCTGCACCGAGCTGGCGCAACAACTCTAGGGCGACCAACACGTCTTTGACAGGGGGAACTCGATGCAGAACGGTTTGCCCTTCGGTGGCCAACAACGAGGCGGCCAACATGGGCAGAGCGGCGTTTTTGGACCCTTGGACCTCGACCTCACCTTGGAGAGGATGTCCGCCGTTCACGAAAAGAACTTCAGTAGAATTCATCGCTAATCCTTGAAGTTAAGAGGGCGAGCAACACACTAATACACCAAGGGGAGGGGGATGACCCAAATGTAACATTGGGTATGCGGTCCGTCAATCGCTCAATGCGCTGCTTGACAGAGAGGAGCGCATCTCTATATTCCACCAAACGCAAACAAACGCAAAATCGTTTCAATCACGCCAGAAAGGAATTTCAATCATGGCTGAAGCCCCTCACATCGTCGCCTATCTGAAGCCGGTTTGCGGTTGGAGCCATAGCGTACGCGTTACCTTCGCCAAATACGGCTTGGCATACGAAGACAAAGACATTATCGGCGATCCCGATATTTACGCTGAGATGGTACAGAAAAGCGGCCAGCCCCTATCGCCCTGCGTCGAGATCAACGGCCAGATGCTGGCCGATGTCGATGGCGGCGAGGTCGAGGCTTGGATGCTGGCAAACGGAGTCGTCGAGCCGGTCCCGGCCTAATCGTACAGCCGGCTTAACACGCGCCGCATCCCCTCGCACAGATTGGGCTGCTCGTGGTTGAGCGGCCCGCTCGCCGCTCGGCGAATCAGCGTCAGCGCACCCCATCGCTGGCCATCGCTGGCCTTGAGCGGCAGCACGTAGCTAAAGCCGATAGACCCGCGTTCAGCCCCCTCTAGCAGGAAGCGCACTACGCCTGCTGGCAGGGGGCTTTCTTCGTCGGCATGGGCTTGTCCCACCAGCAATAACGCCGAGTTCCCGCCGGCCTGATCGGCAAAGGAGCGCACGTCGCCTTGTTCGAGCACCCGCTGCAAAACCTCGGCGCCGGCGCCGGCCGTGTGGACTACGCCTTGGCCAACGCGCTCATATACGATGGTGTCTGCCGCTTCGATGCCCAGTAGCAAATCCATGCCTTGGATCACGGCTTGGTCGGCAGACATCGCCTCAAGCGATGCGACGATGTGAGGGGGAATGGTAGCGGGTTCGGGCATGTTGAACGGGATGATCGAGACGGGCATGGCGCATCCTTGACAAGGCAAATGAGGGGGCTTTAATTTTCTTGCGTCTGGTGGCTCTTTAGCTCAGTCGGTAGAGCAGGAGACTGAAAATCTCTGTGTCCGCGGTTCGATTCCGCGAGGAGCCACCACTATTATAAGCAGCCCCTTAGCGGTCGCAAGCTGAGGGGCTGTTTGCATGTGTGTGCGTTATCGGCTAGTGCCCTCTCGGCACTTGATTTGTCCCCAGCTTGCCGGCTGCACGGCCGTGGCGGGGAGGTCGTGGGCAGCGCAGCGGAATCCGACGATGAGGTAGCTTACCGAAGGCGGCAACCCACTGCGGTCGGTGGTGCGCAGGCGATATGGGTCGCTGCTCATTGACCCACCCCGCAGCACCCGGCTGATGCCGGTATCTGGCCCCGGCGGATCGTGTGTGGGGCTTTGCGCGTAGTAATCCTCGCCGTACCAATCCACCACCCACTCCCAGACATTGCCCCCCATGTCGTAGGCCCCGTAAGGAGAGATTCCGCGCTGATAAGAGCCTACTGGGGCCGAGTCGAAAAAGCCGTCGCTGTCGTCGCCGCGACAGCAGCCCTCTTTGCCGTAGTTGGCTCGACTGCGGTCGATGGAATCGCCCCAAGGATAGAGGCGGCCATCGGTGCCGCGAGCGGCCTTTTCCCACATGGCCTCGGTCGGCAACTGCAGGCCGGCCCAAGTGCAATACGCGCGGGCCCCGTACCACGAGACTTCGGCGACCGGCCGCTGCCCAGTGCCGGGAACGGCGGTGTATCCCGGGTCGCTGTAGCGGATCTGGGCGTCGGCGTCGCGCAGATCGAGCAGCAGGTGTCCTTCGGCGTCGGTGTTGCGACCGATGTCGGTCAAAAAGGCCGCGTACTGGTCGTTGTTTACTTCAAAGCGGTCGATGTAGAAGCCGTCGAGATAGACTTGGTGGACCGGCTGCTCGTCCGCCCGACCCGCGGCCGATCCCATCGCAAAGTAACCGGCGGCGACGCGAGCCAACTCGTGCGTGGTGCCAGCCGGCGTCTGCACTTGGACCATTTCTTGGGCTAGGACGCTCGGGGTCCATGCTAACAAGCACCAAAGAATGCCGTTGCGCGCCATATCGTCTCGTCTCCGCTGCATTGCCTTTTTTTGCCGCGAGTCGTTGATTTACCGCCCTATACATAACCGACCTCCTCTGTTTCGTCAAAAAAGAAATTGGTCTCTACTCACCGCGAGGCACTGGCACTTTTCAACCGCGATGTGCGCTTGGTGCTCTTCAGCCAAGCCCTGATCGGCTTTACGATCTTCGGCGGCGTCTATACCGTCCTGCTCAATCTGTATCTCCTGCGCTTGGGCTACGGCCCCCAGTTGATCGGCCAAGTCAATGCTGTTGGTGCGCTGTCGTTTGCCCTCTTGAGCATGCCCGCGGGGCTGTTGGCCAACCGCTGGGGGGCGCGGCGCAGCATGATCGCCGGCATGGTGATCGCCGCCTTCGGTTTTGGCTCGTTGCCGCTCGGCGAGTTCGCGCCCACTGCCGCGCAGCTAACTTGGATCATGGGATCATATGCCCTCGGCGTCCTCGGCAACACCCTCTTCCTCGTCTGCTCGATTCCCTTCCTGACGCTGATCTGTCCGCCGCGCCTGCGCAATCACGTGTTCTCAGCTCAGGTGGCACTGTGGCCGCTGGCCGGTTTTGCCGGCAGTTTGTGCGGCGGTCTGTTGCCCGGCCTGTTCTCGGCACTCCTCAGCCTGCCCGCAGATCACCCGGCCCCCTACCGCTATCCGCTGCTGCTATCCGCTGGCGTACTGTTCATCAGTGCCGGTGCTATCGCCGCCACCCGCCCCCGGCCGCACCAACCACCCGCTAGGGAACGCAGCGCAGCAACGCCTTTGCCCTTGGCCATCATCCTCGCCTTGAGCTTGGTCACCTTTCTGCAGATGGCGGCGGAAAACAGCCTGCGCATCTTCTTCAATGTCTATATGGACGACGGCCTCGGGGTCTCCACGGCGCTGATCGGCGGCTTGACTGCCGGAGGCCAGCTCCTCGCCGCCTGTACCGCGCTGGCTGCCCCGGCGCTCAGCCGGCGCTTTGGCCGGGTGCCGGTGATAACCGCGGGGTCCGGGGCGATGGTGCTGTGCCTCGTTCCCCTTGCGTGGGTCGCCCATTGGGCGGTGGCCGGCGCCGCCTGTATGGCCCTGGTGGCACTCAGTTCGGTCCGCCGCTCGGTCTATCTCGTCTTTCAACAGGAATTGGTCCCCCAGCGCTGGCGGGTGACCATGAGTTCGGCCCTGACTATGGCCTACGGCATCAGCAGTGCCGGCATTTCGCTCGGCGGCGGCTGGATGATCGACGCGCTGGGCTATCGGGCGCTGTTTTTGAGCAGTGCCGTGATTGCGGCGTTTGGCGTGCTCTGCTTTCAGGGCTACTTCCGCATCCCGCGCGGCGAGTACGCCAAACGTTAGCGGGGCCCCTCCAATGTATCTTGGCCGTGCGGGCGCAGCACCAACACCTCGTAGGTGATCGGCTCGGCTACGCGCTCCATCGCCACCCCGAATTGCGTGTGCAAAGAATCAAGCGCCGCGTCCCAGCCAGCGGAAAAATCGATGGCGATAGCTACCGGTCGCTCAAAGGGACTGGCCGCAACCGCGCCGTCCCATTGCAGCTCGATTTCGTCGAGGTCTGGGTCGTAGCCTTCGACTAGCGCCTTGATCGCGGCGTTTTTGAGCACGCTCTCGATCACAGACCCAAGCGAACGCCCGGTGGCGCGGAAGCTGCTGCCAGTGATCGAAAGTTCTCCCCTCAGCGCACTCGTTGGAAACTCGGAGCCATCTTGGGTAAAAATCCAGCGCGTCCTCGTGCCTTGCCGCTCTTCCACTTCCGCGGCAAAACCAAAGCGGCGACCGAGGCGTTGGACGCGCTCGCTGGGAGTTAGGCTATGGCTGTAGGCAATCCGCGCCGAGTAGCGCTGCTGGGCCAGTTTCTGCTCTGGGGTTGCTGCGGACAGCATTTTCTTCAAGTCCGGCATTACGCCCGAGACCATCCGCTCGATGCGAGGTTCCACCGGCATCTCCCCAATAACCCGCGCGATTCTGGCCAGTGGGACGTGGTGGAATTCGTGGCGCGTAATCTCGGCCGACGAAAACGAAGCGTGGCCCTCGTAGCCTTTGCTTGGATCGTCCCAAGGCGGATGGACGACGATGTCCATACCGTCCAACGGCATGTAGATCGCCTGCTTCCAAGGCACAAAGGGATCTAGAATCTGCTCAAACGGCAGCGCGAACCGCACTGTGTCGGTAAAAGACTGAACCGCATCGTCGGCGACCGCGAAAAGCTCGTCCGCTAGGGGCACATCGTAATCTAGATAGTTAAACTCGCTGACCTGTTGCCAATTTTGTTGGCCTGTGTCCAGATAAACGCGGGCTTGGCTGGGCAACCGCGTCTGAGCATCTACCTCGACTGTAAACCGGATGTCCGATGGGGTCTTACGGCCCAGCGAGGATCGTTGCCAGATCGAAAAAAGCACGGTCGCCCCTCGATCCTCGCGCTCAATCTGATAGCTCCAAGGCTCTAATTGCTCGCGCTCGGGCAGAGTCAGTTGCTCGGTGAGTTTATCCAAGGACCACGCGCCTTCCGCGCCGCTGTCTTTCCCATACCAGACACCGGCCATATAAACCCACATTTTTGCATCGCTTCTCACGGCCGCCCGCCGCGCCGCGCCGCTGCCTACTTCCGATAACGACGACGACCGTCTTGTCGGTGAGTTTTACCGTCGCTTCGACGAGTTGAGCAGGCAGATCGCAGAGCTCCGGTCGCCGATATTTCAGCGGCTCAGTTGACTACCGAGAAACAAAAACGTTAGTATAATTCACGATTCATAAGTATGTTCAACCTTAAGCCCCCTCAGACGTTGGGATGGTCCCAACACAATATGGGAAAAGGAGGATTTTATATGCATATCTTAGCAATCGCCTTGCTGCTGACACCTTTAGCGGTTGTCGAGCGGGCAGAGGCACACGGGTGCTACGTAGGCCCGACGGAGACAACGTACAGATTTTTGGAGTGTTGCGGAAAATCAAGGACGAGTACTGAAACGACTGTTAGGGAGCAGTATTATTACTGGCCACTTGACGATGGCACTTGTTTTGGCTCCATCCATGAGGATAGTGATGTCGGTCCTGACGAGCAGAATTGGGGATACCACTGGCACAGTAGGTCTTCTATAGACTGTGTTGATAGGAACCATGGGGGATACGAAACAGAATGCGACAAGCATAGAAGAGTATGCAATGATGAGAAAGAGATAAGTGAAACACCTTACGCTACCTGTCAGACAGACCCAGAGGAAGATGAACAGTGCCATGAATCTGCAAGCAGTGCAGATGTCTATGATTATGTGGTAATTTATGGGGATGCTTGGTGGGATGTAAAAGAAAAAGTTTGGTATGCTTATGACGACTACCACGAAGTGACGATTAAAAGAAAATGCAAACGGGAATTAATACCCTAACCGTCCTCCTCTGCTTGTGCCTCCTTCCTGTCAAAGCCAAGTCAGAGGTCGCCCTTGGCGTTTCCTTCTTTGGGGGAGCGAGATCAGCAAGCCTTTTGCGTGTCAAAGACCGATCCATGATCGGGGCTGATTTCGAGCTATACTTTGCACGACGAGGCGACAAAAGAATCACCGACACAAGCACAGGCTCACCGTTCGGATGGCTCTTGAGTCCTGCGGTGATGGCCATGAGAATTCATCGATCTGGCGAATTTGCTCCTTTGTCCTACATACGATTAGTCGTAAGTGCCAGTCGCCCGCCAGATGAAACAGAGTGGATACATAGCGGAGAGATCGGTATAGGCTTTATTTGGAGGCCGCCCCAAAAGAAGGAGATCAGCCTGTCCGCGAGACATGGGTTCATTATCAGCTATAAGGACCGTAACGGCACGTGGACAGGAAAATCTAACCCTCCCAACCTGCTGGTCACCTTCAGCTTCTGAGAAATATGCTAGAGATTGCATAAGGCCCTCCTTGGCGGAAGAGTGCGGGTAGTTGCTCTGGCCAGTAGCGCGTTTGCCCTATATGACCCACCAAGCGCGACTATGTGAACCGCAAAAATAAAAAACCGCCTAGTTGCCTAGGCGGTCGCGCAAATAATTTTTCGGCATGTCCCCTAGCGCTCGACCCCTGCGTAAATCGCGATAAAGCTCCGCCGATCCGCAAAATCTCACAGCACCTTGACCGGCGTCAGCCAATCCGCCGCGGCAATCGCATCGGCCGATCCCAGCACCGCGACTCGGCCCGCTGTGCCAATTTGGTCCAGCACGGCAGCAAAATCCGCAAAGTGCGCGGGCTTGGTGCCCAAGACTTGGTCGCGCATTTGCTGGCGATAGTCGTCGTCGATGCCGGTCAGATAGCGCACCAGCGAGGCGTAGCCCTTGGCGTCGGGGAGTTGGTAGGCGTCGAAGTCGCCGATGGTGCCGATGATGGCCTTGGTCAGCTCGTCGTTGCTAATCGGATAGTCGCGCAAGAAGGAGCCACTCCGGTCGTACACTTGCAGGGTGTCCAGCAAGTTGGGATCCCGGTACGACGCGTACGCAAACACCCCGGTAAACGGGTCCAGCGCACAAAAGGCCCCGTAAGCTCCCCCCTGCACCCGCACCCGATCCCACAGCCAAGTCGTGGCCAAGTAGCGCGTGATGACGGCCGACGACCCGTCCAATTCGTAGCCGAGCGCGAAAATGTTGGCCGCCTTGCCCACGTAGTTGACTTGGGCCGGAACGGTCAGGCCCTCGTCGGCCGCGGTTAGTTGCGGCGTCCAAGCCGCCGGCGAGTGTGCCCCTTGTGGCAACTCGCGCAACAGGGCCGCCAAGCTCTGGTCGCACCTAGCGCGGTCGCCGCCGGCTACGGTCGCGTTGCACAGCATGCCCGGCCGGTTGACCAGCAGGGCGCGGATCTGCTCCAACCGGGCCTGCACGGCCGGCCAGTTGTGGCGGATGTCGTCGATGAGCTGCCGCAAGAAGAGTAGATAGCTCAAGCCGCGCATCTGCTCGGCGAGCCAGCCGGTCTCGTCGAACTGGGCGCGCAGCCGCGTCAATACCACCCGGTGCCCGCCCGGCACCAGCCCGGCCTCGGCACTGGCTCGCTCTTCTAAGGCCATCTGCAAGAAGCGATCGCGGTCGTCGAGGCGGCCCTCTAACAGCACGTCGCGCACAATCGCCGTCAGGTCGGCGACCCGGTTGGCCATGGCCTTGCCGCGCAAAAAGAGATACGCCGCGGCCGGCCCGCCGCCCAAGCGTGCGCCCACCAGCGAATGGGTGCTTAGGCCGCCGGTCTGGCTGCCGATCCGCTGGTGCAGCTCGACGAAGCTCATGCGCTGGGTGCCCATCTCCAGCAGGGCGCGCCCAAAGAGCGGGATATAGGGCAAAAGCTCCTGCGGCAGCACCCGCAGATCGCAGCCGATGTCGAGATAGGCGATGCCATTGGTGAAGAGGTCGTGGTGCAGCACCGGCACCCCGGCGATTTGGTCTTCTTGCCGCGGCAGGGTCTTGATCGCTGGGTCGAGGTCGCTCAGTTGCAGGCGGGGCAACTTGGCCAAGTCTGTGGGCGCGTCGGGTTGCTCTTGCAGGCGTTTGAGTTTTTGCGTGGCCGCGACCAGGGCCGCTAAATCCGCCTCGCTCATGCCGGCGCGGGCCGCTGCTAGGCGCGCGGTCTCTTCCTCCTCTAGCTGCGTCCCCAACTCGGCGTCGGGCTGGAGGATCACGGTTGTGCGGTGTGCGTTGTCTAAGAGGTGGCGTTGGATCAGCCCCTCTAGATAGCGGTCGTTTGCCGCTAGCTTGGCCTTGAGTGCGGCAAACGAGTCGGCAAAGCGCAAGGGAGTGAACGGATCGCGGTCGTAGAGCCAGTCGGTCAACAGCCGCAACATCAGCCCCAAGCCGCGCGGATAGGACCCGGTGTTGTTTTCCCGCAGCCGAAACTCGGCCGTGTGCAGCGCGGCCGCGACCATCCCTTGGTCAATTGCACCGAGTGCCAAGTCGCCGAGCTGCTGCAAAATAAGGGCCTCGACCGCATCGACATCGCCCGGTTGTACGCCCTTGAGGCCCACGCTGAAAAACGGCTGAGCCAACTCGGTTTCCAGCCCGCTGCCAGTCAAATCCTCGCCCAGCCCGGAGTCGATCAGGGCCTTGCGCAGCGGCGATCCCGGCGTACCGAGCAGCGCGTATTCGAGCACCTGCAAGGCGCGGCGTTCGTCGGCGTCGATCGCGCCTTGCAACAGCCAAGTGAGCGCGACAAAGCACTTCGGCTTTTCGACCGCGTCTGGGTCAACCGCATAGGGAAATTGCTGCCGCCGGGGCACCCCAAAGCGCGACTGAGTGCCGATGGTCGAGCCAACCGACTGGGCCTCGTAGTCGCTTAGATAGTCGTGCAACAGCGCGAGTCGGTGCTGGGGATCGTCGTCGCCGTAGAAGTAGATGCGGGCGTTGGACGGGTGGTAAAAGTCGTCGTGGAAGCGCTTGAACTGGTCAAAGCTGAGGTCTGGGATATGGCGCGGGTCGCCGCCGGAGTCCACACCGTAGGTGGTGTCGGGGAAGATGGATTGCTGGATGCGCTCGCCTAGGATGCGCTCGGGGTCGGAATACGCGCCTTTCATTTCGTTGAAGACCACGCCTTTGTAGCGCAGCGGGTCGCCGGGGTCTGCTAGCTCGTAATGCCAGCCTTCTTGTTGCAGGACTTCTGGCGTCAGCCGCGGGTAGAATACGGCGTCGAGATACACGTCGATCAGGTTGTAGAAATCCTGCAAGTTAGTGCTGGCGACCGGGTAGCAGGTTTTGTCGGGATAGGTGAAGGCGTTGAGAAAAGTGCTGAGCGAGCCTTTGATCAGCTCGACAAACGGCTCCTTGACCGGGTACTTGCGCGAGCCGCACAGCACTGAGTGTTCGAGAATATGGGCAATGCCGGTCGAGTCGGCCGGCGGAGTGCGGAAATTGATGCCAAAGACCTTGTTTTCGTCGTCGTTGATCAGCGAGACGATCTCACAGCCGGTGCGGTGCTGGTAGAGCAAGGCGCGGGTATTGAGTTCGGGAATTTCTTCGTCGCGCAGCAGTTCAAAATCGCGGCGATCCATGGGGTCTCCTTTGGGGGTTTGGTGCGGTAAGCTAGCGGGCAAACATATTGGCGGCGCGGATTCTCAGCAAGGAAGTCTAGCCCGCACCGGGAAATGCGGACAGCTAATCACCAACCACGGGGCCCGGCAGGGCGATTTTGCCGAGGACGACCGGGTGCTGGGCGCGGGTGGCGGCCGGGACGTTGCCGGCGCGGCCCATCAGCGTCTCGTTGGCAAGCACGGCAAAGGCTAGGGCTTCGCGGGCGTCGGGATCGACGCCGAGTTCGGCCAGCGACTGCACCGCCAGGTCCGGCAGCGCGTGGCGCAGCCCGGCCATAATGCGCGGGTTGTGGACGCCGCCGCCGCCGACCCAGAGCTTGGCAAATTCCCCGGGGCAGAAGCGGCTGATGCCCGCGGCCATGGCTTGCACGGTAAAGGCGGTCAGGGTGGCGATCAGGTCGTCGTCGCTCCAGGTGCCGCGGCCGAGAACCTGGGCGAGGAACGGCTCGCCAAACTCCTCGCGGCCCGTAGATTTGGGCGGCTCGCGCTGCAAGAAGCGGTGGCCCATCAGCTCGGCCAACAGGGCTTCATCCACGCGCCCGCGCGCCGCGCGCTGGCCCCCTTGGTCGAAGTGCTCGCGGCCGCCGGTGCAGTGCGCCACCGCCGCGTCGATGAGCATGTTGCCTGGCCCTAGGTCAAAGGCCCGTATGGCACTGGTATCGGCGTTGGCCGGCAAGGCTGTGATGTTGGCGATCCCGCCGATATTGAGCAGCAGACGCCCTTCGCGCCGATGGCCAAAAAGCAGGTGATCCACCTGGGGCACCAGCGGTGCGCCCTCGCCGCCGACGGCCATGTCGGCCGTGCGAAAGTCCGCAATGGTCACCGCGCCGGTGCGAGCGGCAATGACGGCTGGTTCGCCGATCTGCAAGGTGGCCCCGCTGGCCGGCAAGTGGCGCACGGTTTGCCCGTGCGAGCCTATCAGGTCAATGGATTCGGGGTTGAGTTTGGCCTGCTCGACGGCGGCTAGGGCCGCTGTTGCAAACGCCTCGCCGAGGGCAAAATTGACCCGGCACAGCGCGTCGAGCGAGGCCTCTTCGGCAAAGAGGGCGAACACCTCGCGCCGCAGGTCGCCGGGCAGCGGCGTGGTGTTAAAGGCCAAAATCTCGTAGCGCGTGGATGCGCCACAGCCCCACAGATCGACCAACACGGCGTCGATTCCGTCGGCCGAGGTGCCGGACATCAGGCCCACGACCCGCCGCCGCTTTTTGGCGGCCAACTCCGCCAGTCGGAGCATCAGAGTGGGCTAGCAGACGATATAGGGTTTACGCTCCGGTCCTGGAACTGAAAGCCACGATCTTGTTCCAATTGATCTCTCTCTTTTCATCACAAAATTTTTTGGAAAACTCCGCGGATAGCCGATCAATGACAGCTTCGTAATTTCGGACGAAAGTGTCATTGTGTTGCTTAGCACTGTCTCCCAGAGGCTCGATGATGCGGGTATAGAAATCGGCGTCATTGGAAATCAGTTTCCAGAATTCCTGTCCGCAATATATACCGAGTCTTGTTTTTGACAAATTCAAGGTCTATTCCCGTCGCACTAGATTTCCAGCCTCTATGAACTGTATCGGCAACATAAATTGCCAAGCCTTCAAGAAAGGCACCAAATAGGGTTTCCTCTTGAGAGCTGAGATGAGCGTCTAACAAAGATCTAATAAGGTCTACAGCCGTATCAATGTTTTTGCTTTTGCAAAGGTACGGATTCTTGCGCTTCAACAAATTATCCAACTTCAGTTTGTTAATTGACTCCAATTTTTTATTGTGAAAACTGTCAATGTGGGCCTGAACATAATCAGCAATTTGTTCATTAGAGATGTACGTCATATCGCAAGTCTCAAATTAGGCGTAAACTGCTCCAACTTAATCTTGAGCTCCTCGTAATAAGGTTCGTGCATTTCTATGCCTATAACGTTGCGCTCTTTAGCCAGCGCAGCAAAGGCAGTTGTTCCAGAGCCAATGAATGGATCCAGAACTATATCTCCCGGATCCGTGAACAAGTCTATGAACCACTCCGGCAGCCAGCGCGGAAATGCAGCACTGTGATTTCGGTTGCTACACTCCGTAGCTCTATGAAGAACGTTGGTCGGATACACCATATCTCGGCCTACCCAGTTCTCTATTTTCTTAGCGAAGCCGCTGCCAACCTTAGATTCGTCGCGGGTGCGGTCGGTTTCGCTCAGGGTGTGCATTCTGGTCTCGTACCAGTTGCCGATCGGGACCATCACGGCCTCTTGGTTCATTTTGAACTTGCGTTGCTTATTGAATTGTAACATCCGTTCCCAAGCATCTCTGAACCGATTGGGCCATTTGCCAGGGTAGCAGTTTTTCTTGTGCCATATGAACTCTTCAGTCCAAAGCCAACCACGCTTTCGCATCTCGACTATCAGTTCCAAGACGTAAGTGTGTCGCTCGCCTTTGACCGCGCACTCCTTGATATTCAGGATAAATGTGCCACTTGGGTTGAGTACTCGCTGCAACTCGTCAGCAATGGGCAAAAACCACTCCATGTAGGCCTCTGGCTTTACACCGCCATAGGTTGATGCCCGCTGATTAGCATAAGGCGGCGACGTAACAATCAGGTCAATAATCTCTGATTCGAGATGCTTGAGTTTTTCACGACAATCTCCTAAAAAAAGAGTAGCAAGCATATATCTATCTCCTGTGTCTCCTATCAGGTTGTGTACATCTTGGCATTAGCATCCTCTCCGCCGCCCTTACTGTGGGTTGGACCTAAAAACTAAATCGGTTAGACCACCCCACCGGGTCTTAGTGCCGGTCGCGGGCCGAGTGCCGGTAGTAGGCGACGACCTGTCCGTGCCCGTCGATGACGTGGGCACCCGGGTAGCGAATCGTCGTCGGACACACGTGCCAAGGCACGGCGAGGAGATAGGTGCCGACTTCGGGTTGAGGCGCGGGCCAGGAGAAGACGCCGTGCTCCTCGTTTTGCCGCAGCAGCTCGGCCTCTGAATTTTGCAAGAGCTTGGCTCGGCTCGGCAGGGGGCCGTCGTCGCTAATGGCCTTGGTGCCTAAGTCGGTGGTGATTGTCTGTTGGTCGGGATAGCGATCGACCACTTGCGTCAGGACGAGAGCCGCCCACTTGAAGGGCAGGTCGGCCATTTTGCTGCCGTACCCGGCATCCCAGTACACGCAGGTGCCTGGCGAGCCGTGCATCCCGGCGGTGCGAGCATAGTACAAAGAGGAAAAGGAACCGCCGCCGACCACGCGGGGCACGGCCAAGCCCTCGCCTTCGAGGGTTGCTTTGAGGCACTGGGCATCGCGGATGTGCCGCTCGGCCGCTGCTTGACGCGCCTGCGGCTCGCAGATGTGTTCGTGCCCGTCGTACAAGTGCAACCCGCCCGGCGACAGGTGGGGGTGTTGGGCGATTTGGCGGTAGAGGTTAGTTGCCGCGTCCAAGGGGACGCCGGTGCGGAACATGCCTACGTTGAGGTCGATCATCACCCGCAGGGTCTGCTGCCGCTCTTGCGCCACCGCACCCAACACCTCTAGGTGCGCGGGGGCACTGGCAATCGCGCTGACAATCGCCGCTCTTTGCGCCAACGCAGCGAAGCGCCGGACTTTGCTTTTTTGCACTAGCGGATAGGACAGAATGGCTTCTGGTGCGCCGGCGTCGAGGGCCATTTCCAGTTCCTTGAGCGTGGCGCATTTGAACCCGGCGACGCCGGATGCGAGTTGTTTGCGCGTTACGTCGATGGACTTGTGGGTCTTGACGTGGACGAACAAATGCTCGCTGCCGCCGACTAGTTCGCCGACGGTTTTTATGTTGTGGTCAAGTTGGTCGGCAAAGACCAGCATGGCTGGCGTCTCAATGTCGTCCGGGTCGGCGACTTTGTATGCTCCTACTTCGATCATACTCTTGGGTTGGGTTTTGGGCTAGGGGTCTCTGTCTCGCAGCGGAAAGTAGCGCACGTCGCCTTCCTGAGCAACTTTCTCTATTTTATTTTTAGGTCACGGGAGACCCGCGATGCTCTAAGCTCCCACTGGCTGTTTCGGGGTAGGGCGAGAACGCGGCGTTGATGTGTTGATGTACTGGATTGGATTCCCACCTCGTGTCGTGGCACGGGGAAATGTTCTTGCGCGGGAAGTCATTTAGGACTGCTATATGACTCGCTTTTTCAATACAGCGGGACCGATGCGTCCCGCCGAACATTACTGCATCCCGCCGCTTTCGCGCTTGGATCTCGACGAGGTCCTGTCGCTGATCCGACAGGGGAAGTATTTCGTCCTCCACGCTCCCCGGCAGACGGGCAAGACATCGGCCTTGTTGGCACTGGCAGACAAGCTAAACGACGAGGGTGCTTATCGCTGCGTGTATGCCAATGTCGAGCTTGCCCAGACAGCGCATGAAGATGTGGCCGAGGCCATACCGACGGTCCTAGGGGAGTTGGCGCAGATGGCCGAATGGACCCTTCCCGGCGATCCTCTAGAGGAGATTTGGCCCGATGTGGTACAAAAAAACTCTCCGCACCGCGCATTCCGAGCGGCGTTGAGCCGCTGGGCCGAGGCTGACCCCAAGCCCCTAGTGTTGTTGCTGGACGAAATCGACGCACTTATTGGCGATACTCTGCTATCTGTGTTGCGACAACTCCGCGCCGGATACCCCCAACGGCCGGCACGGTTTCCGCTGAGTGTGATTCTTTGTGGAGTGCGCGATGTGCGCGATTATCGCATCCAATCTACGGCCGAAAATGCTCTCATCGCCGGCGGCAGCGCATTCAACATCCGCGCCGAGTCCCTGTGGCTGGGCGACTTCACCGCCGCCCAAGTGCAGGCCCTGTTGGCGCAACACACCCAAACCACCGGGCAGGTGTTTACCCAAGACGCGCAAGATAAAATCTGGGACCTGACCCAAGGCCAGCCGTGGCTGGTCAACGCCTTGGCCTACGAAGCCTGCTTTCGCAACAAGGCCGGGCGCGACCGCCGCCAGCCTGTCACGACGACTGCGATATGCGCTGCCCGCGAGCAACTCATCCTGCGGCGCGAAACCCATCTGGACCAACTCACTGACAAGCTGCAAGAAGAGCGCGTGCGGCGCGTGGTCGAACCCCTGCTGAGCGGTGCGGAAGCCGACGCGGCCATCCCCCAAGACGACTTGCAATACGTGCGCGATTTGGGTCTCGTGCGCCGGCAAGGCCCCGTGGCTATTGCCAATCCGATCTACCAGGAGGTCATCCCCCGCGACCTGACCTATACCACGCAGGAATACCTCGCGCAAGACCCGGCTTGGTATGTGGATGCGGCCGGGCGGCTGCGCTTGGCCGCCTTGCTCACCGCGTTCCAAGCGTTCTTCCGCGAACATTCCGAACATTGGGTTGAGCGGTTCCAGTACAAGGAAGCTGGTCCCCAATTGCTCTTGCAAGCGTTCCTCCAGCGCATCGTCAACAGCGGCGGGCGGATTGAGCGCGAGTATGGCTTGGGGCGGCTACGCACCGATTTGCTGATTGTGTGGCCGGCACCCCCGACTCAAGCGGTTCAAAGGGTGGTCGTCGAATGCAAACTGCTTTACAAGAGCCTAGAACAGACCGTGTGCGCGGGCCTCGACCAGACCTGTGCCTACATGGACCGTTGTGCCGCCAACGAAGGCCATCTGGTCATCTTCGACCGCAACTCGGACAAATCGTGGGACGAGAAGATATTTCGCCGCGAAGAATCCATTGGCGACAGGCGGATCGCGGTCTGGGGGATGTAACGTACTAGCCAATCCGCCTTTCCTTATTTTGTCGGCATAGACGAATTGTGAATCATGCCTAATATCACTTCCAACTTTAAAGGAGCCCCGCGATGCTCAAGCTAGGTTGCATGTCTCTCAGCTACAAAGACGAATTCGCCGCCAACCAACTCGATTTGGAGCAGTTTATTGAACGCGCCTACCAACTCGGGCTCGACGGCATTGACATTCACACCCGCGCCTTTACCTCGCTGGACCCGGCCTATCTGCGCCGCATTCGCATGCAGGCCTTCCGGCGCGGACTCGCACTTTCCTATATCGGCGTCAGCTCCAATTTCGGCAAGCCGCAAGACGAGCTAGACGCCGAGGTCGCCACCGCCAAGGAGTGGATTGATGTGGCCGCGTTTATGGGCATTCCACTGGTGCGGGTGTTTGCCGCGTGGATTCCCGCTGGCGACCGCGAAGAGGATGTGTGGGCGCGGATGATGCCCTGCTTGGCGGAAGTGGCCGCGCACGGCGAGGAAAAGGGCGTGGTGGTCGGCTTGCACAACCACAACCACGGTTGCGTCACGCGCACCGGCCAGGATGTGCGCCGCATTATCGAGGGCGTCGACAACCCCTACTTCTCGCATATCCTCGACACCGGGCAATACGTCGGCTCGCCCGGGGCCTCGGGCCAGCGCGGGCACGAGGATCCCGCGCTCAACTTTTACGGCAGCATTGCGGAAACCGCGCCGTTGGCCGTCCATGTTCGCTGCAAAATTTATCGCATCCAAAGCGGCGTTGAAGAGTGGCTCGACTATCCGCGCATCTTCGAGATTTTAAAAGGCGTCAATTACAACGGCTGGCTGTCGGTGGTGTACGAAGGACAAGACGTGGAAGCCGAGGCGACGGCCGTGCCCAAGGCCGTGCGCTACTTGCGCGGCTTGATGGCCCAATACGACGCAGCGTGAGCTTTCGTTCTGTCTGTTACCGGGGCGCATCCAAGCGTCGGGCGTGTACCTGCTCGTGCTCTCAATAGATGGCACCCGCCCTGCTGCACTGACCGCTTAGGGAATGCCCAACTCCTGCCGATACACCTCGTCTGCGCGGGCCTGCAGCTGCCAGTAGGGGACCCGCATCGTCCGCATCAATTCGCCGCGCCCGCCATCGTCGTCCGTCCAGCGCACAATCCGATGCGGATAGGCTTTTTCCGTCCACAACGTCCGCTGCCGTTGGCCGATGTGCAACTCCCACCGCACGGCGGCCAGCGTATCTTCGCCCACCACCACCTGCTCGGCGGCGGCCTTGTGGATGCGCCCAGGCACGGTTGCATGGGGCTGATGGGCCTGCCGAAGCTGCCAAAAGCTCGGCAGTATCTCCAGCTCTCGCATTGCGCCGAGGTCCATAAACGGCCCTTGCAATTCGCGGATGCGGATCAGCAGATGATCTTCGCTGGCAAAGTGCTCGGGCTGCTCGAGCTGATAGGCCCCGCGGCCCTCGCTGGCAAAATAGCTGCTGAGGTACCCGTTGATCTGCCCGCCGCTGAACAGGGCCTCGTCAAAGACCTGCCCGCACCACTCTTGCGCACTGAACGAGATGCGCCGCAACTCAAAGGGATGCCGCCCGCCCGCCACTTGGCTGAACACCGAAGTCATCAATGAGTAGTCGTAGATCCCGGTGGTAAAGTTGAGGATGTGGTTGAGCTTGAGCGCGTAGAATTGGTCGGCCTCCGGCGTCGGCGAATCGACCTTGATAAAGGTCTTTTGGTGCAGGCTCTCGGTCACGAAAATCATCACTCCATACCCCGGCCGCAGTGCACCGTAGCGCGGCTGCACCACCTCGTAGCTAGACAGCTCGGCCTTCCCATCGGCCCACTGCGCGTAAAAGTCCACTGCACCCACGCGCGCCGCGCCGAGCAACAGCACCCCTAGAATCCACTTTGTCATAGCTTTCCTGCTTTCTTTGGGCAAAAATCGCGTTATGTAGACTCGGTGCTTAAAATGGATAAGGTCGCCTTGCTTGTCGAATTTTAGCCGGTTGATGTTTTTTTAAAATCGCCTAAAAAACGCATTGACGTATTGCTTCTTGGTTGACTATATTTACAGAAGTTCGGCATATAGAACAGCTTGTTGGTAGTCTAAACATTTGCTTTTTCGCAGCTAATCCGATTGCCGCCTTATCTGGCAGGAGCTATCGCGTGGAACTTAGCCAAACCCCCTCACCGCTCGACTTATCGCAATTGCCGCGGCGCGCCGAAGCTGTCGTCGCCGAAATTTTGGCCCCGGCGCGCTTGGCCGCTCGCCTGCGCGAATTGGGCTTTTTACCCGGCGAGCATTTGCGCGTTTTGCGCTCCGGGACCGCGATCATCGTCCAGATAGGACAGACCCGCCTGGCGCTTCGGCGCCGGGATGCTACCGCCATCCGCCTCGTCCCCTTCGGCTGAGCTCAGCCGAGTTGGTCGAAGCCTAGTTTTTCCTACCCTGCAGACGCTCCGTGCGAACCCTCGCACTTATTGGCAATCCCAATACGGGCAAAACCACGCTTTTTAACGCGCTGACCGGCCTTGCACAGCACGCCGGCAACTACCCAGGCGTCACGGTAGAATACAAAGTGGGGACCTTGACGCTGGATCGGGGAGATGCGCTGGCGTTGATCGATCTGCCCGGTGCCTATAGCCTCGCGGCGCACTCCCCCGACGAGATGCTGGCCATTGACGTGCTCTTGGGCCAACAGCAAGACGCCCCACCCATAGATGGCATCTTGGCGGTCGTTGATGCCAGCAATCTGCGGCGCAATTTTTACTTGGTTTCTCAGCTTGCGGAAATAGGGTTGCCCTTGGTCGTGGCCCTCAACATGGGGGACATAGCTAGTCGGCGGGGCATTCGCATCGACGCCAGTGCTTTGTCGGAGGCACTCGGTGCGCCAGTGGTGCCCATCGGCGCCCATCGGCGACGGGGATTGGACGAGTTGCGACGCACGTTGGCGGCTTTGCGTGCGGATCCAGGGCTTGGGCGGCCGCAGCGGGTGGAGCTGCCCGACCCGCTCCAGCGCGCCATTGCCGAGCTGCAAGCCGCAGCCCCCGAGCCGCTCTCCTTGGTAGAGGCCCTGCGGGCCCTAGTGGATGAAGACGGCTATGCCGAGCACCGCTTGTTGGCGTCCGCTGGCGATGGAGTTGCCGACCGCCTGCACGGCCTGCGCACGGCTGGCGCAGATGCGCTGTCCGCGCTAGAAAGCAATGCCCGCTATGCTTGGATCGACGGCCTGCTCGCCCGGGCGATTGCCCAGCCCAGCCGCCTAGTGGACCGCCGCTCGGACCGGGCCGACCGCATTCTCGCGCACCGCCTCTTCGGCACGGCGATTTTCGCGCTGGTCAACGTCTTGGTCTTTGAAGCCATTTACACTTGGTCCGGTCCGCTAATGGATGGTGTCGACGCGCTCTTTGCCGCTGGCGGCGACCGCATCGCAGCACTCATTCCCGCTGGCCCCTTGCAAAGCCTCGTCGTCGATGGCCTCATTGCCGGCGTCGGCGGCGTGCTCATCTTCCTGCCGCAGATCGCCATCTTGTTCTTTTTTATTGCCCTGCTCGAAGACAGCGGCTACATGGCGCGGGCGGCACTGTTGATGGATCGGCTGCTCACCCGCGTGGGGCTTTCCGGCACGGCCTTCATGCCCCTGTTGTCCAGCTTTGCCTGCGCCGTCCCGGGCATTATGGCCGCTCGCACCATTGAAGACCGGCGCGACCGCTTTGCCACCATTTTGGTCGCGCCGCTGATGAGCTGCTCGGCGCGCCTGCCGGTGTACGTGCTCTTCATCGGGGCCTTTGTCCCAGACCGCTCGCTGTGGGGTGGATTTCTTGGCTGGCAGGCGCTGACCCTATTGGCTTTTTATAGCCTCGGTGCGCTCGTGGCCATCCCGGTGGCGTGGTTGCTCAAGCGGACCTTGCTCCGCGGCGATCCCCCGCCCTTTTTGCTGGAGTTGCCTTCGTACAAGATGCCTGACCCACGCACGGTACTGCTGCGCGTGTACCACAGCGGCCGGGCCTTTGTCGTCCGCGCTGGCAGCCTCATCTTAGCGACGACGATTGCGATGTGGGCGCTGGCGTATTTTCCACGCCCGGCAGAGGTGGTTGAACGCCACCAAATCGAGCGCCAAGCGGTTGCGCCCGCCGCCCTCAGCGCTTTAGAAAAGCGCCAAGCGGCTGAGTTGGTAGAAAACAGCTATCTCGGTCAGGCTGGGCACTGGATCGCACCGGCGGTGCGTCTTTTGGGCTGGGACTGGCGCATTGGCATGGCGGTCATCGCCTCCTTCCCGGCGCGCGAAGTCATCATCTCGGCCTTGGGCACCATCTACAGCCTCGGCGCGGGCGAAGACGAAAACTCGGCGAGCCTGCGCACGACCTTAGCCGCTGCTACGTGGCCGGATGGCCGCCCGGTTTACACGCTGCCAGTGGCCCTGTCGATCATGGTCTTCTTCGCCCTCTGCGCCCAGTGCCTGTCGACCTTAGTCGTCATAAAAAAAGAGACCGGCTCCTATCGCTGGTCGCTGTTCAGCTTTGGCTATATGACGACGCTTGCCTATCTCGGCGCACTGGCGACCTACCAAGTCGGCACGGCCTTGGGCTTTTGACGTGGACTGGCAAACGCCGGTGGCTGTCGCCGTGGCCGCCCTCGCCGCCGCGTACGTGCTATGGCGTTTGGCGCGGCCTTTTTTTCGCGCCCAATCCCGCCGCGACGAACCTTTGCAGATAGAGGACTCGGATGCCTAGCAGCGGCGATTGGGTTGGATTACCCGGTGCGCCGCAAAAATCGCTTGCCCGCGAGCTGATCGACTAGGCCATCGAGTTCCAACCGCAGCAGTACGTCGAGTAGGGTCGCGGGCGGCAGGGTGCTGTGTTGGGCGAGTTCGTCGATGTGCCGCGGTTGGCGCGAGAGCAGGGCATAGACGCTTTCGTCTTCCGGGGGCAGAGCGGGCGCGGGTACGGGCGCACTTTGCGGGAGCGGTGAAGCCCAAATAGTCAGTTCCTCTAGCACGTCGTCCACATGCTCGACCAGCTTGGCTCCGTCTTTGATGAGTTGGTGACAGCCGGCGTTGCGGCCCGAGCGCACGTCTCCGGGTACGGCAAATACCTCGCGGTTTTGCTCCAGAGCGTGTTGGACTGTAATCAGTGCGCCGCTCTTTTGCGGAGCTTCGACGATAACCACCCCCAAGCTCAGCCCACTGATGATGCGGTTGCGGCGCGGGAAGGCCCCCCGCTCGGGCGGCGCCCCCCAAGCAAACTCAGAGACGATGGCCCCTTGCTCGCGGATTTGGCGGTAGAGTGGGGTGTGGGCACGGGGATAGGGCACATCGGCCCCGCAGCCCAACACCGCGATGGTGCGGCCGGAGGCGGCGAGCGCGGCTTGGTGCGCCGCCGCGTCGATGCCGAAAGCCAAGCCGCTGACGATGCCGATGCCTTGGGCCACTAACTCGCGGGCTAGTTCGGCGGCGATCAGCTTGCCGCTGTCGGATGCCTTGCGCGAGCCAACGATGGCTACAGCGGGCGGCGCCAAGTCGTCCGGCCCCAGCGCAAACAGCACCGGCGGCGGCGCGGCGATTTGGCCCAGCAGTTGGGGATAGTCTGCGTCTGTTGGGGCCAGACAACGACCGCCGGCCGAGCCGAGCCGTCGCCACTGCTCGGCGGCCCAAGCCAAGTCGGCTGGCGTGGGACGCCGTTCGGGTGCGCTGGCCCCTACGGCGGCGGTCCAATCGGCGGCCGCCAGCGCCGCTTGCGCCGAGCCAAAGTGGGCCAGTAAGCACCGCACGCGCTGGGGCCGCTCGGCTTGACTCAGCGCCAGAAGCGCCTGCACTTCGCGTTGAGACTCAGGCATGGTGGAATTTCTCCCGCAGGCGGTGCTCGATACAAGGCGGCACGAACTGATCCAACTGCCCACCCATCTGCGCCACTTGGCGCACGACCGACGAACTGAGATACATGTACTCAGCCTTAGTCATTAGAAAAATTGTGTCGAACTCTGGCCATAGCGAACGGTTGGTCAAGGCCATGGCAAACTCATTCTCGAAGTCGGTCACCGCCCGCAGGCCCCGCACGGCCGTGCGGATGTTGTGCTGCCGCGCATAGTCGACGGTCAGGCCGTCGTGGAAATCGACTTTAGCTTGGGGCCAGTCGCTAATGGCCGCGGAGATCATCGCCCGGCTCTCCGCCCGCGAAAAGAGCGGTTTTTTGTTGGGATTGATCGCCACCAGCAGCGTGACTTGGGAGAAAATGCCCAAGGCCCGCTCTAGGATGTTTAGGTGGCCAAAGGTGATGGGATCGAAGCTGCCGGGGTAGATGGCCGCGTCTGCAAAGCGGTTCATCAGGGTGCATCCACCGCGATATCGACGGCCGCGTAGAGCCGCGCTTGCACCCAGCCATTTTCGTCGCTGGTGACGGGCATGAGCAAGACCTCGCCGAGGGTGGCGACGTCTTTGGCCTGTTGCAACTGCTGCAAGAAGGCGGCGATCTGCTGAGGGGAGCCAATACCCCGCAGTTT
The DNA here is from genome assembly GCA_007571365.1 of Candidatus Latescibacterota bacterium. Classification (GTDB taxonomy): domain Bacteria; phylum Latescibacterota; class UBA2968; order UBA8231; family UBA8231. The sequence continues at coordinate 33,141 of RKRN01000143.1, forward strand.
TTGCCGCTGGTGCGCGTGCTCTGGCGACCTGGTATGGATAGGCTCGTGGATCGACAGGCTGTCTAGCCCACTGGCGTCGGCCCAATGGGCCACCTTGCCGAAGAATTGCTCGGCTTGGTCGGGCGAAAGGACCGCCGGTGGTGGGGTATCCCGCTCGACAAAGCGGCCTTGGAAGGCAAAGCGCAGCGTGCGCTCCTCGCGCCACGTTGAAAACGATACCCGCGATGGCAAGGCCTGCAAGCGCAGGCGGAACTGGCGCAGTGCTTTGTACGAGGGGCTGGCCCCCTCCAACCAGTATTCCCCGCTTGAGTTGCAATTCAGCGAAGCCACGCGAATCCCGGTGGGAACCTGTTGGTCAACCCGCATGACTTGGTGGCAGGCCGTGCTGCGCATGGGTGCAGGGCTTGGGGACGGCGACGCGGCCTCTGGCTCAGGATTTAGCTCGGGCGTGGGGGCGATTTCTTGTGCGGGACTTAGAATGGCCTCTCGCGGTGGAGCGATTTCTTGCTGTGCTGCGGCAATGAGGGCGGAACTCGTGCTAAAAATCGGCCCCGTTAATGCGGGAAAGAAGTGGTGGATGCCGTATAGTCCGCCGCAGACGACTAGCAGCGAAAGTAAGGCTTTGGCCCAAGGCGACCGCCTTGAGCGACCGAGTAGCTCGACGCGGATCATCGCCCCAACCCCCGCTGAGCCAGCCCGACGGCAATAGCATACTCGGATCGCTGGGCGGGCGGAGTGCTGCCGAGCAGCTTGGGTTTGACTGCGGCGAGTGGATCGAGGGTTGAATGGGGCACCCCCAAATGCGCGGCTAGGCCCTCACTCCAGTACACGAAGCCGGCCCCCCACAGACGTTGGAGGCCGTTGCCACTCGCGCTTAGCAGCTTGTACGCCGCGCCTTCTAAGGCGGCGGGAGCGTCATCCTCTTGCTCCCAGCAACAACTGGTCAAGGCGCACAGTTCGCCTTCTTCTATTAATAAGAGCCAAGCTTCGCTCACATCCGCGTAGAGCAGCAGCGAGAATGTATCTTTGGCGAGCAGATTGGCGCATTCGCCGGCGTTGTACAGGGCAAAAGGCACTAGGTCGACGTCGAGCCGACCGACTGCCGCGGCCTTGCCTAAGGCGCGATAGCCATTGAGTGCGCGGTGGCGCGCTGCCACCACAAAACCCCACTGCGAGGTCAGCACAAAATCGCAGCTAAACGCCTTCGCGTCTACGGTCAAGAGCTGCTCGGCTTCCCATAGGAGTTGGTTGCGGTTTTCGCGCTTAGTCCTCGCTACGAGGGGGCGACGCTGAATGAGACCCAAACGCCGGTCTAGCGAGAAACAGGCCGTGCTGTAGTCGAAGTTATAAGTTGCCGCCAGCGCGGCTAATTTGGTGGCTAGCTCTTGTCGCGGCTGCTCGTCGTCTAGGGACACCGGGTCAAAGGGATGCTCCAGTTGTTCGGCTGTCAAGACTAGTGGCCGGATGCCAGCGCGGTCCGCGTCTAGGGCGGCGATACGCATAATCTGGCCGCTGATGTGAATCCCGGTGGCCTTTGTCCTGCCAAATCCGAACAATCCTAACCCCTTCTTCTACTCTACGGTGAGCAAAGGACGAAGCTTTGCTAGCGTCTTCGCGCCGATGCCATTGACTTCGGTTAGTTGCTCTAGCCGCGTAAAAGGGCCGTGCGCGCGGCGGAAGGCGACAATCCGCGCGGCGATCTTGGGGCCGATTGCCGGCAGTGCAACTAGCTCGGCGACCGTAGCCGAATTGAGCGACAGCGGCCCCTGCTCGGCTGCTACCACGTGGCGCGGTGGCGGCGGAGCGACTGCGCGCGGCACGACGCTAAATTCCTCTGACTGCGAGGGGCGATACCCATCGCCGATGGCAACGATCATCCCGATGAGCAAGGCCGCAGTTAGGCCAATGAGTGCGCGTTGCTCGCGTTGATTGAACAAATAATACCTCCCACAGCCGCGTCGGGCAATATGCTTTAGCGGAGGAAGAACGTGCCCGAAAGCCGCACTTCGCGGATTTTTTGCGTCTTGTCTTTGAGGTGGTCTTTGTTGTTTTCGATGCGAATTCGCCCCTCGCCGCGGAAATTTGTGCTGAAGTTGTAGGTCATAGATAACTGAGTGCGCCAGCGGTTTTCTTGGCTACTGGGGACGCGATCTTCGGCGCCGGTGGCGATGGAGCGCGTTTCTGCTTCAAACCTCTGTTCTAAGTTGAGGGTGACGTCGCTTTTGAGCCGGCCTATGAAGGGCAATCGCCGCGGCTTGAGGTTGTGGGTGATCTTGAAGGTGGTGGTTATCTGCTCTCGGTCGCGGGTGCCGCGCAGGGGCTGTGCGCCGCTGTCCTCGCCGGTTGGTTCAAAATCGCGGCTCTCCGAGGTGGAGATCACGCGCTCGATGGTCGTGGTCGGTCCCCAGCGCCAACGGCCGTTCCACGACGCCCTAAACTCGTTCTTGGTCTCCTCTGAGAGCAGGCGGCCGGGCGCGAGGCTGCCCTCGCCCTCGCTGACCTCTGAAGTTTCAAAACTCGCGTTTACTTGGGCACTGTTGATCACTCGCTTTATCAACGGAATCCGGTCGGCTCGTCCCCAGCTAAGGCTCACGCGCGGGTAGGTCCGCTCGTTGCGCAAGCGCAGCCGTTGCTGCGAAGCACCGCTGCGCTGGGTGGTTTGCTCCTTGGAGTTGACCTTGACGCTAATGCCAAAGGGCAACCGCATCCCCGATCCGGCCTCAAACGAGGACGTGTGCGACCAATTGTCTTGCAGGGTCAGCCCTTGAGTCACTTGCCGCACCTGCAGGGAGTCTGTGAGGCCGAGTTGATAGGAAAGAGAGGGCCGCTGCAGCAAATTGAAGTGGCGGGAGTTGGTGTTGCGCCGCCAACTGGCATTGACCGGCTCGACGAGGCGGCCGGTCCATCCGGCGAGGCGGCGGAAGATGTTGGGGCCTTGCGGCGGCTTTGCTTTGCTTTGCTCTTCCTTTGAGGGTGGCGCGTCCTCGTCTAGGTTTGGGTTTCGATTGCGGTCGCGGTCGCGGCCGTCGCGCTGTCGTGCCTGGCGGCTTTGTCCCGCGGACGGGTCCGAGCTCTTGAGCCGGGTTGGCTGGTCGTCGTCGATGTTTCGATTTCGATTTCGGTTTCGGTCGTCGCGCTGTTGTACCTGGCGGCTTTGTCCCGGAGCCTTGCCCAAGTTCTTGAGCAGAGTTGGGATTTTGAAATTGAGGCGTGCCGAGAGATCGTTCTGGTTGCGGATTTCAAGGGTATTGAACGGCAGGCCGCTGATTGAATCGATCGGGGCCACTCCGCGCCGCTGCGATGGATCGTTTTGCTCGTCGTAATTGGCCTTGAAGGTGTAGTTTTGGTCCAGCCACGAGACCAAGCGCAGCGAAAAGCCCAAGTCGGCTGTTTGCCGGCGCCCAACTTCGCGCCCAAAGCTGCGCTTGGCCGGGGCGAATTTTTTGCGCAAGTCTCGGTCGATCTTGAGGTTGTAGTTGGCCGATAGACCGGAGAGCGGATTGAGCTTAGAGGCATAGGTTTCGGCGAGCGTAAAGTCCTCCTGTGCGGTTATTTCGTCGTCGCCGCGGCGCAGCCGCTGCGAGATGCGCCGGCTGCCGTTGACCGCGTAGGTCAGGCTCGTCGGCAGCGGGCGAAACTCCAGTCGCCGCCACCCCTTGGGCGCGAGCTCCGGTAGCCAGCGCATGATCCGCAGCTCTGGTTTGGGCAGGGGCATGCTGTAGTTGAAGTTCAGCGTCTGGGCCTCGCGCTCATTGATTGGGCGCACCGGATCTGAGCTGTGTTCGCGCGAATGCGACAGCCGCAGGTTCATCTGGTCGAGGGTCCAGCGCAAGAAAAAGTTTTTGCCCTGCCGCCGGCTGATGGACACGTCGTAGAATTCTTTGGTGCGCACGGCTTGTTGTGCTAGCTTCTCTTCGGCGGTCAGTTCTACGTCCGAGCCGGGGCCGAAGCGCGGCAAGCTGGTCGAGCGACTGAGATTTACCTTGATCGGGATCAAAAATCCCCAGCTACTCGGCAGGAGCTTTTGCGCGTTGGTGGAGACCGACAGCGCGGCTTCGCGGTCGGTGCTGTTGCCCCCTTGTCCGGTAAAGCTGCGGAAGTTTTCCTGCCGCCAGAGCACGTTGCCGCCGAGGTTGGCAAAGTCGGCCAGCTTGGTGTTGAGCTGGGCGTACGCGGCCAGCCCAGGATCGTTGCGCGCCTCGTCGAGGCGCAACTCGTCGAGGAAGATGCGGCCGCTGTACGCGCGGTTTGTGGCGCGGTTGCGCAGGCCAATGCTCAGTTGTTTGATCGACTGCATGGACGGGTTGCCGCGCACGCGGTAAATGGCTTGCTCGCCGCTGCGCCGGCCCGACCGCGCATAGACTTGGTCTAGGGAAAAGCGCTCGACGTGGGGGTCGTAGCCGGCCGCGCGTAGTGCCTCCAACTCGCGTTGATCGATCAAGCTCTTGCCGTCTAGCGGTGCTCCGTGCGGGTCCATGACCCGGTAGGTGTAGTAGAACTCGCCCGTGGTGGTATCGGCCTGCCCGGATTGCAGCAGGGCCTTGAGCTGGGAGATGACCGGCAGATCCACATCTACTTGATTGCCCTTCCAGCCCTGGCGCCCGCCGGTCCAACCCGGGAAAATGGGGCTGATGGTCTCGTAGTAGTTGGTCGAATCCACGCCAAAGCGCACGAAGAGCACCAAGTCGCTCGAATCGCCGTGGGCGTATTCAATGGTTCCGCTCGAATCGCCATAGACGTACATGCGCAGCCGCTCGTAGCTGGTGTAATTGGCAGAGCGGGTCAGGATTCGCGTCGCCGACATCTGGTGTCCAGGTTCTAGATTTTCGTAGGCCAACACGAGGGACTGCTCGCGTTCGCGGGTGCGCGACTGCACGTTGCGGCGGATCTTCACGCCGGGTGGCGGCCGGTAGCTCTGGCTCTTGTCGGTGCCGATGACCGTGACGTCGAGGGCCTCGCGGTCGCCGAGCGGGAAGCGCTCGTCGAGCCGCACTACTTCGTCTTCCTGCCACTTGTTGGCCACTACTTCCATCAGCGCGATCTCGGCTAGCACGGTGTCGGCTACAGCCGTCTGCGGCCCGCTCGAAAGTATCAGACGTGCGTATTCGATGCGGGTGGAGTCGGGCAAGCCCACGCGCTCGACGTGGGGACCGAACAGGGGTACGCGGAGCTGCCGCCAGCCTTTGCTTTGGGTGCCGGCGACCTCGTAGTGGCTCGACGACAGGTCGACTTCGTAGTGGTAGTAGCTGTTGCGTCGGTCGAGTACGCCGTTGTTGTTGAGGTCTTCGGTGTCCGGGCGGTCGCCGCTTTCGACGTCTTTTTTGTTGTTCTCGGTGCCGTTGATGTGGCTGTAATCGTGCTTGTTGCGCTGGGAGTCGTATTGCCAGTTGTCGCCCTCGGGGTCGTCGGGCGAGCGGTTGGGGCGCCGGGAGTCGGGGTCCGGGTAAAGCGCGGCAAAGGCCTGCTTCCGCTCGGCTAGGGAGCGGGTGGTGTCAAACGCGGCGTCTCGCCGCCGCAAATAGAAGTTTAACTCGGCTTCGTCGTTGCGGCCGTCGATGCCCAAGTCTTCCTCCCGCGACACCAACCCGTCCCCGGCGGCTTGCCCCGGGTAAGGCTCGTCTTCGGTGTCGAGACGGCCATTGGCGATGTAGTCCTCGTCGATTTGGTCGCCCAAGTTCACGTGTAAGGTCCCCTCGCGGCCCCGGACCCAGAGCTCCAAAAACTTGGACTCGGACAAGTCGCTGACGGTTGAGAAGGCGAGGGCGATGCCGCCCCAAGACTCGGTGGCTTCAAGGCTCGGCAGCAGTTTTAACGCCAAGATGTCTGTGCGCCGGTTTTGGGCTTCGACTTGCTCTTCTTGGTTGGGCCAGATGTCGGTGCGGAGGACGCCATCGTAGGGATTGTACCAGATGAGCGGGGCGCGATTTTCTGCGCTGAAGCGCCTAGGGGCACTAGCGGGTGCCCAGCGCGTGCGGTTGACCACTAGATTCTTGGCCCCTTCGCTGGCTTCAAAGTCGTCGATATAGCCGCGCCCCTTGGTATTGAGATTGGGGCGACTTTGCGCGACTTCGGCGTCTAAGGTCACTTCTGAGGGCACGGCCGTCTTGACCAGCGGCAGCATATCGACGACGCGGGTGAGGATGGGCACTTCGCGCCGGGCACGCACGTCGAGGTTCCATATCACGGTGCGCTTAGGCTCATTGCCCACTTGCACCCGTTCGTTGCTCCCGGCTCGCTCGTTGTTGTAGATCATGGTGCTGCCCACGCGCCCATCGCCGCCCCAGAACTCGTACTCGGTGCGCAAGCCCAACAGAGTCTTTTGCTGACTGCCGATGTTGAAGATGTCCTCGGATTCAAAGGAGATTTCCAAGTCCGCGCCGGGGTCGGCTACTTCCTGAGCGACCGAGCCGATAAACGTCACGCTGCCGCTGAAATCGACTCGGTAGTCCGTGTTTGGGGTCAAGGGGCGGCCGTTTAGCTGGACTTCCACGGTTTCGGGCCGGACATTGCCGAAGACGCCGCCCAGCCGAATGCGCTGCTCTGAAGAGGCAGCGCGGACGAGAATTTTGTAGCGGCTGGCCTCGAGCTGGGCGCGCCGCTGCTGCTCGTCATAGATGGCGGGGACGGGTTCGTTGAGTAGGTCGCGGTATTCGTCAGAGCGCGGATCAAAGGGCCGCTGGTCGGGGAAGATCAAGTGGCCACGGGAGTCGTCTAGCCCTATGTAGTCGGCGTCAATGACGCGGTCGGGGGCGCTGCCGGGGTCTTTGCCGCGCTCGTCCAAGCCCAAAATCTGCAAGAAGGAGCGGCCCTGTTGCGAAAGTTGATCCTCTTGGCCGGGTACCTCTTTGGCGATATCGACCTGTAGCGTCTTGGGGTCGAAGCGGCGGCCAGTGGAAAACCCAGAGGCAATGCGGTACACGTTTTTCCACTCTAGATTCCAAGTGGGAAAACCCGGGCGGGGATTGCGGGCCTTGATCAGCTTCAAGTGCAAAGAGTCGGATTCGGCTCCCGCTTTGAGCCGCGCCGTCTCCTGTTGGAGTGTGCCGTCGAAGTCCGGCGCATTGGTTTTGAAATGCACGGCCATGGCATAGGGGTCGGATACGGACCGATTGAGGATGATAAAACCGGCCTGGGCCACGACCGAGTAGTCGTCGTCCGGGTCGAGCCGATGCCAGGTCCCCTCCTCAAAGCAGCCGCTGTTGCGCAGGCGATTGCCCGCCGCGTCAAAGCACTCAACGGCGGAGAGGGAGTCGGACCGATCGACCCACGCTGTGCCGGGCCTGGCGAATAGCTCGGCGTCATTTCGCGTATTGAAGTCGTTGATATAGACTTCGAGGCGGCTGATATCGACGGAGTTTTCCGGGCCAAATTGCCCGCCTTCCGATAGGCTGCGGAAGTCGGTAAGGTGGGCGCGGTAGAACTCGTGCAAAAAGAAATACGTGTTGCGGAGGTATTGGTAGTCTCGCAGCTGGAGCGTGTCGATGGCCGCGCCGCCTTTGAAGGTCTGGCGGTTGGACTTGCTCTTTTCGTGGCTGGCTACGGCCGTAAAGGCCAGCGGCCCGACCTGCCCTTTAGCGCGGATGCCAAAGAGGCCCTTGTTCTTCTGCCGGAAGCCGATGAAGCGCGTGTTGGGCAGCTCTAGGGTGGTGTTGCCGGCCTGCACCTCTTGGAATATGGAGTCTTCCTCGCCGTCGTAGTCGAGCTTAATCTGGTTGGATAGCTGATCGCCCAAGCTGGAACTAAAGGCCGAGCCGAGGTTTTGGGTGTCTTGATCGATGCGGACGCTGATCAGCTCGCCTACTTTGCCTTCCACGGTGAAATCGGATTCCTGTTCGATGCCCAGCGAGGGGAACTTGGAGCTGCGGCCAAACGAGGTCTGCACCTCGCCGTCGGTCCACTGGCTCTTGCCAGAAATGATAATGGTGCGCGAGCCATTGAGCGCGAGGCTGGGGCCTTCGTCGCCGATAAAGCGCCGCAGGGGCTTGGGAGCGGAAAAGGGCACCGTCCACTCAAAGCGGCGGCCCCCACGCTGGCGCTGCTGGGAAGCTGTGCTGCGAAAGTCGCGGCGGACTTGCTGGTGCCAAAGCTGTCGGTGCCTCGCTTGGTATTCCATGCGGAGATAATCGTCTAAGGCCACGGCGACCGTTGGTCCCTCGGCGAATCCACTGACGCGGCGGCCGTAGTGGGCCATGCCCGAGGAGTCCACGGCGGCTTGGTACGAGATCGGCGTACGGGCCGGGCCGGACCAAAGCGGCTGGCCAGCACCAAAGGCCGCTTGGTGGCTAGGGGCTGCAAAGCGCTGGGAAAGCAGGCCGTATAGCGGCTCAAAGTGCAGGCCAGGCTCGGCCCGTACCACGGCCGCGAGCAAGCAAACACACAGCCACGAGAAAAACGCTTGACGGGGAAAGCGGAGAAACACCTCTAAATTCACACCTATCGACGTCTATTGTTTGACGCAGTCGCAAGCCCGGAAGCTGGCGGCGTCAAGCCGAATGCGCTCAGCGTACTGCTCAGCAGTCTCAATTAAAGAGCAGTCTTTCAATTGAGGTTTAGCGGAAACGACTCAGAAGCCTTCATTAGTGTTCGGCCTCGGCCAAAGCAATGCGCCGAGTGGCTTCTGTATTAACCAAACGCGATAGGCGGTCTCCAAACCCAAAGACAGGAGGATGCTGCCCAGACGGAGCAGGCAACTACCTGAAAACATAGCACGTGGCCGAAATTATTTCAAGGAAGCTCTTGCAAAAATCATTCCCGTTGCCCGGCGGCGGGCGTGTTTTTTTTAAACGGTGGCCTAAGTCGTTATATTTGAGAGAACTAGGTCCGTGCCCGTCCGAATGTGCGCCGCTTGTAACGAGACGCCTTGGGTGCTACACACCACAGTTGCCGTACCCCTTTTGACCCATGACGACCTTGTCGCGCTATGTGCTCAAAGAGCACGGTTGGCCCTTTGTGCTCGGCTTTGCGCTGATTCTCTTCATCCTGCTGATCGACGTCGTATTGCAGACAATGGACCAGGTGCTGAGCAAGGGGTTGACTCTGCTGGCGGCTCTCCAACTTTTGCTCTTTAACTTGGCTTGGATCGTGGCGCTAGCCGTGCCCATGGCCGTGCTCGTCGCCGTGCTTATGGCCTTTGCCCGCCTCGCCGCCGACGGGGAAATCATCGCGGCCAAAGCCTGCGGGGTGAGCTTTTGGCTGCTGTTGCGCCCGGTGTTGGTAGCCGCTTTTTTGCTCACTCTGTTGATGATCCTTTTTAACGACCAAGTCCTCCCAGACTGGAACCACCAAGCCCGCGTCCTGTCGTCGAGTCTGCAACGGACGAAAGCGGCCTTGGTGTTGCGGGAAAAGGAAGGGGTTTTCATACCCGACTTGGGCGATTATCACCTACTGATCCGCCAGATTGAACCGGAGACTAACGAGCTGGCTGGCATCGCCCTCTACGACGCCTCGCGCCCCGGGCCGCCGGTGATTGTCCACGCCCTTCGGGGCCGCCTCGCGCTGTTGGGCGATGGGGCTTACATCCGCTTGGAGCTGGAGGAGGGGCATGTCCAGCGCGTCGAAGCCGGCCCCGAGGAGCACTTTTTCTACGGCACTTTTGCCCGTCAAGTGCTGCACATCAAAGACGAGCGTCGCCGCTACGAACACCGCTCCTCGTCCTATCGCAGCGACCGCGAGCTAGACATCGCGGCCATGCGCCGCTTGGTGCTAGAGCGCCGCCGCGAACAGGAGCGGGCCTACGGCCGCCTCGACTCGATTGCGGCGCGTTACCTCGAGCTGCACCAAAGCCAGTTCGCCGACTCTACGGCCGGTGAGCTAGAGCGAGAAGCGGAACAGGCGGCCGAGGCCCTGCGCCGACAGGGGCGGCACATAGACCGCCGTGCGGGCCGGATAAACGAGTACTGGGTCGAGATTCACAAGAAGCTATCCATCCCGGCCGCTTGCTTGGTCTTCGCGCTGGTCGGTGCGCCATTGGGTGCGCTGATTCGCCGGCGCGGTGCTGCCGTCTCCGTCGGCACTAGCCTGTTCTTTTTTTGGATCTACTGGATGTTCCTCATCGGCGGCGAGGAGTTGGCCGACCGCGGCTATATTCCACCGCCGTTGGCGATGTGGGCACCCAATGGGGTTTTCGCCCTCGTCGGCTGGGGGCTGTTGCGGGTGGTCGCGTACGACCGCGTTGGCCGCCGAGGGACGAAAGAGACCTGAGATGCACACCCTCGACCTCTATCTGACGCGCCGCTTTCTGTTGTGTCTGGGGATCGCCGTGGTCAGCCTGTTGCTCATTGCGGTGGTTATCGATCTCACCGAAAACATCGACACGTTTATCGACTTTGAGGCTCATCTCCAGCAGATCTTGCTCTACTATGTCTATCGGCTCCCGTACTGGCTCATCCTGACCCTGCCCATCGCCGCGCTGCTGGGTGCGCTCTTTGCCTTGACCAGCTTGGCGCGCCAGAACGAAATCACGGCCATGAAGGCCACCGGCATTAGCCTGTATCGCCTGCTGGCCCCGGTCTTGGCGTGTGCCCTCGCCGTTGCGGTCGTGGCTTTTTTCTTTACCGATTGGGTGGTGCCGGCCGCCACCTATCGCTACAACCAAATCAACGATGAGATTAAGTCTTATCACCGCAGCGATGGGTCTCGCCGCCAAGTCCTGCTCCAAGCGGCGGGCAATCAGTTCGTGTACGCCCGCAGCTACGATGCGGGGCGGCAACGCGCCGACGAAGTGTCTTGGGAGCGGCTGCACGGCAACGCGCCGCTGGAGCGTGCGGTGGCCCGGCGCCTGGAGTGGCGGGAGGGCACGTGGGTGCTCGTCGAAGGCCGCCGCTTTCGCTTTGCCGCCGGCGAAGCGGTGGCGACTGCTGCCTTCGACACCTTGGCCCTGCCGAGTTTATCGTTGCTCCCCAGCGACTTTGCCCGCCAGCAGAAAGATCCCGAGGAAATGAGCTACGCCGAGTTGGCCGACTACATCGCCCGCGCCACGCTCAACGGGGAGGACGCCACGCGCCAGCGCGTCGATTTGCACCTGAAAGTCTCCTTTCCCCTGACCAACTTCATCATCATCGTCCTCGGCGCGACCTTGGGCACCAATGCCCGTCGAGCTGGCTTGGCCAACAGCTTCGGCTTGGGGGTTCTGATCTGCTTTGTTTATTACAGTTGCGTCAAGGCCGGCCAAGCCCTCGGTTGGAATCAAATCCTCTCGCCTTGGCTAGGCGCGTGGATAGCCAACCTATTGTTTGCCGCCTTGGCCTTGGTGCTGCTGTGGCGCGTACATAAATAAAAAGGCCGTTCGTCGACGGACGAACGGCCCTTGGGGAGACTCGGATCGGATTGGAACAAATGCTCAGCGGATGCCTTGCTCTAGGTGATAGATCTTGAGTTTGAGCGAAGCCGAGCGAGACTTCCAATTTTCTAGCAAGGCGGCCGCTTGCTGCCCTGCTTGGCCGTCGAGCCTCCCACTTAATCCGACTAATAGCTGTGCTAGGCGAGCGACCTTGTCTTCGGAGGCCCCGGAAGTGAGCCGCTCGAAGTGGCCGATTAAATCGGCGTCCGACGAGGTGTCGGCGCGTTGGACAATTCGGTGCAGGAAGCGGGCGTGGTTGCGAACGAAAGCCGCGTCCTCGCCGCACTTGCTGAGCAAGTGGCGAAGCAGCTTGGCCGATGGAGCTTCTTGGAGAACTTCAGCGGCTATCCGTGCTGTCCGTTGCCAGACGCGGGTGGTTTGCGGCAGCCCGGGCTCGACAAAGAGCGCGAAGAGCGGTATCTGCGGCAAGTGCGCCAAGAATGCGCGCAAGAGGCTCTCCTTGGGGTCGCACTTGAGGAGGCAATCAACTGCATAGGGCACCATAGATGGATGGGTGCGGCGAATTTTGTCGAGTAACACGGCCGCGATGTCGGCTGGGAGACCAGCCGCTAGCGCCGCAGAGATCGGCGCGAAGGTCTGGCGGCTGATCGGTACGCCTCGCGCTGCTTCGCGGGCGACCGCGCGCTCTTTGCTGGTCAAAAATTGGGCGACTTCGTCGCATTGGCGCAGGGCTTGCACCAAGGCCGTGGCTAGTCGGGAATCGAGCTCCTCGTGGGCCAACCGCACGATCCGGCGCAGCAAGCGCAGCGAAGACAGCCAAGAGCGGTGCTCGCTCAAGACGTTGATGGCCGCTAGCCGTCGGCTGTCGCCCGAGTCCTCGGCAATGGTCAAGAGTTGCTCCAAATCATCCGCGCTGAGCACCGGCCCATGTAGTGGGGCCTGTTTGTCGTGGAGCAATTGATCTAGCGATGTTGCGGTGCTCGGCGCAGCCTGTTGGGGCAAGTCGCGGATGTCCAATACCATAGGTTTTTGATCCTCATAGCTGTGCCAAAACGAGCGGCACAGTTAGCTAATTAACTTTCGGGAACTGCTCTTGTGAATTAACTGACGTTACTCATCGTCGCCGAACTGCTGGGTCATTTAGCCAACCGGCCCCAAGGCTGGCTCGACAACTCAGTTAAATGATCTGCCGGTGTAGTTAGTGGGGCGTGATTCAGAATTCGCTTCGCAACCATAGCTTTTTCATCTTAGCAGGGTAACTTTTTGCACGCTGGATTGGCCCTGCCACGTCCACCGCAGCAGATATACACCCGAAGCAACGGGCCGGCCTTGGTCGTCGCGGGCGTCCCACTCCACAGCATGGCTGCCCGCCGGCAAAGCATCCATATCCAGCAGCGTCCGCACCGGCTGGCCGGCCGTCGCCGTGAAATTACGCGGGCGCCCCGGCTTGCGCTTGACCACCACAGACTGGTCGCCGCAGTTGAGCAAGGTCACATTGGTCTGTGTTAAGGTGCCGCCGGCCTCGGCCTGTACGCAGTGGACGCCGTCGCGAACCGTGACATTCGTCAGCGTCGCGCTGCCGCCTGAGCGGACGCGGATACCAGACCATTCGTTGGCCGCTGGATTGTCGTTAGCCGAACGGAAGGTGATGTTGCCCGCGCTGGCGATGAGCGTACCCGCGACGATCAGTTCGGCCTTGTTGGAGTCGGTGCCGCCGTTGGTATCATCGCGGTTGGCGAGAAATAAGACCTCTGTCCCCGAAGCGAGGGTCAGGGTAACACCCGAAGGAATCGTCACGTCGCCAGTGACCCGTATTGTGCCGCTCCACGTCAAGGTTTGCCCGGAGCGCACCTGCAAGGGACCGGACCACTCGGTCAGAGCCCGATACGCATTAACCCGGCCGCTCCCTATTCGTCCACTCCAAGGCCGACCCCTATTGGCGGCACGGATGTCGTCGGTGGTATGCTCAATCTGTCGACGCACCCCGGCATTCGACAGAGCCGGATACTTAGACCAGACTAACGCGGCGATGGCCGAAACTTGGGCAGCCGAAATAGAAGGCGTGGTCCCCTTCGTGGACCAAGATATATGCTCTCCGGTCTCGGCGTTATACGCTACGGTTGGCACGTCCTCCACCGGGGCCGAGACATCTATGTAGGCTCCATAGCCGGCGTCGCGACCTTTAACATCATCAGATGTAACCCCTGTGACAGCGATGACATTATTGTAGCCCGCCGGACAACCGATGGCATCGGTGTTTTCTCGGATCGCAATTCCTACAAACACCGCACGCCCTGTATCCCACTCCTTATTGATGGATTTTTCGAGCATAGGACGATCTGAAGGATAGACCCAACTCATATTGAATACAATCGGCGAGGTTGTGTTCCCCATAGCCCACTCAATGGCACTCATCGCCCTCGCATAGTTTATGCTTCCGCCGCGACCATCAGGATGATCCCCGCCGACCCGTAGAGCCATCAATTGAACGCCTGTTGTGGATTCCCATCCGCCTGCCAGCCCGGCAACGGATTGGCCATTATGCGTCCGAGCAGCAATCACGCCAGCCATTTGAGTGCCATGGGAGTAAACACCGCCCCCCTCATGCTGTGGCTCTCCATCAGATAAAGATAATTCAAGCTCGCTAACGCGATATGCTCATTGGCGGCGTAGGTGCCAACCAGATTCTGCTCCTCGCCTTTGGGTATCTTGAGCACATATCTTCTGTCGGCTAAGGAACTGACGTGGCGAGCCGGCGATTCGCCTATCGCCAAGACCCCTTTGCGAGCATGGAGCGAATCTAAGGTAGTTAGCCCCATCCGAACCGCGTTATCCGACGAGTCGATGGCTAGGTGTGCTTGTGCTTCGGACGACTCCTTTAACATGATGATAATTTGTCCCGGCATATAATCTACGCCTGACACGAGAGACGCCTCATCTTGGCCAGCAATTGGAACTGAAAGAACGATGCCTAAGAAAAGAGCGACTAGGACACTTGTCTTCACGGCCGGTCTCCTGTTTTCACCTTCGACTTGATACGTCCCCACGACTGAGAAAGGGCAGACGTAGCACACGGTTGATTTTGATTCCAGGCCGATAAAACAGATTTAGCACCGCCTGTATGACCATATACACCTACTGAAGTCGCTTCTATATAGGGTAATTCCTCATAAGCTTTTGCGATACGTACCATATTCGATTCAAACGGAAAATACAGATCAAACAATCTTCTTCGGCGGTGAGAGAAGTAAGGAGAATCAGAAGACACGGAACATAGCGACGCAGGAAAGTCATCGCGGTCTTTAAATAGAACAAGACCAGAACAAGCCCTCCATAGGCCATAGGCCACCGAAAGGGAATCGAAATCTGCTACGCCCGTAGTAAGCGTCGTCTCCGTTTCAAAGGCACAAAGGGTCGTCTCCGTTTCAAAGGCACATAACAGGGCTTTGACAACAGACTCATAGCCCTCCTTGATAGATATTAGCAGCGATCCAGGGTGATAATCCACAAGCGGCCAAAGCGGGGGATCAAATTCAGCAAACCCTATGTAGGACAGACTCCGATAGGCGGCGGCAACGGTAGCCGGATATACCAAAGATGAAAAAGTCAACCGAAAAGCACAAAAGGAGTTCGGCTTGGGAAAATAAATACAACTACCCACTCCTAGGATGTCTCCCAAAGTGAGGGAACGTAGGCCATAAGCCGCCGAAAGGGAATCGAACGCTGCCACGCCCGTAATCGTCGTCTCCACCTCCGCCGCGCACGTAAGCGCCGAGATAATCGCCGCATGTTGTCCATTGATATAGATCGTCAATTCTCGCGATTCCGCTGCGTCCTGTGCCGAGCGGGCGAAAAGAGGCGAAGCCATGCCGATAACTAATAAGGCCGTGAGAACCCATGCTGTCTTCATAGTTTGTATGTGACCCAAATCGTGTCGCTCCACGTCAAGGTTTGTCCGGAGCGCACTTGTAAGGATCGGACCACTCGGTCAACGCCTGTGGCACTGATATCATCGGTGGTTGATACGAGCTGATGGACTACGCCGGCATTCGACAGGGTCGGATACTTGGACCATACTAATGCGGCGACACCCGAAACTAGTATTCCAAAGTGGCCGCAAGGGCATCAAAGTCAGCAAGTCCCGCAACCGTTGTTTCGGTAATATCAGAATCATGCAAGGGGAAAGTGCTGACATTCATCGTGGGGATGTCAAACGTAAAACCCACCCCGCGATAAAGCAAGCGAAAATGTTGCGCTTTCTTTGCAGCGCGGCCTATGCAGACGCGCTGGTTACCTCTAGGCTGAAGAGGTCGGATTCGTCGGCCAAGCGCACATCTAAGAGCCAGTCGCCGTCAATCGCGACCCGAATTTTGCGCCGCACCCGAACTCCATCAGCCGTGTGCGGGACGAGCACCAAGTCGAATTCCACGGCTAGACCGGCTGGCAGCACTCCGCCCGAAACCTCCGCGCGCTGGCCGGCCGGCACGTGGGTACGGACAATCCGCGGCGCGTCGGCATCGGTCTCGTCGAGGTACGCCACTTTGAGATCGTAGGTGGTATGATTGGCGACCGCGACGGTCCCGGCTTGGCGGGTGGGTTCGGGGGGCACCGGCGCGGTGGGGTCTTTGCCGCCGCAGCCGCTGATCAGCCAAGCGGCTAGCAACAGCGCAGTTCTTACTGCGCGGTAACGTGCAACAATGCTTGGGCGATCCATTCCACCTCGTCGTCGCGCACGGTGCGCATGTCGAGCAGGAGCCGCTCGCGGGCGATGCGACCGACTAGGCCCTGCCGCCTGAGTTGCCGCCCTAGCTGCTCAACCCGGACCGCGTTGGGCTGGAGGGCCACGGCCCGGCTGGGGATCTCGGCTAGAGGCAGGGAGCCGCTGCCGGCTTGTGCTAGCGATGCGACTACTTCGAGGCAGAGCGCACGGCAGACTGCTTCGGGCAGAAGGGACCGCAGCCGCTGGGCGCGTTCCTCCAGGGCCTCAACCGGTGTCCGCAGCATGGCCAGTGCCGGCAGGGCCTGCGTTAGCTTGTCCGGCGGTAGGCGATAGAGCACCAATACCGCTTCGAGCGCAGCGTAGGTCAGCTTGTCGCAGCGCAGGGCGCGCATGAGCGGGTTTTGGCGCACCTGCTCTACGTATGGGCACTGGCCGGCGATGATACCGGCTTGCGGCCCGCCTAGCACTTTGTCGCCGCTAAAGCTGACCACGGCCGCGCCGGCCTTGAGGCTGGAAGCGACTACCGGCTCGGGCGGCAGCCCCCACTGCTCCAGATCGACCAAGGCACCACTCCCCAAGTCGTGGACCAGCGGCACACCCGTGCGCTGGCCTAGAGCGGCCAAGTCCTTTAGAGCCACCTCGGCGGTAAAGCCCTGCACCTTGTAATTGCTCGGATGCACCACTAAAATAGCCCCGGTTTCCGGGCCGATGGCGCACTCGTAATCGCGCAAGTGCGTGCGGTTGGTCGTACCGACCTCGCGCAGCTTGGCCCCACTGGCCGCGATGATTTCGGGCAGGCGGAATGAGCCGCCGATCTCGACTTGTTGCCCCCGCGAGACCACCACTTCTCGGCCCCGCGCCAAGGTATCGAGCAGCAGGAGCACGGCCGCGGCGTTGTTGTTGACCACGGCGGCCGCTTCCGCAGCGGTCGCCGAGCATATAAGAGCCTCGATGTGCGCGCCGCGCTCGCCGCGTTTGCCCGACTCCAGCTCGAGTTCGAGGTTGCAATAGCCGGCGGCCACCCGCGCAACGGCCTCTTGGGCCGCTTGGGGCAGCGGTGCCCGGCCCAAGCCAGTGTGCAGCACCACGCCTGTGGCATTGACGACGCGGTGCAGCCGCGCTGCGGCCTCTTGTTGAATGCAGCCGCGTACGGCCTGCTCAATCCGCACATCCAAGGCCGCTCGCTCCTCGTCTACAGTGCCGGCCCGCACTTGGCGACGCAGGTCTGCAATACGGCGGCGCACCTGCTCGACGACATAGGCGCGGTCGTACTCTTGCAAGAGGTCGGGGACCTGCTTGAGTATCTGATCTACCGAGGGCAGCCTAGCTTCATTCATGGAGGCGAAGTATAGGTTGCCCCTGTGTGGTCAGCAAGTAGTCTTTGCGCTATGACCTTAATAACCTTATACTTGCAAAACCCCTTCCCCTCCCCTGTTGTCCAATTCCAAATATCTACGAAAATGTCGCGCCCGGTTTACATCTTGGTGGCGCTGCTCTTGTGTGCTTTTACGCTAGACGCGGCCGAGCACCGGAGTCCAATCGTCCACGTGGTCAAACGAGGGGATACGCTCTCCGAGATTGCCGTGCGCTACCGAGTCTCGCAAAAGCAAATCAAGCACTGGAATAAGCTCCGCAGCAGTAGGATACGCGCTGGCCAAAGCCTCAAAGTGAGGCCGCCCGTAAAAAGCGGCGATTGGTATCGCGTCCGGCGCGGCGATACGCTCTCGAAAATAGCTCGGCAGTTCGCCATCCCGGTCTATAAGCTCAAGGCACTCAACCGCCTCGATGGGAACGTCATTCACGTCGGGCAGAAGCTCCGCTTGCAAACGGCCGCGCCTGAGCGGAGGGCCGCGGTCAACGACCAAGACGAAGAGCCGCACGAATACGCGGTTCGCTCGGGCGACACGCTCTCGAAAATCGCCTTGCGATTTGACGTGAGTTTGGGATTTCTGCGCCAGATCAACCAGCTCAAAAGCGACCTCATTCGGCCCGGCCAAAAGCTCCGCCTGCGCGCTTCGCGGTTAGAGGAAGCCGTTCACGTGGTGCAAGAGGGCGAAAACCTGACCGAGATATCCCGGCGCTATCGAGTCCCAATCAGCCAGTTACAGCGTCTCAACGGTCTTGCCGACGATCGGATTTTCAGTGGGCAGAAGCTCCGCCTCAAGGACGCCGAGAGCACGGTACACATTGTGGAGCGCGGGGACGCGCTATGGGAAATTGCCCGTGCCTACGGCATTAGCGTCTATCGTCTCAAGAAACTCAACGGCCTTGCATCAAACCGCATCTATCCAGGTCAGCGGCTCAAGCTCTACCCAGACCGCAAGCTCGAACCGAATGCGGTGCCCGCCAGTGGCCCGCGGTTGGCCACGTACGTGGTTAAGCGGGGCGATTACCTCGCGCAGATCGCCCGCTTGCACCAGATGAGCGTGGCTGAAATCACCCGCCTCAACAAATTGAAGAGAAACGCCGTCATCCACCCGGGCGACCGGCTCAAGGTGCGGCCAATGCGCTGGGTGGAATTGTCTGAGATCGATTGGGATGCCCTGCAGATACGCCGCTCTGACACGCCGAAAATTGCATCAGACAACGGACCGTATTACTTCTCCCGGCCCCGCAATAAGCACCAGCCAAACAAGACCTATTACGAGGGCCATCCAAGTTCTCCGCGCCGGACCTATCGCCAAGCAATACGCCTGTGGCGGGAATTCGAAAGCAAGGTCGATCGCATGGGGCGTTTGAGCTCTCAGTTGGAAGGCTGGCACATCGTCCTCGACCCAGGGCACGGCGGGCTGGACCCGGGTGCCGTGGTTTCCACCCGCGACGGCAACGGCAACAGGCTCTATGTCGTCGAGGACGAGTACGTCTTCGACATTGCGCTACGGGTGTATGTCTTGGTGCGCTTACACGGGGCCCAAGCCACTATGACCCTACTCAGCCCCAACCACCTAATTCGCCAAAATGATCCGCCGACTCGGACTTTTGTCAACGAAAAAAACGAAGTGTACAACTCGGCCTCTTACAATCAGACCAACAAGCTCAGTGCTTGGCCACGCGGCAGCAATCTTTCGACGCGCGTACGCATTGCCCGTCAGGCTTTTGCCAAAGCCCCAAGGGGCCGGCGCATCTTCCTTTCCTTGCACGCCGATAGTGCTCCCAAAGCACCTGAAGCACCGCTGGTTTTATACTACAAAAGCAGCAAGAGTGGGCGCGTAGATCGCGTCTCGCGCCGCTTTGCCCTCTCCCTGCGCCCGGCCTTAGGGGCTGGGGCCGGCGTCCGCGGGCAAGGGCTAGGGGTTTTACGCAACAACCCGGCTGACGTCAAAGTCCTCATTGAACTGCGCAACATGGCCTACCGAGATCACGTATGGGCCTTGCGCTTTGAGGAGCTACGCCACCGCGATGCCGAAAAAGTGGTGCGCGGCCTCCTCGACCACGCCGCGAGCGCCACCCTTCGCGCTGGCTATTAAAAACAAAAAAGCTCCGGAAGGAATACTTCCGGAGCTTTTTGTTGATTTGTGCTATGCGGTGCTAAAAAATTCGTTCCTCTATCAGCCGTTTAGCGGCCTTGCGCACGACTTCGGGTTCGAGGCCGGCTAGCTCGCACCAAGGATCAATCCGAGAGCTTTCGACAAAGGCTAGCTCCGGGGTGCCATCGGGTGTTACCACGACCTCGTCCACCTTGGATATCTCGCGTAAAGTACTGAGAATCATAGCGTTAGCAAGGCGTCGATAAGCCATCGCAATACGTTCAACTTGGGCAATATCCTGATCTGTTCTCATAGCACTTCCTGCGGGGTTAAGAGTATATGAGATGCGATAAGTAAAGAATTGAGGTGCTTAACTTCGTCTAAAAGCGTTCCTTCCTTTCTATAACAAAAGAGTCGCGTTTACCGTCTAGCTATCTATAAGGGTAAGAAATTTTCGCGCAAAATTTTCAAAAAAATATCGCACGCAATAAAAAAATAGCCGCAGCACCTAATGGCGCACCGGCCATACTATCCGTAACTCTCTTTTTTTTAAATGTTTAGAGATTCTTCTCGCCGCACCGAGCGCTTTTCGGCAGCAGCCCGGTAAAGGCGGTAAATCCATTCGACAGTCTCCAAAGCCTCCCGTCCAAGCGAATAAGGGAGGTCCGCGCCGGCTAGGCCGCGCAAAAAATCGGCCCACTCCAGCTCCCACGAGCGATCCTCGCCCGGGTAGTCAAAACGCTCGCTGGCCGGTGCGCCGCCTTGGGGATTGCGTCGCCCTACTACGGCGCGTTCCGGCCCGTAGGTTCCCCCCAAGCCCTCGGCGCAGACATAGCCATCGCGCCCGAAAACTTCAAAGCTGAAGAGGTTTTTCCACTGCGTCCAACTCGCGTGTAGCGCGGCGATCTGGCCGGTGGCCGTGCGAAAGAGTCCGTAGGCGTTGTCTTCCACCGGCGCGTCCCAGAAGTGGGTCTCGACATAGCCCGTGACTTCGGCAAAGTCCCCCAAGAGCCATTTGGCCAAGTCGATCAGATGCGCTCCTTGGTCTAAAAGCTCGCCGCCGCCGGCCCGCTCGGGATTAGTGCGCCACTCGCGTTCGTAACCGGGTCGGCCGCCGTGGCCATAGCGCGCTCGGATGCTCAGCAGCGGGCCGATCGCGTCGGCCGTGCAGACCTCGTACAGCTTTTGCACGGCAGGGTGGTAGCGGTGATTGTAGCCGACCTTGAGTACGCGCCCGCTGTGCTCGGCCGCGGCGACGGCCCGCCGGGCTTCTTGGGGGTTGCGTCCCAGCGGCTTTTCGCACAAGACGTGCTTGCCGGCCAAAAGGGCGGCCGTGCTGATGGGGGCCAAGGCGTCGTGTGTCGTCGCGACCACCGCGATGTCGAGGTCGGCCGCGATTAGCTCGGCCGGCGAAGCAGCGACCGCGGCCGCGTATTCGGCGGCTAGTTCGGCCGCGGCGGGCGCGTGCTGGTCGTAGATTAGGGCTACGGTGGACGCGGGGTGGGCGTGGGCTGTGGCCGCGCGCCGCCGCCCCATGCGCCCCGCGCCGATGATCCCCACCTTGTACACTCAGCCCTCCTGCGGCGGTATGCGCCGCACCGCAAAGCTCTCCGTGGCCATAATCGCCTCAACATCAAGGGTTTCCCACGGATCCCAAACTGCGGATAGCAGCCGCCCGGTCAGTCCATCGGAGCGCGCCGAGGCCAGATAGACCGCCAGTGCGGCTGGCCGCGCACCCGTAGCGTCGCCCTCGCGCAGCAGGCTCTGGTCCTGCTCCCGTTCTTGGACACTCACGGCTGCGCCAGCCGCTAGCCGTTGGTCGAGCATCCGCGTGTTGACGGCTCCGGGGGCAATGGCGTTGACGTCAATGCCGTGCTCAGCCACTTCTCCAGCCAAGTTTTCGCTAAAGCGCACGACCCCGGCCTTGGAGGTGCTGTACGCGCTAAAGAAGGGCCGCGGCCCCACTGCGCCGCCGCCCGAGAGGTTGATGATTTTGCCGTAGTGCTGGGCGATCATGGCCGGCAGGACCTTGCGAGTGCAGTAGAAACAGCCGCCGAGGTTGACCTGTACCACCTGCATCCAAGCGTCTGGATCGACCTCTTCTACTCGCCCTATAGGCCCCTGAATTCCCGCGTTGTTGACCAGTACATCGACTCCGCCCCAAGCGACGAGCACGCGCTCAATGGCCGCATCTACTTCCGCGCGCCTCCCCACATCCGCCGGCAATTTCAACGCTGTTTGGCCGCGGTTTGCCAAAAGCGCGGCTGTCTCGTCTAGCTCGGAGCCGGTGCGGGCCAAAATCGCCACGTGCGCCCCTTCCCGCGCCAAGGCCAAGGCAATGGCCCGGCCAATGCCGCGCCCACCGCCGGTTACTAGGCAACGCCGGCCTATCAGCTCCATATCGCGCTCCTTTGTCGCTTGAGCAAATATGGGGTATTGGTTTGTTCTTGCCAAAGGCCAATAGGCCCGTCGTTGACCTAGTGGACCATTTGTCCTAAATTGGTGGACATCCATCTTAGAGAGTCTATTTTGATGTCTCTACCCAGTGCCGCATCCGATCTCAAAGCGCTCTGCCTCCACATCAACGCCCATTGTCCCGCCGGTGGCCTTTTTGAAGGCGACCGCACCCATTTACACCCGGCCAGCAATCTGCCGTGGCGCATTGCTCCAGAGCCGTTCTGGCTCTCGCCGGCGCAACACCGCTACCTAGACCAGCTCGGCGGCGTCCTCCATCAGTTTTACCGGGCCTCCAATCAGCTTTACCACCAGAGCGTCAAGGGCGTCGAGCCGCCTTGGATTCACGAATACTTGGATTTGGGCAAACCGAGTGCTGTGCGCGAAATGGGCCTCTGGAATCGCATCAAGTCCCAGTTGCCTTTGGTCATTCGCCCGGATCTTTTGCTCACCGAAGACGGCTTCAAGCTAGTCGAGCTAGACGCCATCCCCGGCGGCATGGGCTTCACCGCCCAAATCTCGGAGGTCTATGCCGACCTCGGCTACGACATTATCGGCGGTGCCCGCGGCCTGATCGACCCATTTTACGAAGCCATGGCCGCTGCTGCCAAGGTGGCTAAGCCGCATTTTGCCCTCTTTGTCTCGGATGAATCCGAGGCCTATCGCCGAGAAATGGAGTGGCTGGTCCAGCGCCTGCAGGCGGCCGGCAAACCGGCCCGCAGTGCCCACCCGCGCGAGGCTCGCTTTGACGAAAAGGGCCTCTTCCTCCAAGGTGCTGACGAGACGGCCCCTTGGCATATTGATGCGGCCTATCGCTTCTTTGAATTGTTCGATCTCAAAAACATCCCCAAGGCCGAGCTTTTTACTTACTTCACCAAGAAAAACGCCCTGTGCCTGACCCCGCCACCAAAGGCCTACCTTGAAGAGAAGCTCTGGTTGGCGCTCTATCACCACCCCGCGCTCAAGTCCTATTGGCATCGCACTTTGGGCAAGGAATCTTTTGCCGCTTTGGGCAGCCTGATCCCGCGCTCGTGGATTGTCGATGCGCGGCCGCTGCCGCCCCACGCCATTATTCCCGGCCTCGACATTGGCGGCCAGCCCGTCGGCGACTGGCAGCAGTTGAAGCACCTAACCAAGAAGCAGCGCGAACTCGTGCTCAAGCCTTCGGGTTTTTCCAACATTGCCTATGAAAGCAAGGGCGTGTCCATCGGCCACGACTTGCCCGAAGCCGAATGGGCCGAGCGCGTCCAAGAGGCCCTCGACCGCTTTGCGCATCAGCCCTATATCTTGCAGGAATTTCACAAGGCCGCCCGCCGCACCGTGCGCTACTACGACTTCTACCGCGACGAGGTCGTGCCCATGCGGGGTCGGGTGATGCTGCGTCCTTATTACTATGTCATCGGCGATACGCCGCGCCTATGCGGCATCCAAGCCTTGGTGTTCCCGGCCGACAAAAAGATCCTGCACGGCATGGTCGACGCCGCGATCATGCCCGGCGCCGCGTCCGCGGAAAAATCCCCTTTCTGACCGCCATGCTTTCCCTAGACGAAAAACTAGCGCATCTCGAAGAAATTCTGCGCCCGATGGGGCAGGTTCTGGTCGGCTATTCGGGCGGGGTCGATAGTGCCACGCTGGCGGTGGCGGCCCAGCGAGTTTTGGGTGAGGGGACCATCTGCGTCACCGCGGATTCTGAAAGCTATGCCACCGGCGAGTTGGAGAAGGCCACCGAGATAACCCGCGAGTTCGGCATCCGCCACGAGGTGGTCAAAACCCGCGAACTGGACAACCCCGACTACGCCAAAAACGCGCCCAACCGCTGCTACTACTGCAAACAAGAGTTGTTCACGCACATGGAGCAGCTAGCGAGTACGCTCGATGTCCATTACATCCTCTACGGCCAAAATGCCGACGACATCGGCGATTTCCGCCCTGGGGCTGCGGCCGCCCACGAGCGCGGCATACACGCTCCTTTAGCCGAAGCGGGCCTGACCAAGGAGGACGTGCGAACCCTAGCCAAGCGCTGGGGGCTGACGGTGTGGGACCGACCGGCCATGGCTTGCCTCTCATCGCGCTTTCCCTACGGCACGCCTGTCACCGCCGAGGGCTTGCGCCAAATTGACTGCGCCGAGCACTACCTGCGCGAGGTCTGTGGCTTTGCTCAGGTCCGCGCCCGCCACCACGAGACGCTGGCGCGTATTGAGTTGCCCGCTGAGGACTTGACGCGCCTGTTGGGCGATTCGGCTGGGCACCGGTCTTTGCTGGAGCGCTTGCGGGAGATCGGCTATTTGCAAGTTACCGTCGATCTGTGCGGCTTTCGCTCCGGCAGCATGAACGAGGTGCTGCTCTCCATCGCCGACGCCGGTGCCGACGAGCCGCTCTTTGCGCGGGTCAATCCGCGGCTCGCAGCGCATTCGCTCCTACCCGCCGCGTACGAGCAGCGCGACCAGATGCTCGTACTGCGCTTGCCCGCAGCAGGCATCGCCCGCCTCGCTGAAGCCCGGCTGCGCTCGGCTCTGGTAGCCGCGCTTGCAGATTTGGGTTTGCGCTATATAGCCCTCGAATTAGAGCCTTTGGACGCATGAAACGCGAAATTGCGCTGTTCGGGGCCCAGTGCCTCCGCCAAGCCTGTGCTCAAGTCGCCGTGGTGGATGACGCCATCCGCGCCCTTGTCGCCGACCTTTTCGACTCCATGCAGGCCGCGGCCGGGGTTGGGCTTGCCGCCCCGCAGATCGGCGTCCTCAAACAGGTCTGCGTCGTCGATGTGACCGCCCATCAGCCCAACCACCAGCCGGTGGTCTTAATCAACCCCAAGATCACGGGCCACGAGGGCGAGCAAATCGGCGAGGAGGGTTGTCTGAGCTTTCCCGACCTGTACGGCGACGTCAAGCGCTACTCTTGGGTTGAAGTCGAGGCCCTTGGTCTCGACGGCCAGTCCTTCAAGACCGCCGGCGAAGGCTTTTACGCCCGCGCCCTCCAGCACGAAATTGATCACCTCGACGGCAAGCTCTTCATCGACCACCTTAGCCCACTCAAGCGCCAACTAATGCGCGGGGCACTTAGGCGATTAAAAAAAGAGAGTCAGGCCAAAGCCTCGGTCATCTATTGACAGCATTTGAGCTGGCTTTTACCTTATTGAAGTCAACTAAATAAACGGGGGCGTAGTTCAGTTGGTTAGAACGTCGGCCTGTCACGCCGAAGGTCGCGAGTTCGAGTCTCGTCGTCCCCGCCATTTTACCAAGCTCCTTTAGCGCGCTTTGCGCGATTGAGGAGCTTTTCTTTTAGCAATTCCCATTCAATGCGAGAAAGGTGCAAAATGCAAGAGCGTATCCGCGAAATTCTAAGCTGGTATGGTAGCGACAACCCCGGTACGTTGACCAACTTGGCGCGCTTGCTCAACCACGGTGCGCTCGGCGGCACCGGTACGTTGGTTATTTTGCCCGTAGATCAGGGCGTAGAGCATGGCCCCGGGCGCAGCTTCGCCGCCAATCCGCCCGCGTACGATCCGCGCTACCACTTTGAGTTAGCCATTGATGCCGGTCTTAGTGCCTACGCCGCTCCACTGGGGTTTCTCGAAGCAGGGGCGCGCGACTACGCAGGCGATTTGCCGCTGATTCTCAAGCTCAACAACCGCGAAAACCTCCACACCGACGTCGACCCCACTCAGGCGCTGACCGGGTCCATCGCCGCCGCCCTGCGCTTGGGTTGCGTTGGTATCGGCTATACGGTCTATCCGGGTTCGGCCCGGCGGCAGGAGATGTACGAAAAGCTGCAAGCCTTGGCCGAAGAGGCCAAGCGGCACGGTTTGGTGGTGGTGGTCTGGTCTTATCCGCGCGGCACGGACTTGAGCAAGGACGGAGAAACCGCGCTCGACGTAACCGCGTACGCCGCCCAAATCGCCGCCCAGCTAGGGGCCCATATCATCAAGGTCAAACCGCCGACGGCTCACATTGAGCAAGACGAGGCCCGCAAGGCGTATGCGGATGTGCCAGCCGGCACCTTGGCCGATCGCGTGAGCCACGTGGTGCAGGCGGCGTTCAACGGGCGGCGCGTGGTAATTTTTTCCGGCGGCCCGGCCAAGGGCGAAGAGGAAATTATCGCGGAGATCACGGGCATCCGCGATGGCGGCGGTTTTGGTTCCATCATCGGTCGCAACGCCTTCCAGCGCGAGCGCGGGCAGGCCCTAGACCTGTTGCAGCGCATTGTGGCGATCTACGCCGACGGGCATTAAATGTACATCACCGACGCCCAACTCGCTGCATACAAAGAACAAGGCTTCCTGATCGTCGAGAACTTCCTTACCAAAGACGAGCGGCAAGCCGCGCTCCATGGCTTCTTCACCCATTTCGCTCCGCCCTACGACCAATACTTAGCCAACGGCCGTCGCAACGACACTCCCAGGCAAATACTCTTCCCTTGGGACCACGCCGGACTCAATCACGTCACCGTCCATCCCGATCTGATCGACGCAGCCGAGCGCGTCTTAGGCACGCGCGAGATTCGCCTCTGCGAGGGGCACTTGGGCATGAAATACGCCGGCGAGGAATACGGGACCAATTTTCACATCGACTACGGCAACAACACGCTGGGGCCGATCATCGAGCCCGACGACTTTATGAACTTGGTCTGCTTTTACTGCTTCGATGACGTCGAGGAAGGCATGGCTCCGATCCGCATGGTGCCCAAGGGCCGCCCCGATGCGGAAGCCGTGCCGATGATTGTTCCCGGCGGCTCGGTGTGCCTCTACAGCGTCTTCACCCGCCACGCAGCCTCCGATTTCACCGCGCCAGCCGGGCACCGCCCGGTCATGTGGGTGGGCTTCACTCGCAAGGACCGCCCTTGGGATGGCGGTCGCACCTTCACGTATAAGAGCGGGGCCCAAGGTGCCGCCATGCACCGCTTTATGGCTGAAGCGACCCCGCGCCAGCGCGAACTGCTGGGCTTTCCGCCGCCGGGCGACCCGCTGTGGACGGAGGAATTTATCGCGGGGATGGCGGCGCGGTATCCAGGATTCGACGCGGGACCCTATTGCGCGGCCAGCTCTAAATAAAGAAAACTACACGCCCGGCAGTTCCAGCTCGTCTTTGTGGTGGCAGGCGGCTCGATGTGCCTCGCCCTCCAGCACGGGCATCTGCTGGCTGCACAGGTCGCTTTTGTAGCGGCAGCGCGGCGCAAAAGCGCAGCCTTGATCGCCGGCCGGCGTTGGTTCACCCGCCTCGCTGGCGTCTGCGTCGTCCTCCATCCACGCGGCGTGGGGGTCGGGCGCGGGCGCGGCCTCTAGCAACATGGCCGTATAGGGGTGCTGCGGTTGGGTAAAGAGGGCTTCAGTGGCGGCCTGTTCAACAATCCGGCCTTGGTACATGACGGCTACTTCATCGCAGAGATAGCGCACCACGCTCAGATCGTGGGCGATGAAGAGCAGGGTGAGGTCCAGATCGGTCTGCAATTGGCGGAGTAAGTTGAGGATCTGCGCTTGTACGCTGACGTCGAGCGCGGAGACGGGCTCGTCGGCGACAATCAGCGATGGACTCAAGGCCAAGGCGCGAGCAATGCCGATGCGCTGCCGCTGGCCGCCCGAGAAGGCATGCGGATAGCGGCGTGCATATCGGGGATCCAACCCTACGCGCTCCATCAGTTCGCGCACGCGTGCGTGGCTGTCGCGCGCCGACCAGCCATAAGCTCGGAGCGGCTCGGCGATGAGGTCGCGCACGGGCATCCGCGGATTTAGGGACGAGTACGGGTCTTGAAAAATCATCTGCATCTGCCGGCGGGCTTGGACGACTTCGCGTCGGCCGAGTTGGGTCATATCGACGACTTGCCCGTTCTGCTGCCGAAAGAGGATCGCCCCTTCGGTTGGGTCTAGGGCGCGGAGAATCATCCGCCCGGTGGTGGTCTTGCCGCAGCCGCTCTCGCCAACCAACCCCAAAATTTTGCCTGGCGCGAGCGCGAAGCTCACCCCATCCACGGCCTTTACCCAACCCGTCTGTCGCTGTAAGAGACCCCGGCGCACGGGAAAGTATTTTTTTAACCCGCGTACTTGCAGCAGGGCGTTTGCGGCTCCTGTGGTCATCGGGCTAGTCCCCTTCTTGGCTGTGGATGAAACAACGGGCGTGGTGGTGCGGCCCTACCTCCACTGACGCAGGCACTTGCTGCTGGCAGATGGAGCCGATCTTTTTGGGGCAGCGGGTGTGGAAGGGGCAGCCCTCGGGCAGGGCGTACGCGCTGGGGACGCTGCCCTCAATCGGCTCGATGCGTCGGCGCTTACCCGTCAGGCTGGGGATGGATTGCAACAGGGCTGCGGTATAAGGATGCGCTGGGTGGTCGAAAATGGCAGCGACTGGCCCCTCTTCGACGATCCGCCCCATGTACATTACATAGACGTATTCGACCGTGTGCGCGATCACCCCTAGGTCGTGGGTAATCAGCATGAGTGCCAGTCCTAGTTCGCGCTGGAGCCGCTGGATTAGCTTGAGCACCCGCGCTTGGACGGTCACGTCAAGTGCTGTGGTCGGCTCGTCGGCGATTAAGAGTCGCGGGTTGCTCGCCAGCGCCATGGCAATCATCGCCCGCTGGCGCATGCCGCCCGAAAGCTGGAAGGGATAATCGTCGGCGCGGTCTTGCGGATCGGGGATGCCGACTAAGTGCAACAGCTCGACGACCCGCTGGCGCGTTGCTTGCGAGGATAGCGAGTCGTGGAGTTGGATCATCTCGGCGATTTGGTTGCCAATGGTATGCACCGGCGAGAACGCGGTCATGGGCTCTTGGAAGATCATGGAGATGTCGCCGCCCCTGATCTGGTGCATTTCGTCGCTGTGTGGGTTGAGTGCCGCGAGGTCGATTTCGCGCTCGTCCAGCTTGCGTCGGTAGCGGATGTGGCCGCTGGTAATCTCGGCGGCCGGCGGTAAAATCTGCAGCAGGGCGTTGGAGGTCATGGTTTTGCCGCAGCCGCTTTCGCCGACGATGCCCACGGCTTGGCCGGGGTTGATGCAAAAGCTGACGCCGTTGAGCGGCCGCACCACGCCCTCGTCGCGGGTGATGCGCACACTCAGGTCGTGGACGTCGAGGAGGGGAGAGGTCATAAAGCGGTTACTTCTTTCTCAACTCGCAACATCAAGCAGGCACTCGTGAAATTGCCCAAGTGCTCCGCAGCCCGCATTACACGTCAATCTGCAACGCGATCACGTTAAAGTCCGAGTCGTTGTGAAGTTTAATGTACACCACAAAAAAAGTGGTTACAAGGACTCATTGGGTTGGAATTATATCGCCGACCGTGGAGACGACTGGGTGCAAGGGAGACGCGAAAAAGCGCACAGTACATACAAGGGCTAACTAAAGCGGCCTACAAGCTGAATTTCGCTCCCAAAATACGCCATCGGCATATCCTTGAATCGACGGATCGGCAAATGCCCGCTTCAATCGCTTTTGGCTCCAACAGCCGTATTCCCGGTTCAATTCAATCCCGCAGAACGAGCGTCCAAGCTTGCGCGCTACCACCGCCGTGGTGCCGCTTCCCAAGAATGGATCGAAAACAAAGCCGCCTTGTTTGCTACTGGCGAGAACCAACTTGGCGATTAGCTTTTCTGGTTTTTGCGTGGGATGGTCGGTGTTTTCCGGCATAGACCAGAATGGTATTGAAATGTCCGACCATATATTGGAAGGATGAGTGAGTCTAAAATTTCCGCCGTTTTCCGCCACCCAGTCTTTAGGCTTGCCGCGGACCCGATAGGGTGCAACGACCTTTCGCTTCAGCTTTACCGCTTCTACGTCGAAGTAATAGGTCGCTCCTACAGTGCAAAACCATATGTCTTCGCTGTTGTTTTTCCAGTTCGATTTTGCCCCGCGCCCTTTTTCGCGCTCCCAAGTAATCCGATTGTGAACGCAGAAGTGCCTTTCGAGGATGGGAGCAATCAGCAGCGAAGTCTTCCAATCGGCACATACGTAAACCGTTGCATCCGGCTTCAAGGTCGGCTTGAGCAGGCAGATGAGCTCTGCAAACCAAGCTGCGTATGCTCTCTTTTCTCGTGGGCGGAATAAGTGCCCGTTGTAATTTTTGGCGCGATTGTAGGGCGGGTCGAGAATTAGGAGATCGGCAAAGCAAGTAGGTAGTAAGGGCAGGACGTGAAAGGCATCGCCGTGAATAATTCTATTGACGATTTGCTCCAACCGCGCCGACTCGGTCAGCACTAGCAAGTCACGCGCAAGAATTTTGCGCTCTTCGTCGGCACAAGTGAGCGTCCTATTCCGCGGTGCTCTTTGCTTCATACCCCAAAAGCTCAGTTGTCCCTCGGCACCGCCATCATCCGCTCCAACGCCCGCCGCGCCCCCACAATCACCTCGTCGTCCAGCGTAATTTCGTAGCGCTCATAGAGCAGCGAAAAATACACGTCTTGCAGGTCGGTAATTTTCATGTAGGGGCAATGTAACCGGCAGCCAATGCAGCCGTCGGCGGCGACGAATTCTTGGTGCGGGAAGCGCTGCCGCAGCTGGTGCAACATGCCGTTTTCGGTGGCGATGATGAAACTCTTAGCTTCGGGATACTTTTCGACGGCCTTGATCATGCCCGTAGTTGAGCACACTTCGTGCGCGATTTCAACCACGTCTTGGCGACATTCCGGGTGCGCGATGATGACGGCTTCGGGAAATTCGCTGCGGGTGAGCTCGACGCTGGCGGCGCGCAGCACGTCGTGCGTCGGGCAAGCACCGTCGTACACGACGACCTCTTTTTCCGGCACCTGCTCGGCCACCCAGCGGCCCAAGTTGCGGTCGGGCGTAAAGAGAATTTTGTCGCTGTCGAGGCTGCGGACGACCGATACGGCATTGGCCGAAGTGCAGCAGATGTCGGACTCGGCCTTCACCTCGGCCGTGGAATTGACATACGTCACCACCGCGTGATCGGGATAGTCGGCTTTCCAATCGTCTAAGCTTTCGGGGGTGATGGAGTCGGCCAGCGAACAGCCCGCGCCTAAATGGGGCAAAAACACCTGCTTGTTGGGGCTGAGGATTTTGGCCGACTCAGCCATGAAATGCACCCCGCAAAAGACGATGCGCTCGGCGTCTGCCTGGGCCGCTTCCACCGACAGCCCGAGCGAATCACCCGTGAAGTCGGCCAAGTCTTGGATCGGCGGAATCTGGTAGTTGTGCGCGAGGATGACCGCGTTTTTCTCGCGACGCAAGTGGTTGATCTGGGCAATGAGCTCGGCAGCGGGCAGGTCGCTGTGGTACTCGGCTGGGGCAATCGTCTCTGAGTGAGTCATGGCTTGACTTGCGCTCCTTGGTCGGGGGGGATGGTCTCGGTGCCGTTGGGAAAAACGCGCCAAAACTCCTTGCGAATGAGGCCGGCGATCATGGCGCTTTTGCTGCTGCCGTGATAGCGGGCAATCGCGTCGAGCATCTCGTGATCCCTGTCGGGCGCCGAAAAGGTCCGTACCTTGGCCCGGCGACTCTGATCCTTGGATGGCATAAATTATTTATTTTTTATATAAAATTTAATCAATATATACGTAATCTAATGAATTGCGGGCGATCCGTCAATACATCTGTAACCGCACTTTGACAAAATCGTCGCCCGAAGCGGCCCTAGAGCTGGCTAATCCGCTCCATGGCCTCTTCAATCCGGTCGCGGTGATTGAAGGCCGACAGCCGCAGGTACCCCTCGCCGGCCGCCCCAAAACCCGCTCCTGGCGTACCGACGATGTGGGCCTTGTCGAGCAAGTAGTCGAAATAAGCCCAACTGTCCTGCCCGGCGGGCGTAGCCACCCACAAATAAGGCGCGTGCTCACCCCCGTACACCGCAAGCCCAGCCGCCCCCAACTGCTGGCGCATGATCGCGGCATTTTCCATATAGAACGCAACGCGCTCGGCAATGCCCTGCTGGCCCGTCGGCGAGTACGCGGCCGCCGCCGCACGCTGCACTGGATACGCCACGCCATTGAACTTGGTCGCGTGTCGCCGCGCCCATAGCCGGTGCAACCCCACTTCCTCGCCCGAAGCGGCGCGGCCCTTGAGCTCCTTCGGCACGACGGTGTACCCACAGCGCAGACCGGTGAAGCCAGCGTTCTTGGAAAAACTGCGGAACTCGATCGCCACCTCGCGGGCCCCTTCGACCTCGTAGATGGAGCGCGGGAGCGCCGGGTCGGTGATGTAGCTTTCGTAGGCCGCGTCAAACAGAATAACGGCCTGCTCGCGACGGGCGTATTCGATCCAACCGGCCAAGGCACTGCAGGTCATCACCGCGCCCGTGGGGTTGTTGGGCGAGCACAAGTAGATCAGATCGACATGACCGGCGGGCAGGTCTGGGATGAAGTCATTGGCGGCCGTACACGGCATGTAGATCATACCGGCGTACGAACCGTTCTCGTCGGCTGGCCCGGTGCGACCGGCCATGACGTTGGAGTCGCAGTACACTGGATAGACCGGATCGGTGAGCGCGACTACGCAATCGCCGGCGAAAATTTCCTGCACATTGCCCGAGTCGCACTTGGACCCGTCAGAGACAAAAATCTCGTCGCTGTGCATCTGCACGCCGCGTGCGCCAAAGTCGTGCTCAACAATGGCGGCGCGCAAAAAATCTTGCCCTTGGTCGGGCGGATAGCCCTGT
This sequence comes from Candidatus Latescibacterota bacterium, assembly GCA_007571365.1. GTDB lineage: Bacteria > Latescibacterota > UBA2968 > UBA8231 > UBA8231. Next base: position 65,675 of record RKRN01000143.1, read on the forward strand.
AAGGTGTCGTCGTGGGCCATTTCCTCGACGGCCTCTTTCATCGCATCAACCATCGGCCGCGGAATGCCCTTGACCACGTCGCCGATCCCCAAGCGGATCACATCGGCTTGGGGGTGGGCAGCAGCAAACGCATTGACCCGACGGGCGATTTCTGGAAAGAGGTACCCGGCTTTGAGTTTGAGATAGTGATCGTTGATATGCGCCATGATATTTGCTTTCTGAGGAATTGGGAATTAGGAAGTGATGGTACGTGGCCAGTGGTGAGTGAGTTGCAGGCCAAGTGCGTAACGTCAGTTAGGAATTATCAATTATTAGCCCTCAATTCGCAATTTCTAATTTTTAACGGAGGTTCCGCCGTTTTTGTCATGCCTGTCCAGCAAGGTCCGTTTGTGGCCCTAGCGCTGACTGGATTCCCGACCCGTGTCGGGGCACGGGGTGACGTTCTTGCGCGGGAGTATCTGTATTATAAAAGGCAATGGCAACATACAAACGACCCCACGGCCGCTCAGCCACTACTCAAGGGCCCCATCGAGAATTTTAAAAAAATAGCTTCTTGGGATTAGAGTGGTTGGTGGTTAGTTCCCAGCCCTACCCGCCGGCCACGAACCACCGCAGACCCAGTGCGTAACATCAGATCCATTAGTAAAGGAACGGCACCTTGCCGCATTCTCATTGGCTTTTTATCGCACGAGGGTAATTTTTTGCACGCGAGCTTGGCCTTGCCCGGTCCACCGCAGTAGGTAGAGACCCGAGGCGACGCGGCGGCCTTGCCCGTCGCGGCCATTCCAATGTACAACATGGCTGCCCGCTGGCAAAAAGCCCCCATCCAGCAGCGTCCGCACCGGCTCGAGGTTATAGACCACTAGCGAGACCGGCCCCGCCTCCGGCAGCTCAAACCGCACGGCTGTCTGCGGATTGAACGGATTGGGTGCGGCCGTAAACGAACGAACCGACCCGCTGGCCGGCGGCGTAGGGTAGCCCCGCCCGCGTCGTCAGCGTCGTCTCCGCCGCCGACCCCTGACCGCCCGCACCTGAAACGCATAGCTCCTGCCGCTTTGCAAGCCGTCTACATCCACTTGCTGCGCCGTATCCACGCCGATCCAGTCCGACCAAGTCGTATCGCTAGCACTAGCAGGCTTCTGGCAGTATTGGTAGGTGATGGGCAGACCGCCGGTCAACGTGGGTGGGTCCCACGTCAGCCGAGCCGTGTGATAGCCTAAGCCGGTCGCCTGCGCCGCAAAATTGCGCGGCCGACCCGGGAGCCCCACCACCGCGTTCGTCTTGGCACTCTCGGCCTCGCGGTTCGTACCGTGCTTATCCGTATAGAGCACCCGAGCCCGCAGCCGAACCCCGACAGGACGTTGCTGATGACCAAGAGAGGCGACTTCCGCATCATGCGTTTCATTGGCGGCATCGACTTTAGCCAACTGGTATTCCATAGAAACCATCTCGACGCCTAACTGTAGTACTTCTGCTACTATTTCCCCCCTCTCGACGCGTTGGATGGCCTCTTTGAAGGCGGCCAGCGAAGGGTTGGCTCTATCAATCATCCCGTCAATGATATCG
>RKRN01000287.1 GCA_007571365.1 Candidatus Latescibacterota bacterium
GAAAAGACCAGAAGGTCCAGTTGTCTTGGTCATACGTGATTGAGGCTCTCAGGCCGGGCTTACCCTCTTGGATCTGGCCTTGGGTCGTTTGATCGGGTTGCTTGAGTTCTTTCTCGAAGCGTGTGCGTGAGACCGTGCGCTCGGCACCGGTGTCGGTGAACTCGTGATAGACGTTGGGGTCGTCGTCGCGGCCAGAGCGCACGGAGATGGCAAGTCGGGCGCGGGCGTCGTCGACGGGCGTGGGGACCCCGGCGACCATTCGCATGGGCGTAGCGTCCCAGAATAGACGCCCGAAGTTCACGGTGCGGCCGAGGGAGATGATCTTAGAAAGATAAAACACCCGCTTGGGCACCCCGGTGCCCTTGAGCTCGAACTCGCCGATGGTTCCCTGCTGGACATTGGCTTGGCCCGAGGCAAAGGCTTTGTCGTCGATGGAGGGCTTGCGTTGTAGGCGGATGAAACGCACGTACTGTTTGGGAAATTCGAGCTGAATGTTGGCGTCGAAGTTGAGCGGCACATCGGCGACTAGGGTCTCTAGGCGGTGATAGTCGTTGTCGTTGTTTTCTAGGTTGAGGACTGGGTCGAACTCTTCGGCGATGGAGACTTCAAATGCCTTGAAAATGTCGTCGCGGAGGAGCGTACCGTCGGCGCGAAAACCGTGCGGCGGCGTGTAGAACCCGACTACATCGGCTGGCACTGGAACCCCGACGTCGAAGGTGTACCACTCCGAGTTGATGCCGCGCGCTACCGGCGGGCTGTAAGAAGAGCTATCGCCATCGACCCACTCGGTCGTCAGGGTTCCGGCCGTGAACCAGTAGAATCCATTGGCCGCACGCCAGACCCGCGGAATGAGGCCGTCTTCGTAGCCCAAGTCGGTGGGAAACTTAAAGGGCGACCAGAAAGGGAGCTTGGAAAGGATGTTTTCCTCGCCGTTAAAGTAGGTCGGTGCTATTGAGCCGGGAAAGGTCTGGAAGTCGATAAAGACTTCGCTGCTGTCATTCTGGATCCAAGCCAAGCCTTGGCCGCCTAGTTTCCACAGCGAGACTTGGGCGGTTGCCGGTGCTGTGGAAAGCGCGAGCGCGATGAGAATGGGCCATCTATGCACTGTTTTGCTCCTCAATGCAGTCGCCGAGAGCGACCCTTTTACGCCGTCCAAGTTTTCGCTTAATCTAACGTGAGTTCGGATCTTAGGCTAATGAGAGGGGCGAAGCGATGAAAGGCGCGAGTGCATTCGCACAACTCCCGAAGCCGCACATCTTGCGGCACCAGTACACCGTCTTTGATGGGCTGGCCGGGATGCAGGTAGAAGACATCTACCAAGATCGCCGCGGCCTGCTGTGGGTCGCCACAGCCGATGGCGGCGTGAGCCGGTTCGACGGAGCGCATTTCGATACTTTTGGCCTGTCGGACGGACTCCCCCACCTCACCGCCACGGCCATTGCCGAAGCGCCGACGGGCGGCTGCTGATGCAGGCGAGGTGGACTTGACGATCTACAACGTCTTGGGGCAGCCGGTGCGGCAGGTGTAGTCCGGGCCGTTGGCGGCGGGCGAGCATCGGCTGACGTGGGATAGACGGAATGCCGAGGACCACGCCGTTGCCGCTGGGGTCTATAATGATGCGGCTGCATCAAGACGATCAGACGCACACCCGCAAAATGGTCAAACTGGAGTAGGGAGTGGACGTACTGGAAAATTGCGTCAAGACCTAGCGAATAGCTCGCAGCATCGGAGCGTCCGAATGTATGCGAGCGAGACGCCCGCGCACCCAGCGGTCGGATACTGAGTTAAGACCTGATGTTACGCAGTAGCGTTAGCAGCGGTCTTAAAAATTCCGCTTGGCGTTACTTGTCCCCCGCTGCCGCCGGTGATTCCCGCGTGCGCGGGAGTGACCACGCCCACCTGCCACCCCTTGACTTGGCTCGCGGTGATTCCCGCGTGCGCGGGAGTGACCCCATGGCGAGCGGCCTTGCCGGCGGTGCTTAGGGCGCGATCGGAACTGGCCAGGGGAAGTACGCATGTCTATTCTATCTGCTGTACTCATCGTCTATAAGAAAGGGTTCTATGCTCGCCTACCTAGTCTGTATCCTGCTCGCAAGTTCGGCCCTCCACGCCGAGTATCCGCCTGGTCAGATCCGCTTAACGCCCAAAGTTGACCTCCACCTCGAACCAGTGCCGATCGAAGGTCTCCCCGACCACACGCTCAACCTCCCGCCCGGCTTTAAGGTCAAACTCTTCTCCGACCAAGTCGATAAAGCTCGCTTCATGGCATGGGACGACCACGGCGTCCTGCACGTGGCCAACATGAAGACTCGGGGAAGCAGTCAATGGACTCCGGCCTCCGGTCGCCAAGGCACGGTGTTGGCCTTGCCCGACAAAGACGGCGATGGCCGCGCCGACACCGTGTACAAAGCCGCCGATGACTTTCACTGGCCGCACAGCGTCGCCTTCTACCAAGGGGCGCTCTTCGTCGCGGACGACGATGCGATCTACCGCCTCAAAGACCAAGACGCGGACGGCTTTTACGAGGAGCGCACCGTCTTCGCCGAGGTGCCCGGATTTATGGGCCACGCCTCTGAGCACGTAACCCATACGCTGGTATTCGACGAGTCCAACGACAAGCTCTACTTCCACGCTGGTTCGAGTTGCGACCTCTGCCGCGAAGATGATCCGGAACGGGCCACCGTCATCGAGATGAACGCCGATGGCACGGGGCGGCGGATCTTTGCGTCTGGGCTGCGCAATGCCATCGGCCTCGATTTGCATCCGGTCACCGGCGAGTTGTGGGGTGCTGGCAACGGGCACGACCGCGAGGGCCGCGCCCTGCCGCCGGAGTGGATCGCCCCGCTCCGCGATGGCGGCTTTTATGGCTGGCCGTTGGCGTATGCCTATCAGGTCTGGACGGATTTCTCTATTGGAGCGTACCAACGGGCGATCTTCCCGCTGACCGCTGCCGATTCGCTGTTAGTGGCCAACATGGAGCGTCCGGCGGCTCTCGTCCCCGCCCACTTGGCTCCCATGGCGCTGCACTTCTACCAGTACGACCAGTTCCCGCCCCAGTACAAACACGCCGCGTTTGTCGCCTTCCGCGCCGGCGTCTTGGGCAACGATCCGGGCTACAAGGTCATGGCACTCTTTGCCGAGCCGGATGGGGCCAACGCTGGCATCGCCGATTTTCTCACCGGCTTCCGTCCCGACCCCAACAGCAATTCCTTCTGGGGGACGCCGGTCGGGCTGACCACCGACGAACAGGGCGTTCTCTATCTGACGAGCGACCGCTTCACGCAGGCGGTCTTTCGCATTGAGGCCAGCCGCCTCCAAGGCATGTGGGAAAACCTGCCCCCCGACACGTTGCTCGCCGGGGCCGCGCTGCCTTTGCGTTCGACAATTCGCCTCCGGCAGCAGGTAGCGGGCGCAGAACCAGCGCGGCTGATGGCTGACTTGAGTGCGTTGGACGGTCCTGAGGCCCTGCCCCTGCAAGCGATAGACGACCAGACCTATCGCCTGGAAGCCGACCTTGCGGCTGGCGAGCACAATGGCCATAAAAAACTGGTGGTACATCTCGCGCAAGGCGACGAGGCGACCAAGCTGGTGCATTCGATCGTCGTGCTGCCCCGAGCAGATCAAGTCCTCTTTGCCGACGATCTTGCATGGGAGCAAGGCGCACTCTACAGCGCACAACTCGACCCGACTCATGCCGATACCGCGTTCGCCGGCCAGCGAGCACTGCGGGTGTCGGCGCGCGGTTTTACCATTGAACTTCTGCCGCCTGAGCCGGTCTCCAACGTTGGCTACGCCGCGCTTCGCTTCGCCCTGCATCCGGGCACGGCCACCGGCGGCTTTCGGACCTCTTTTGGCCTTGTCGTCAACGGCGAGACCGCTCGCCCGCTGAGCCTCATTGACCAAGTTGATCTGGACTTGAACCAGTGGCAGACCGTCGAGATCGCCTTGGACAAACTGACTGTCGACGGCCCCATTGAGTCGCTGCGCTTAATCGGCAGCTTGCGGGGGACCTTCTATCTCGACGAAATCCGCTTGGTCGCCGCCCAGTACTCTGGAGGTGTTACGGCCGTGCGAGAAGAGGAAGATCGAAGCGGTACACCGCGAGAATTTGCCCTAGACCCGAACTATCCCAACCCGTTCAATAGCTCCACCACCATCCGCTACCGCATCGCCGAGCCGGGGCGGGTGCGCTTGGAAGTTTTCGCCGTACAAGGCCAGAAAGTAAAGACGCTCGCTGACGGCAACGTAGGAGCGGGCGTTTATCAAGTTGAATGGGATGGAACGGATGCTAGCGGAAAGCCTGTGGCCACCGGCGTTTATTTGGCGCACCTCCAAAAGGACACCGCCTCACTGGTCCACAAGATGCTGTTGCTCAGATAGCCATGCAGTGCCTCAATCTGCCGGCCGCGGCGTTTGATATCCGCCAAGTCGCAGGCAAAAGCGAGATACTCGACCCGTTGCGCCGCAAGTACGTGCGATTGACGCCCGAGGAGTGGGTGCGGCAGCATTTGGTACAATACCTAATCTCGGGCTTGGGCTACCCGCGCGGGTTGATCGCCATTGAGAAAAGCATTGACCTCCACGGCAAGCGATTTCGCGCCGATGTGATCGTCCACGACCGCGTGGGCCGGGCCGTGCTCATGGCCGAGTGCAAAGAGCCGGCGGTCTCCATCAGTCAGGAGACCTTCGACCAAATTGCCGCGTACAACCGCGTGGTTCAGGCGCGCTGTCTTTTGGTCACCAATGGCTTGGTCAACTACTGCTATGTCGCCGATCGCGGCTTTCTCGACCAAGTGCCGCGCTACGACGAGCTTTAGCCCGCCTCCGCGCTCCAAAAATCCGATACCGCACCATCCCGTGCGATCATCCGCTCCAACGCCAGTAAATTCCGCATCACGCAGCGCGGGTGGTGGTAGTGCTCTTTGCGGGAGACGTGCTCCGTATAATTCACCTCGCGGTCTCCACCATACAAATACAATGGATATCCGTACTGCTTGAGCGCAAACCGCTCTTCTACGTAATCGAAAACTCGCCCAAACCACTCCCCAGCCCACGCCAGCCCGGCGTGTTCCAACAGAATCAGACAGCCGATCAAGGCCTCCTCCTGCAACCAAAGCACCTTGTCGAAGGTATAGGAGCCGCGGACGTGCATGGCGCGGAAAAGCCCGCCATAGACATCGTCCCAAGCCACTTCGAGGTGGCGGCGGAAGCGCGTAGCGGCCAGATCAAAGAGCGTGCGGTCTCTGCGGCGCATTGCCTCCGGCAGGAGCATCCACAGCGTCTCGATGGCGTGGCCCAAGTAGATAAAGTCCTCGTTGGGGTCGTCGGGCCGTTTGTAATCGTGGTCTAGTGCCTCGTTCATCAGGCGATAGTCGGGATGCCAGAAGCGATGGACAATCGCATCGACGACTCGGTCGGAGAGTGCTTCTAACTCGGGGTCGGCAACCTGTTCGAGTAGCTGGGTCAAAACCAGCACGAGAACCATGTGGTTGCCCAGTATCCGCATCCCGCGATAGCTGTGCGGGATATAACCTTCCCCGGCGAAGCGCTCGGGATCGTCAAAAAGGGAAACCGAGCCCCAGAGGCTGGTGATGGCCGTTTCAAGGGCCTCTGCGTCGCCGGTTGCGCGGGCGTAGGCTTGTAGCCCTTCGGCGACGAAAAGGCCTTCGTAGCCCCGCTTCGTCGCCGGCGAGATGACCTGCCCCCGCCGATCTAGTGCCGTTACCCAAGTGCCGGCTTGGTCTCGACCGTGGGCTAGGAGAAAGTCCCGCGCCTTGTGTGCCACCTGCAAGTGTTGCTCTCCACCAAAGTGCTGGTACAGATACGAGTAGGTCCACAGACCGCGGCCTTGATACCAGATGTTTTTGCTGTCTTCTACGCACGTGCCGTCGTGATCTAGAGCGCAGATAAATCCGCCCAGTTCGTGGTCTATGCCATATTTGTCCCAAAAGGGCAGGTACTCTTCAAAGAGGTAATGCCGATAGTGGTCTCTGAGAGCGATCAGACTTTTCCCCGCTATATCCACGATGTTTTCTCCTAAGGCTAAGAGTCCGGATCGGTCTTAAAGCGGCCTTGGTTGTCGACGCGCAAAGAGGCCCGCGTCTCCCCGGATTCGTCGTAGAAGTCCAGCCTCGGGTTGCCGCCGGGCGGTACGCCCAGCCCGGCGCGGAAGCGCTGTTCCTCGTCGAGAATTCCAAGCCAAGCGATTCCCTCTTCTAGGACCCCGACGATGGTGCGCGTGTGGCCGTCTTGGTCGCGCATTGCAAGCAAGGTCATGCCATCGGCCAGCACACTCAAGGAGGCGCGGACCTTGCCATGGTCGTCGTAGAGCTTGAGCGAGGGATTTTCTTCGTCTTCAATGCCGCCTTGCAGTCGCAACTGTCCTTGCTTGTCAAAAAAACTCAATCGCATTGCGCCGGCGTGGCCGCTGCCCAAGCCAGCGCGAGGCCGCCCGTTCTCGTCGTAAAAGGCCAAACTGCCGGCCCCGTCTTCGCTCAGCGAAAGGTCCGTCCGCACTTCGCCGCGCTCGTCGTAGAGTTCCAGTAGCGGGGCCTTGTCGCTCCCCAGCCACAAGTTGGCCCGCACCCGTCCGGCTCGGTCGCACAACTTGAGTCCACTGCCCAGCACTGCGCTGATTCCACCGTCGGCATCCCGCAACTCCAACTCGCCGCCGCCATTAGGGCCTTGCACCAATTGAGCGATTGATTGGCCCTCGTCGCCGCGCAAGACAAAGTGCCGCGCCCGCACCGTCCCCATCCGCCACCGCGCAACGAGTAGCCCCAGCGAGATCAGTAGAGCCGCTCCACTGGCCAAGCCCACTAGCGAGACGAACCCCTCCAATTCCTCCAATTTCTTCAACTCATCCTCTGCCGGAGGCTGAGCTTCGCCAAACGAGCTGAACAGGACCAGTAACAGCACCGCCTTCAGGCAATGGATCGACATGCTTAGGCACTAGCTTCTTTATTGACCGCTTGGATCATGGCGATGATGTAGCCGAACTGAAAGGCCCAGGCTTGACGCACCCGGCCCGATACGCCCGGGGGGGCCTTGTCGTCGGGGTGGAACGGCGCGTGGTCGGGCATCAGCATGTACTGATATCCTACGTCTCGCAAGGTGCAGGCCACCTCGTGCATGTCAACGTCGCCTTCGTCGGGCCAGACTTCTTGGAAATTGTGCAGGCCGCCCTTGATGTTGCGGTAGTGGATGTTGAAGAGTTTCCCCCGTTCGCCGAAGTAGCGCACGATGTCGCAGAGTTCCGCGGCCGGATTCTCCAAGCCCTCAGACGCCACGCCGCAGCAAAAGTTAAAGCCGTGATACGGGCTATCAACCAACTCGGAAAAGCGCTTGAGCCCCTCCTGCACCGGCCAGTTCCAGCGCTCGACGCCGCGCAGGACCGGAGCTGGCGGATCGTTGAGATGGCAGGCCATCTGCACCTTGTTTTCCTCGGCGACCGGAATCACGCGCTCCAGCCAGTAGGCCGCCCGCTCAAACGCCTCTTCGCGGCTGACCACGCCCGCTTCGCTCAGCGTTTCGTTGTCGAATTTCGCTAGGTCAAACGAGCTGTACGTCACGCCCCCGCGCCCAGGCGTGGATTCGGTGCGCTGGTGTGGCAGGATACAGAAGTTGTAGAGCAATGCCCGCAGCCCGGCCTTGCCCGCGTTTTCGATCCAGCGGCAGACCTCGTCGAGGTCCCGGTCTCGCTGCGGGTCCTGTGCTAGGGTGATGCTTTTGGGTATGCTGATGTGAATCGACTCCATACTCACCCCGTACTCAGCCGCGGCCGCCTTGTGCCGCACCAAGGTCGCGGTCTCGTTGTCCTCAACACTGGCGTCCATGTGCGTCACCCCGTGCCGCACCAGAAACTCTAGTTCCACCTTTGAGGTCCCGATTCCCTGCACTCCGACGTGCATGCCGCTGTTGCTCATTGCGTACCTCTTTCTTATGAAATGGTAACGGATGTTCCGCCGTTTTTGTCATGCCTGTCCAGCAAGGCCCGTTTGCGGCCCTAGCGCCGCCTGGATTCCCGCGTACGTGGAGGGGACCATCGCTAGGCCGACGCTCCTGAATAGTGCCGCACCCCCCACAGCCAAAACGCCCGCGCTCCCACCAGCATTGCCCCGGCCATCGCCAACGCGCCCCACAACACCTCCGACGACAACCGCCCCACCAAGGCTTCCGACGGCACCGTCACTGCAAAGGCCACTGGCACCAGAAAAGTCATCGCCAGCTTGAGCCAGCGCGGATAGATGGCCACCGGGTACTTGCCAGCACTGTAAACGGCTTGGAAAATGACGAGGATGTTCTCCGCACGGATAAACCAGAACGCGGTCGTTGCCAGCACCAACCAAAAACTGTAGACGATTGCCGCCCCAGCCGCAAGCGTCAGGGCAAAGGCCGCCGCATGGGCAAGGCCAGCCCGCATCCCGATTTCGACTAGGGCAACGGCAATCAGTGCTCCTCCCTGCACTACATCCAAGAACTTCCAAATCCGCACCTCGCCGATACTCACCAGCACTTGTGCATCCTCCGGCTTGGTTAGGGTAAAGTCCAGCGTACCCAGGCGCACATCCTCCATAAAGCGCTGCATTGACGGCTGGATCAGTGCGCCAATCAAGCCGCTCATCAGGAAGAATACCCCCAAGAGAGCCACCAGTTCGGCCGGCTGCCAGCCGCCTAGTTCCTCGGTATGCGAGAAGATCACCGCCAAACCCGCCAGTGCCACACCGAGATTGAGCAAGCTCTGTACGAGCTGCACCCAGAAATTGGCTCGGTACGCCAACTCGTTCATCGCGCCGACGCGCAGGAATACCCACAGGAGCCGCAAATAGTTCACGAGCCGACCGCCGAGTATCTACGCACACCGTGCGACCAGACCGCAGCCATGATTCCCCAGCTCAGCCCCAGCCACGCCACCTGCGTGGCCGCGCCCCAGAGCACTTCGGTGGGCGTGAGGCGACCGAGCAGCAGTTCGGTGGGAAAAGCCAACATCCAGCGGAAGGGCAACAGCGCAGCCAGGGTCTGGAGCCACTCGGGCAGCAGCGACAGCGGTGCCATCTGGCCCGAAAAGAAGAGCAAGGCCGCGAAGTAGAGTTGGTTGGCCGCGGCCGTGCGCGTGGTCCACAGGGCCACTAAAGCCAGTGCCCATTCGACGAAAAAGCGCATCAGGAATGCTAGCAGGACTACGGGTATCGCGGCCCAGATAGCCCAAGTCGGTGGGTCGAAGACCGGATCGAAGATCCAGACCATCAGCCCCACCGTCGGCAGCATGACCGCCAAGGTTAGGAATTTGTAGGAGATATTCTGGGCGATGTCGCGGTGAATTGGGTGCAGGGGCTGGAGCAGGAGCGGCGAGAAGGCCCCGGACCGCACCCGATATTCAAACTCGAACATGAACCAAGTGAAGGTCAGGTGCCCCATCATCATCATAATGATGTAGTAGGCGGCGAAGTCCCCGCTGGCGAAGTCCCCCACTTGCCCGCCTTTGGAGTGGGCCACTGCGGTCCACACCGAAAGGAAGACCAGCGTATCGACGACGCGCCCGATCAGCCAGATCGCCATTGCCGCCCGGTACTGGAACTGCACGGCCAGATCGGTGCGGAAGAGCGTGGAGTAGATGTCCGCCAGCCCCCTCATGCGCGTTCAAAGACCTCTTCGATCACGTCTTCGATAGGCGGATCCTCCACCGTTAGATCGAGGACGGGTTGCTCGCTGAGGAGCCGTCCGGTCACCTGCGCTGTCTCGGCCTTGGGCACTCGCAGCGATACGCGCCCCTCGCTGCTGGCGACGATCTCTCCGTAGTTGCCGAGGTCGCCGGGCCCGTTTTCCAGTTCGACGATGATCGTCTTGTGCGGCGAGAAGCGCTGCACAAGCTCGGTGAGTTGCCCGTCGAACAGCAGCTGTCCGCGGTGGATGACCACCACCCGCTTACACAGGGCCTCGACGTCGGCCATGTAGTGACTGGTGAGCAGCACACTGGCTCCGCAGCGCTGATTGTATTCGATTAAAAAAGCGCGGATCCGCCGCTGCATGGTCACGTCGAGGCCGATGGTCGGCTCGTCGAGGAAAAGGACTTGCGGCTTGTGCAAAAGCGCGGCGGCAATTTCGCACTTCATGCGCTCGCCCAAGGAGAGGTTGCGCACGGGCTTGTCGAGCAGCGCGTCTAGGTTGAGCAGCGCGGTTAGTTCTTCGACCGTTTGCCGGTACGCGCCCCGCTCTAAGCGGTAGATGGCCCGGTTGCGTTCAAAGGAGTCGATTACGGGGATGTCCCACAGTAGCTGGTTGCGATTGCCCATCACCAAGGTGATCTGGCGGAGGAAGTCGCGCTGCCGTTTGAACGGCTCAAAGCCGAGGACTCGCCCTTGCCCGCCGGAGGGGTGCAAAAGGCCGGAAAGCATCTTGAGACTGGTGGTCTTGCCTGCGCCATTAGGCCCTAAAAAGCCGACGATTTCGCCGGGAGCGACCGCAAAGCTGATTTGCTTGACCGCCTCGACGTGGCGCGTCTGGCGTTGCACGAGGCTCTTGAGTGCCGCGGCCAAGCCGCCCTCGCGCACGGGGACCGCATAGGTCTTGCTCAATTCGCGGACATCAATGGCGGGTGCTGCCAAGAGTTTCGCGCCTTCTACGGGTGGAGGGGAGAGTGCGAATATAACCGAAAGGATCAACAGAGAAAAGCAACTACCGGCGCGTCTCAATCGCAGAATCCGAGCGCGGGCGTCTCGCCCGCCCGGCTGCCCCCTCTGGATTTCCGGGGCACACGGTGACGTTCTGATGTTACGCACGGGCTTGCTAGGTATGGGATGCTACGCTTGCCCGCGCCTTGAAGCGGTTTGACCCCTCCCCGCACGGGGAGGGAAGCTTTGGTTCCCCCTTCCTCTTAGTAACTGATGCTACGCCGTTTTTGTCATTCCTGCGAAAGCAGGCATCCAGCAAGGCCCGTTTGTAGCCCTAGTGCCGACTGGATTCCCGCTTGCGCGGGAATGACGACCGAGGGGGCTGGAAGCGTCAGACCCAGATTAAGTCAGTGACGTTCTTGCGCGGGAATGACCCTATGGCAGCTCAATGGGCCACAGCTTCTTAGGCGAGGGGGCTGCCGTAGAGCCGAGTGCGCATGGAATCGAGCGGAAAGGCCGGGCCAGGATCGATTTTGCGCGAGGGGGCGATTTCTTCGTGGCCGAGAATGTACTGGATGCCGTAGCGTTGGATCAGCGCAGCGCAAATCGCCTCGACGACCTCTAGCTGTTCGTCTGCGTAGCGGTGCCAGTAAGAGGCCTCCGAGTGGTTGCGATGTGTGCCGTGCAGCACTTCCTCGGCCGGATACGTCCGCCCGAACCACGACTCGTAGCAGCCATCTCGCTCAGAGAGTTGGCCAGCGTTGTCGATCTCGATGCCGATGGAGTATCGGTTGAGGCTCGTGCGCTCTCCCCACGCGCTGCGGCCGGCGTGCCAGCCGACGATGTTAAAGGGCAAAAGCTGAGTCACCGCACCGTCGCGGCCAACGACTAGGTGGGCCGAGACCTTGCGCTTGCGGTCGCAGAGGGTGCGGATGGCCGACTCAGTGCTGGCACCGGCCGTATAATGAATGACAATGGTGTCCGGCAGCTCTGGGGCAAATGGGCCGCTCTGGTTGGGCGACTCGATATAGCTGACGTCTTTGAATCGGTGATTAGGGCCTATTTCCATGGTATTTATCGCAAAAAGGGGTGTTTGCGGCAACGAACGCGGTGGCTGCAGCCGATAGGGCCTATTTCTTTATAGAGCCAAGATTGAGATATTATACGAATCATACGAAAGCACATCCAACCTTTTAGGTCGACTACGCATGACTACTGACGAACATGCCGCTGAGCTGGCGTGGCAGCACGCGACCCTGCAAGAGGTCTCGCGCACGTTCGCGCTTACCATTCCGCAGCTTCCGGCGGGCCTGCGCGACGTCGTCGGCAACGCATATCTGTTGTGCCGCATCGCCGATACCATTGAGGATGAGCCGTCGCTGTCGGCTGGCGGAAAGCGCGAGTTTTCCGAGCGATTCATTCGGGTCGTCGCCGGCGAGGAGCCGCCCGCTCCATTTGCCGAGCAGCTCGCGCCGCGTCTGTCCGATAGCATGTTGCCGGCCGAGTGCCAGCTCGTGGCCAATACCCCAAGAGTGCTTAGGATCACGCAAGGGTTTTCCGAGCGGCAGCGCGCCGCACTCGTGCGCTGTGTGCGGGTCATGTCGCGCGGCATGGCCGAGTTCCAGCAAAGCCCGGGCCTCAAAGGGCTAGACGATCTCTCCCATCTCGACCGCTATTGCTATCACGTTGCTGGCGTCGTCGGCGAGATGCTCACCGAGCTGTTCTGCGACTATTCGGCGGAAATCGACCGCCAGCGCAAGAAGTTGTTGCAGCTCGCCGTGTCGTTCGGCCAAGGCTTGCAGATGACCAATATCCTCAAGGACATCTGGGATGACCGGGCACGCGGCGCGTGTTGGCTGCCGCGAGACGTGTTTCAGCAGGCCGGGTTCGACTTGCGTTTGCTCGAGGCCGGCCAGACCAATCCCGCGTTCCGCACGGCGCTGAGCAAGCTAGTTGGCTTGGCCCGGATGCACCTCGGCCATGCGCTGGCGTTCACGTTGCTCATTCCCGGACGCGAAGCCGGCATTCGCCGGTTCTGTCTTTGGGCGTTGGGCATGGCCGTGCTGACGTTGCGCCGCATCCACGCCCACGCCGACTTTACCAGTGGGCAGCAGGTCAAAATTTCGCGGCGCAGCGTCTGGGCAACCGTGATCGTAACCAGCCTCGCGGTGCGTAACGACGCTGCGCTCAAAGCACTGTTTGTGCGGTTTACGCGCAAGCTGCCGTCGCATCTGAAGGCACCGGCCTGAAAGGCCCTCTGATCCGCACTCCCACTAAGACCTTAGTGTCGTTAAATTCTCGGAGAAGTTTTGCTATGCAGTTTGATCTCGTACTCAAGGGCGGTCATCTGATCGATCCCCAAAACGGCATTGACGCGCCCAAGGACATCGGCATCACGGGGAAAGTGATCGCAGCCGTAGATGCGGAATTGCCGCTAGAGGGTGCCGGGCAGGTCATTGACGTAAGTGGACTCTACGTGACGCCGGGGCTGGTAGATATCCACATCCACGCCTATGCCACGGCCGGCCACCGCGACACTTGGGCCGGCGACAACAGCATCCTGCCCGATGGCTTTAGTTTCCGCACCGGCGTGACGACGCTGGTGGATACCGGGAGCGCGGGCTGGCGCAATTTTGAGGATTTTCGCTATCGGGTAATTGACCGCTGTCAGACGCGGCTTTTCGCGCTGGTCAATATCGCGGGGACTGGGATGACCGCTATCGACCACGAGCAGAATCCGTACGACATGGACCCCGACAAGACAGCAGGCGTGGCGCGGGAAAACGAAGATGTGGTCGTCGGTATCAAGACAGCGCACTACATGGGTCCCGAATGGGTTTCAGTCGATCGCACGCTCGCGGCGGCCGAAAAGGCCGAGACGCGGGTGATGATCGACTTTGGCTACTTCAGAAAGGAGCGGCCCTATTACCAGCTCTTGGGCGAAAAACTGCGCCCGGGCGACATAAGCACCCACATCTTCCGCGGACCGACGCCGTGGTTTGACGCCGAGGGCAAGGTGCTGTCCTACCTACACGAGGCGCGAGCAAGGGGCGTCATCTTGGACGTGGGACACGGTGCCGGTAGCTTCTGTTTCCGCAACGCGGTCCCGGCCATCGCCCAAGGCTTCTATCCAGACTCGATCTCGACCGACCTACACGCCCTCTGCATGAATATGGGGATGCTCGACATGGCGACGACCATGTCGAAGTTTCTGGTGCTAGGTATGCCGCTCGGCGAGGTCATCCGCGCCTCAACCATCAATCCAGCGCAGGAGATTGGCCACCCCGAGTTAGGGCATCTATCGGTCGGTGCCGTGGCCGATGTGGCGGCCTTGAAGCTGATGGAGGGGGAGTTTGGCTACGCCGATTCTTTCGGCGGCCGGTTGGACGGCCCCCAGCGGCTGTTTTGCGAGCTGACGGTCAAGGACGGCGAAGTGGTCTGGGATTGGAACGGCCGAGCGGGCGTCGCGTACCCGGTGCTCGGCGAGAGCTATGGGATCCGCGAAGGTGAGTTTTTGGTCCTGCCACCGGAGTAAGCACCCGATTTTAGGGTCGGGCAGTTGCCATGGTGGGCGCGATTGGCGTCGAGGTCTGAGGGCCGCTATACAAAGGAAAACATGCGGTGAAAATCGCGTCAGTGCTGTTGCTCGTCGTAGTCGGATGCGGACGAGACCCCATCGTCGTGCGCGACGCTTGGATTCGCGAACCGCCCCCGCGCAGTCCGGCCGCTGGTTACTTGGTTATTGAAAACCAAGGCGGCGCACCCGTCGCCTTGGTCGGGGTGGCAACCGAGGTCGCCGAGCGAGCCGAGATACACGTAATGGAATACAAAGACGACCGGATGACGATGCGCCAAGTCGCCGAGCTACAGATCCCGGCGGGCAAAGAAGTTGCGCTGAAGCCGGGCGGCACCCATCTGATGCTGATGGAACTGCGCCAGCCGCTGCGGCACGGCGATGAGGTGGAGCTGGTGCTGCGCTTCGGCGATGGAACGGAAAGGAGCGTACCAATGCCGGTACAAAAGAAAGGTCTTTATGAGAGCGATTGACGCGCTGGGCTGTTGTGCGGTGTTTGCGCTGCTCGCAGCTTGTGGTGCTCAGCCAGAGGCCCAAAAGGAACCGCCGGCCCTCGAAGAGGTCCCCCCATTGCAGGATTTCGGCGGCATTGGCGGCGACTTCGCGCTCGTAGATCAGCATGGTGCGCCCTTTGAGTTACAAGGTTTGCGTGGCCAAGCCGCCATGCTCTTCTTCGGGTACACCTATTGCCCCGACATCTGCCCGGTGACTCTGTCGAAGATGGGACGAGTCTATCAGCTCTTAGGCGAGCGCCAGCAGGAATTGACGACTCTTTTCGTCACCGTTGACCCCAAGCGCGATACGCAGGAGAAGCTGGAGGAATATCTCGACTACTTTGCCATTGATGCCATTGGCCTGCGCGGCGACAAGGAGGCAATCGACCAAGTGGTGCGCCAGTATGGTGCTCACTACAGCCTCGGAGCGGAGCAGGACGCCTACTTAGTCGATCACTCGACCTATACCTACCTGATTGACCAGCAGGGCAAGGTGCGGTTTCTCTTCCGCCAGAGCGACGGCCCCGAGCTGATGGCCGCGGTTGCAGAGCAACTCTTTGCCGAGGCAGCAAAGCCGTGAAAAACGTCTTGTACAAAACGATCAAGGTCGTCCACGCGCTGCTGTGGTTTCCGCTGAGTCCGATTATCGGCCCGGACTTTCCGCAGTGCTTTCTGTTTAGACATCGGCGAAAGAAGCCGACTCGATCCGGGACGTAATCGGCTCATCTACGCAACATCTCCAAGGAATCCATGCCAACTATGCAGCGACCCAATATCCTCATCCTCTATACCGACCAGCAGCGGTGGGACGCCCTCGGCGTCAACGGTAACTCCGAAATCCGCACGCCGCACTTGGACCAACTCGCGGCCGCTGGGGTAAACTTCGACCACTGCTTTGTGCAAAATCCGGTCTGCATGCCCAGCCGCGTGAGCTTTCTCACCGGGCAGTATCCATCTACGCTGGGGCTTTCGCACATGGGCGTACCCGTGCCCGAGGATGTGCCGACCTTGCCGCGCTTGCTGCGCAACTACGGCTATTGCAGCGGCCAGATTGGCAAGCTCCACTTTCTGCCGCACGCCAACCGCGACCACCGCGAGACCCATCCCGACTACGGCTTCGACCACTTGGAAATCTCGGACGAACCGGGTTCCTATCACGATGCGTACCGAGCTTGGGTGGCGGCGCAGGCTCCTGAGCAACTCGACCACGTCAGCCTCGGCGAGGCACCCAGTGCAATTGAGTGGAAGCGGATTATGAACGTCCACGACGGCATCGTCCACCCGGCGGAGCGCTTCCCCAAGTGCGCCTTGGCCAACCGCTGCCGCAGCGACCTGACCCACACGGCGTTCGTCGCCGAGCAGACCATGGAGTTTTTGACGCACCACCGGGACGGCCCATTCCTCTGCATCGCCGGTTTCTATTCGCCGCACAATCCTTGGGTAGCTCCCCAGGAGTTCCTCAATCTCTACGATCCTGACGCTCTGACGTTACCGTCCTTCCCGCCGGTCCTCGACTCCCGCCGCGGCCCACAGCACTTTTCTGACGACGAGTTGCGCTCGGCCCACCACGGCTATTACGCCATGGTATCCGAGGTCGATCACCACGTCGGCCGCATTCTCGACCGGCTCGACGCCCTTGGCATTGCGGATAACACCATCGTCGTTTTCACGTCCGACCACGGCGAGTGGCTCGGCGAACATCTGCGCTACGGCAAGGGGTATCCCGGGCACGATGCGGTCACGCGCGTCCCCCTGCTGATGCGCTGGCCTGACGGAGCAAGTGCCGGAGGGCACTGCTCCCGCGTCGTCGAGGCGCTAGACGTGGTGCCGACGCTGCTGGAAGCGGCCGCCGTTCAGCGGCCAGCGGCCTTGCAAGGCTGTTCCCTGCTGGCCGATTTGCGCGGCGAGCAGGGCGACGGTCGCGGCTGCGCCATCACGGAAATGACCCAACCTGAGCGACGCTGGAAAACGCTGCGCGTGGAGGGGTTGCGCTACGTGGTGGATGCCAGCGGAGCCGAGGCCCTCTTCGACTTGGAGCGCGACCCGCTGGCCTACGAAGACGTGGCGGGCGAAAGCGAATATGCCGACCGATTGCAAGCGGTGCGCAAGCGGCTGCTAGAGCGGCTGCTAGAGCGCGAGCGGCCGCGGCCCCAGCAGTGGACGTATTGACTGTGAGATTCGGCACGACCGCGTGTTGCCTAGTCCCGCGCTGGACAAGCCACGACGCAGGAGGAATACCGCAATACCAAGTCCAGAAACTCTTGCCTCCATGCGTGATCTTAAGGTACTGAGGACAATGTTACCTTTTGACATAAAGATAGACAGCCTCTTGACTCGGATATATGACACTCGTAGGCTTTTTATCGCAATATAATCTTCTGATAGCAAAGTGGTATAAATTGCTAGTTCCAGTACTGAAACGTTCTTGCCCATCACCTCGTTGATATAGATCCGATATAGATCCTGTGCTGAGAAAACCTGTTAGGTGGGTGGCCCGACTGATTTTTTGAAAAGAATAAAATTCCATGAAGTATACTCACGAAATCAGAGACCCAATCCATGTGTTCATTCGTTTGGATAGCGACGAACGCAAAGTTCTTGATTCTCGTCCGTTCCAGAGGTTACGTCATATCCACCAATTGGCAATGACCTATCTCATTTATCCTGGTGCGACACACAAGCGATTTGAGCATTCGCTCGGCGTTATGGAACTCGCCGGACGGGTCTTCGATATTGTCACTAATCCAGACAATGTCACGGATGAAATCAAGCGTTTACTAGGACCGCTCAATGCTCCTGAACAACGAGCGTATTGGCGGCGGGTGGTTCGTATGGCCGCACTCTGCCACGATATTGGCCATTTACCTTTCTCGCACGCGGCTGAAAAGGAGCTTCTACCGGACGATTGGGATCATGAGAAATTGACGCGGGATATTATTGTCAGCGAGGAGATGAAAACGATTTGGGAATCTGTCATCCCTCCGCTTCGTTCCGAACACATCGAAAAACTGGCCGTTGGACCGAAGAGAGCTACCGATCTAAAGTTCACAGATTGGGAGACGATCTTGACGGAAATTATCGTTGGAGATGCGTTTGGCGTTGACCGCATAGACTACCTGTTACGGGACTCGCACCATGTAGGAGTCGCTTATGGAAGGTTTGACCACCATCGGCTGATCGATACCTTGCGCATTTTGCCGCCGGCCCAATCGGGAGAGAATGGAGAGTCTCAAGAGCCGGCACTTGGTGTGGAAGAAGGAGGCATTCAGTCAGCGGAAGCCTTGATGCTTGCACGGTATTTTATGTACTCGCAGGTTTACTTTCATCCCGTGCGTCGAATTTACAACATTCATCTAACAGACTTTCTCAAGGAATGGCTTGATAGCGGTGCGTTCGTGACTAACGTGGAGAGCCACCTAAAATTGACGGATAGCAAAGTGACGGCTGCTCTATGGGAGGCCGCATTTGCAGAGAAGGTTGGTCACGCGCATGCACGCCGCATTGTACGGCGCGAGCACTTCAAGTGCCTCTACCGACGGAATCCCGAAGATGTCTCCATCAATCCGGAGGCAGGAGAATTGGTTTTTAAGGCGTTAGCGGATCGATACGGCGAGGAACACTTCCGTCATGACCGTTATCGTCAGAAAAGCGGTGCGCTGGATTTCCCTGTGCGAATGCGCGATGGCCGGATTGCATCGTCTATCTCTTTTTCTGAGGTGTTAAGCAATATACCTGTGGTTTCGGTCGACTATGTCTTCGCTAGTCGGCAGTTCTTCGACGAGGCACATACATGGCTGAACAGTAACCGTAGCACAATTATCAATAAACCTGGAGAGGCGGGACAAGATGAATAGAATAAAAAAGGCTGGGCTGTTGACGCGGCTGATAGAGGAACTTCGCAATAACGGAAGTTGGTGCGGTGAGACGCATGTTCAGAAAGCCACGTTTTTTGCACAGGAGCTCACTAAGATTCCGTTGGGCTTCGATTTCATCCTGTACAAGCATGGACCGTTTTCGTTCGACTTGAGAGATGAACTCACAGCTTTACGGGCGGACGGGCTGTTGAAGCTTGAAACGCAGTGGCCCTACGGTCCCCGCATATCCCCTACGCAGCAGAGCGAATACATAAAGAGTCTTTATCCCATGACCTTGAGGAAATACAAGACAGCCGTTTCGTTCGTGACCGACCAGCTTAGTGACAAAGGCGTCATCGAACTCGAGCGTCTTGCAACTGCTTTCTATGTGAGTCGTTTAGAGGAAGAAACCTCGTTTGATGAAAGAGCCATGCGGCTGACGTCTTTGAAACCGCACATATCGCGAGAAGACGCTAGGGAAGCGATTCAGGCGATTACCGAGATTGCCGAGATTGCCCAAAACACAGTTCTCTCTACTCACCCAGTTTGACGATCAGGTCCTTGCCGAATTTGATGTCGGCGACTTGGCAAGCTATCTGAATTTGATTCCTTTTCTGTGGCGTAGAGCTGTTAGTCCCTAGCCACCACCCGCCGGATAAGGGAGCGGCCTGTGTTTTGACTAGATTGGGATTGCTAGGGTAGAGTGCATACGGACCGTGTGCAAGGTACTGCCGCTTACGCCCCTTCAAGCGCGGTTCCAATTTCTCGTAAAACAGCTCCTCCTCTTGTAAAAGCCGCTCAAATACTCCCACCAACAAATCACGGCCATTGCGGAACCGTTCCGTTTGTCCGCGGAAGATGAACAAATACTCTTTTCCTTGTCGGCTTTTGGCGTTCTGTGTCTGTTTGGTAGGAACTGCAGAAATCTTCACCGTTCGCGAATGCCCTGACGATGGAGTGGCGGAAGTTTGGATGTCATGTACAGCATCCGCCTCGGAACCTTGACCCCGAATAAAATCCTCCACGCGGGGAAGATCTGGTCGTACACCGCTTTTCCGTTCCACGTTCTCGCAGAACCAGTCCTTGAGGATCTGGGGCGGCTCGCGGAGAAGTTCGGCCCAAACCGCCTCGAAGCTCGCAATCGCTTCGCTCTGCTGTCGGAAAGCGTAGTAGTCGTCATAGGCTCGTCGGTGAGCTTCACCGGCTCGCACGGTCTCAAAGGCGAGATAGCGGCTTATTCTTTCGGCACTTTCAGCCGAGTCGTCATCAACTAAGTCCACCGTGGCAAAGCGCCGTTCTTGGTAGCTACCCTGTCCTGCTGGGAAGAAGAACCCCCAAGAACGTCCATCAGTCAGCACGGCGAGCGGAATTCCCTGCCTAAAGCAGTAATCAAAGAGTTGGTCTTCGCCTTTTGCATTTGCCTTGCCGACATCTTTGACCTCAATAAAGACGGATGGCTTGCTAGGCGGATGACAAAGTGCGTAATCGACTTTGCGTCTCTCGATGGAAAATTCGGGGCTCACCACTTTAGGATTCCAGACGTCCCAGCCTAGTGTATCTAGGAGACGCATCACCACGCTGCGAGAGACTTGAGCTTCATTGGCAAAGTCTCCCCGTGTCAAATGGTCGCGAATTTCCTTGATTTGAAGGACTAGATTTTCCGCCATAGTATCTCTTCTTCAATTAAAAAATGTTTGAATTGACCCAGCCCTTGGGTCGTTAACAAGTAAATTACTAACGTCAGGCACCCTTTTAGGTCGCCCTAGTCCGGGCATGTCTGCGCTTGATCTTGAGTAAAGACAACCTAGCCTCCATAACCGCCCGTTTGGGTACGGCGCGTTGGGCTGGATTCGCGCCTTCGCGGGATACTACCGGGAGGCCGCAAGAGGCCGAGGCTGCATAAGGCTGCCTAATATCACTCAATAGTAATTACTAGTCAGCCGACTCAGCAAATGCCAGTCGAGATTGTCGAAATGCAGAAGTTGTGCAGCCCCACTTTAGAGGCGAGAGGCACCCCGTGCTTGCATATCCGGTCAAGTCGTAGGGGCTTCCCTAGCTGAGTCAAAAGATATTGTGGAGCTTGGCGCAGCCGGTGTCCACTAACCTTGTGGAAGTAGCAACGAATCCGCCTGCGTCTCGAAAAAAAACGCGGGAATAAATCGCGGCAATGGAATGTCTAATTAGCCATAGTGTCCCGCGGAACCTCTACAAGATACAAGGAGAATCGAGATGCACATTCGCAGGAAGGCTTTATGGATTGTCGCTATTTGTTTAGCGAGTGCCGTGGCACTTGAAGCCCAGCGCGGCGACCGGCGTGGTGGCTCGGGCGGCGGCATGGGCGGTGGCATGACCCCAGAGCAGGTTTTTGGCCTACTGGCCTTTGACGAGAAGTTCAAAGTGAACGACAAGCAGCTACTGGCACTGCGGGAGGTGCTTGGGCCGCTATACGTCGAGCAACGGCAGATGATGGCGGAAATGTTCAGCGGCAGTCGCGGCGGCGAGACCGATTTTCGGGCGGTGCGCGAGAAAATGCGCGAGCAGCAGAGCAAGATGCGCGAGCGGATGATGGCCGCGCTCGCCACAGCGTTAGACGCCGAGCAGATCGAAGCACTAAAAGCGCATCTACAGCAAGGGCAGCGCCAGCGCGGTGGGCCGCGGTCCGGTGGCGGCGGTCCGAGCGGCGGTGGGTTTTAACTCACAGCTTCTTCACGACGTCGCCAACCCGTATCGCGCCCGGGCGAATGACTTTGGCGTTGATGCCGCGCAGTTGAAGCTGTTTGCCCACTGGAGAACTGATAAACTTCAGGGCGTCCAACCCAAAGCGTGCGGCGTATTTTTTACAACCGGTGTGGGGCGGCTCGGTGATTTGGATCACAGCCGCCCCTAGGGACAGGCGCGTCCCGGGCGGCGCGTTATCTACACTTAGATCGAAGTCGATGTATAGCTGATCCCCGGCTAGGGGCCAGTGCCGCTTGTCTTGGGCTACTAGGGCCATCAAGCGGGCATTGGTCACCGTGAGCTGCATGTCTGGGTGCGCTCTTCCATCTGCGGTTTGCGAGCTGCCGCGCTGTTTCCAATTGTCGCCCACCAGCCCTTCGACTAGATCGAGTTCCCCGGCGTCTAAGACTTCCCGCGCCTCGGTATGGGGGCGCCGCACGATCAACTCCAACACGCCGCTGGCTTTGGGCGACTGACGGATATCGTCTAGCCCGGCGGTTAGCACTTCCATGGACAGATGTTTCACTTCGGACAAAATGGACCTCCTGAACGCTTGGTCTGTGATGGCAGTGCATATTATGCGTAACAAGTGGGCCGAAAACAACCCGGCACCAGTGAGCAAGCGGTCGAGTTGCAGGTGGGTTGTGCGCTTGACAGTGCGCTGCGTCCGGCTACAGTTTTCGGCGCACCGCGGGCGGTTTGAACAAAAAGTAAAGTAACGGATGTTGCGCCGTTTTTGTCATGCCTGTCCAAAAAGGCCCGTTTGTGGCCCTAGTGCCGACTCGGCTCACGGGGTGACGTTTTTGCGCGGGAAGGACGACCGAGGGGCCGGAAGCGTCAGACCCATATTATCAGTAAAGTAAGGCAAGGAGCTTATGGCTAGGGATCGCAAACCCAATTTCCTGTGGATTTCATTTGAGGACACCAATCCCCGCTACGGCTGCTACGGCGACCCGGTAGCGCACACGCCGACGTTGGATCGGCTCGCAGCCGAGGGGTGCCGCTGGACGCGCTGCTTCTCCACGGCTGGCGTCTGCGCTCCGGCGCGGTCGGCCATTATCACCGGCATGTACGCGACCTCCATCGGCACTCATCACATGCGCACGACGCACGCCAATCGCGCCACGCCGGAGATGCCCACGCCGTATTCGGCTGTCGTGCCGCACTACGTAAAGTGCTTCACCGAATACCTGCGAGCGGCTGGGTATTATTGCAGCAACAATGCCAAGACCGACTACCAGTTTACCCCCCCACTGACGGCATGGGACGCGCTCGGTCCGCACGCCCACTGGCGCGACCGCCCCGACCCAGATCAGCCGTTTTTCGCGGTCTTCAACCCCACGCGTACGCACGAAAGTGGCATGTGGCCGGAGAAGTGCCCCGACCCGGAGTTCGACCCAGACGCCATTCCGCTGCCGCCCTATTTCCCCGATACCCCGGTAGTGCGCCAAGCCTTGGCGCGGATGTACACGCATATTATGCACAGCGACCAAGAGCTGGCCCAGCTTCTGCAACAGCTCGACGAAGACGGCTTGTCCGATAACACGTACGTCTTTCACTGGAGCGATCACGGCCCGCTGCCGCGCGGCAAGCGCTGGCCGTACGACGCGGGCATTCACGTGCCCTTGATCGTCCGCGGCCCGGGCATGGAAGCGGGGCAGGTCTGCGAGGACTTGGTAAGCACCGTCGATCTAGGCCCTACGCTGCTCTCACTCGCGGGGATTGACGTGCCCGCCCAGGTGCAGGGCCGTGCATTTTTGGGCCACCAAGCCCAATCGCCGCGAGAGTACATCTACGCGAGCCGCGACCGGCACGACGAGGCATACGACATGGTGCGGGCCGTGCGCGACCGCCGCTTTAAGTACATCCGCAACTACCGGCCAGACCTCCCCTACTTGGCGTGGATACCCTATCGCAATCGGCACCCCATCGTACAGGAGATGTGGCGCTTGCACTTGGCCGACGAGTTGGACGAGACGCAATCGGTTCTATTCCGCTACCCGCGGCCGGTCGAAGAGCTGTACGACACCGAAGCCGACCCGCACGAGGTCAATAACTTGGCGGCCAATTCTCAGTACCAGCCGGAACGCGATCGCCTGCGCCGAGCCTTGGACGAATGGCTGCGCGAAGTGGGCGACATGGGCCGCATGGCGGAAAGCGAAATGGTGCGGCAGTGGTATCCCGACGGCCAACAGCCACAGACGGCTCCGCCGGTGTGCGTGCCCATCTGCGCCGATAGTCTTGGGACTGAGCCGGCGCTGGAAGGCGGTACATTCCAAGGGCCGTTGCTGGTGCAACTCCACTGCGCCACGCAGGGTGCTTCTATGGCGTATGCGGTGGACGACGATCCGCACTGGCACCTCTACACCGAGCCGTTGCGCCTAGAAGAAGGGACGACCACTTTGCGGGCCAGAGCGATCCGCATTGGATACGAAGAAAGCCAAGAGACCCAGGCGACCTTTGTCGTAGCGTGAGATGGGCGGACGGATGACGAGACGACTCCAAGCCGACGCGCTGGAGCGGTTAGCGGCCGACATTTTTGCGGCCCACGGCACCCCGGCCCAAGAGGCGCAGACCGTGGCCCGCCTGTTGGTACAGGCCGATCTCATGGGCCTGCCCTCGCACGGAGTCTTGCGCGTACCCCAGTACGTAGCAGACATCCGCCGCGGTGCCATTGTGCCGGGCGCGAAAGTGTTGGTGCGAGAAGGTGCCGCGGCGGTCGCGCTGGTGGATGGGCAGTGGAATTTCGGCCAGATTGGGGCCCAGCGGGCCGCGGAGCTGGCGATTGAGCGCGCTCAGCGGTTTGGCGTGGGCAGTGCCAGCCTGCGCCGCTGCCGCCACGTGGGGCGACTAGGCGCATACGCGGAACAGGCCGCGCAGGCTCAGTGCGTGGCATTGGTCACCAGCAGCACGGCCGGCGAGGGGCATTGGGTCGCGCCGTTTGGCGGGCGCGAGGGGCGGCTGGGCACCAATCCCATTGCGTTTGCGGCCCCGACCTCGAACCAGCCCGTAGTAATGGACTTTTCAACCGCGGCCCTGCCCGAAGGACGCGTGCGCCTTTACCGGGATACCGGGCAAGTGCTGCCCGAAGGCTCCTTAGTAGATCGAAGCGGGGCACCTTCCAAGGACCCAGCCGACCTGTACGCGGCCGGGGCGATCCGGCCCTTTGGCGGGGACCAGGGATACAAGGGCTTCGGCTTGGGGCTCATGGCCCAAATTTTTAGCTGCCTGCTGGGCGAGCCGACTTGGCGCGAGGAGGGGCTGGAATCCAATGCCAATACGATGTGGCTGCTGGCAGTGCATGTGGCTGTTTGGGGCGATGCCGAATGCTTCCGCGCTGAATTGGACCGCATGATCGCCTACGTGCGCTCGTCCGCGCCGGCACCGGGCAGCAACGGGGTGCTGGTGCCGGGCGAACGCGAATTCGCCGCCGAGGTGCGCTATCGGCGCGAAGGCATCCCGGTGGAAGAAGGAGTCTGGTCCCAGCTAGTGCAGGTCGCCCAAGCAGCCAATGTGGAGATAGAGGCATGAACGAAGAATTGCAAGCCGCGGCCGAGCACCTAGACGCGTATGGATACTGCGTACTAAAGGACCGCCTGCCCCGCGAGGCCGCCTTGGCGTTGGGCCGTCGCTGCTTGGCCCTACACAGCGATCCGCGCTGTCAGGACTATATCGTGGGCGACGAGTACTATCAGACCTTGTTCGGCATGCTCAACCAAGACGACGAGGTTTGGACCTGCGCCTTCCACCCGGATGCGGTGGCCCTTGCGCGGCATTTCTTGGGGCCGCGCTGCCGCGTCGTCGAAGCGTGCTCCAAGCCGACTTGGCCTGGGGCTCCTGCCCAGCATTTACACGTCGATTCTGCGGGCTCGTTTGCCCAAGTGCCCGATGTGCCGTGGATGATCAACAGCATCTGGATGCTGACGGATTTTACTGCGGCCAACGGGGCCACTGGCGTCGTGCCCATGAGCCACCGGGCGCGGCGGTCCAGCCCCCCGCCCGAGATGGGGGCTGACAGCCCGTTGATCAAGCCCGTGGAAGGCCGCGCGGGCTCGGTGATGCTGTGGCACGGCGGGCTTTTGCACCAAGCCCGGGCCAACCAGAGCGATCAGGTGCGAATAGGGCTGAATATCGCGTATTACCCGCCTTGGTTTAACAATTGGATTGAAGGCGGCCACCAGCCGCTGTGGCCAGAGACCTACCAGCGCATGCCCGAGGACTTTCGCCGCCTGTGTCCGGGGTTGTTGGGTCGCCGCCGCGCCGAACGCTATGAGCAGCGGTGATGCGTCTTGAATCCACCTAGGAATAGTTCGCTATGACGAATCCATTCTTTGCACAGCCGGTCCTCAACTCGCCTTATGAGCACCCGCGTCGGCACTGGGAACTCGACGAGACCGGGCAGCCGACCCAGCGCATCGTCGAAAGCCGCCGACCACCGGCCGAGTTCATCACGGCGATCCCACAGGCGAAAAAGCGCAAGCAAGCCGCACGACAAGCCGCGCTGGTGTTCGACAAAAAGGCCCAGCAGCTCGAAACGGCCGGCCAGCAATACGATCGGACGGCCCTTATCAACGGCGTACGCCAGCAGGTTGACCGCTGGCGCGCTCTACCCGCGAACCAATGGCAGGTGACCCCAGAGACCGCTCGCCTGCTCCGGCACTGGCGGCACCACCGCTTCAGCGGCATTCGGCCCTTCTTCTGCCAAATTGAAGCGGTGGAAACCGCGATATGGCTCACCGAGGTGGCACCGCATACGCGATCCGGCCGGGACTTCCTCGACCATCTGGCCAACGCCAACCACGACGCCAATCCAAGCCTGCCGCGCTTGGCCCTCAAGCTGGCGACCGGCACCGGCAAGACCACGGTCATGGCGATGTTGATCGCGTGGCAGACCGTCAATGCGGTGCGGCGGCCCCAACGCCGCCGCTTTTCGCGTGGCTTCTTAGTGGTGACGCCCGGCATCACCATCAAAGATCGCCTGCGCGTGTTGCAGCCCAACGACCCGGATAGCTACTACCAGAGCCGCGAGTTGGTTCCCAACGACCTGCTACCAGACTTGAAAAAGGCCCAGATCGTCATCACCAACTACCACACCTTCAAGCGGCGCGAACGCATGGAGCTTTCCAAAGGCGGCCGCTCTTTGCTCGAGGGGCGAGGCGATGCGCCGCCGACCTTGGAGACCGAGGGGCAAATGTTGCAACGGGTCATGCCCGAACTCATGGGCCTAAAGAACGTCTTGATCCTCAACGACGAGGCGCACCACTGCTACCGCGAAAAGCCGGGCCCAGGAGAGGAAGGGGTGCTCAAGGGCGACGACAGAAAGGAAGCCGAAAAGAACCGGGTGGCGGCGCGGTTGTGGATTTCCGGGCTGGAAACGGTCGGCCGCAAATTGGGCATCAACCAAGTGTTAGATCTTTCAGCAACGCCGTTCTTTTTGCGCGGGTCGGGCTATGCCGAAGGCACGTTGTTCCCGTGGACGATGTGCGACTTCTCGCTGATGGACGCCATT
>RKRN01000213.1 GCA_007571365.1 Candidatus Latescibacterota bacterium
ATGCTATGGGCAGCAACCCAACTTTGGATGCAGGTGCTGAGAACGACGGCACTGAGAACGACGGCGGCGGGAACGACGGCGCTGAGAATGACGGCGGTGCTGAGAACGATGGTGGCGGCGGGAACGACGGCGCTGAGAATGACGGCGGTGCTGAGAATGACGGTGGCGGCGGGAACGACGGCGATGAGGGTGCACCGCTTAGGGGGGATTTTGATGAAGATGGAAAAGTCAGTCTTTCCGACTTCCTCCTTTTTGTCGATGCTATGGGCAGCAGCAACCCAACCTTTGATCTTGATGGCAGCGGCCTAGTTGATCTCGCGGACTTATTTCTTTTTTACAACTCTTTACTACCGTCGGCAAAGAGCAATTTGCTAGCTCTTGAACGGGATTTGCTCGAGCTGCCCGTTGGCGTCCAGTTGCACCAGAACACACCCAATCCCTTCAACAGCGAGACGGTTCTTTCCTTTATCCTCCGGGAACCGGGTCCGGTGCGCCTAGAGGTCTTCACGGTAACCGGGCAACGGGTGAAGGTCTTGAGCCAGGGTGATCAGGAGGCGGGTTACCACCGGATCTCTTGGGACGGCTTGGATGACTCAGGCCAACCGTTGGCAAGTGGCGTCTATCTGTACAGACTGGCGACGACCGAAGGCGTATTGAGCCGTAAGCTGGTTCTGCTGCGCTGACCGGGCCGATTTCCGAATGGCTTCGCCGCGAAGAAGCCGCCCGGTAGGCATCAAAGGAGGGATCGAGACGATCGTTCCCCATTGCACCAATCGAACTAGGAAAAGTGGACATAGGTTCATGTCAGCGTCTAATTCGGCAAAGGCTTTTGCCCAAGCACAGCAGGTCATTCCCGGCGGCGTCAACAGTCCGGCGCGGGCTTTTGGTGCCGTGGGTGGTGGTCCCCGCTTTATCGATCGGGGCGCTGGGTCGCGGATTTTTGACATCGACGGCCGCGAATACATCGACTACGTATGCTCTTGGGGGCCGCTCATTTTCGGCCATGCCCATCCCCGCGTCGTCCAAGCCGTGCAGGAAGCCTGCACAAAGGGGACCAGTTTTGGTGCCCCAACTGCGCTAGAAACTGCACTGGCCGAGCGCATCGTGGCGATGGTGCCTTCCATCGAAATGGTGCGGATGGTCAGTTCGGGGACCGAAGCCACGATGGCGGCGGTGCGCTTGGCCCGGGGCCATACGGGCCGGGACAAAATCGTCAAATTCGCGGGCTGTTGGCACGGGCATGGCGACAGCTTCTTGAGCGAGGCCGGTTCTTCGGCCCTGACCTTGGGGGTGCCCACCAGCCCGGGCGTACCGCAAAGCGTGGTTGATTCGACCTTGACGCTGCCGTACAACGACGCAGATGCCGTGCGTGCGGCCGCGCGGGAAAACAGCGGCCAAATAGCCGCCATTATCGTCGAGCCGGTGGCTGGCAATATGGGAACCGTGCCGCCGCACGAGGGGTTCCTCCCGGCACTGCGCCAAATAGCCGACCACGAGGATATTGTCCTCATCTTCGACGAGGTCATTACCGGGTTCCGCGTTGGTCCGGGTGGGGCGCAAGAGCGCTATGGAGTAATGCCCGATTTGACCTGCTTGGGCAAAATAGTCGGCGGCGGCTTGCCGGCGGCGGCGTACGGCGGCAAGCGGGAGATCATGGAAAACGTGTCGCCGCTGGGTATAAAGGTCTCGCAGGCCGGCACCTTGTCGGGCAACCCGCTCGCGATGGCCGCGGGCTTGGAACAACTGACCATGCTGGCCGAACCCGGAGTCTATGAAACGCTGGAGAGCCGCTGCGCCGATTTGGCCGCTGGCATGGCCGACAACCTACAAAAACTGGGCCTGAACTACGCGCTCAACCGAGTCGGTGCTATGCTCTGCATGTTTTTTACCGCGTACCCAGTGGTGGATTTTGCCAGCGTCGAAACGGTTGATTTGGCGCGTTTTAAGCACTATTTCTGGGCTTGCCTAGAGCGGGGCCTCTATCTAGCGCCCTCCCAATACGAATGTATGTTCCCTTCGTTTGTCCATGGGCAAGAGGATATCGAACAAACGCTCCGCATTCACTTTGACGCTCTCAAGGCCGTGCATTGAGCGTGGCGAGCCCCAATCGGCTATGGATGCTCGCTTGGACCGTCCTCTGGGTCGGGGGATGCGCCGACAGCGATGTCCGCGAGGACGAACAGGCTCCCGAACCCACCGGCCGCCGCGAGGTAGTCATCTTAACGCCGGCGGATTCTGTGTCCACCCCAGCCGATACTACTACTAGCGATACTAGCGATACCAGCGACACTAGCCCGGTGTTTTTTGATCCCGATGGCCAATTCACCATTCAAGTCGGCGTCTATCGGGACGCCACCCGCGCCGAGCAAAAGGTGCGCGCATTGCAGGCCGAAGGCTATCCGGCCTACAACGAGCAGAGCGATACCGGCGTCCGGGTGCGGATTGGCTATTTCGCCACCCGCGCCGACGCCGACCGCTTTGGTCGCATTTTTGCCCAAGATAGCGGCGTCGAGTATTGGATAGCCCAGCGCGCCCATGAATAAAACTCGCGTACTGTGCTGCGGCACTTTTGATTACCTGCATCCGGGCCACCGCTCCTTTATCGCGCAGGCGGCTGCGCTAGGCGACGAACTGTTCGTCGTAGTGGCCCGCGACGAGAACGTCCGCCGCATCAAAGGGCACTATCCCGACCAATCCCAACAAGAGCGCCAAGCCGCGCTGGAGCAGTTACCCGAAGTCGCCGAGGTCCGCCTCGGCCACGAGGGATGCAATTTTCTGCGCATCGTCGGCGAAATAGCACCTCACGTTATTGCCCTCGGCTACGACCAAAGGAGACCGGCGGGCTTGGCCGAAGCCTTTCCCCAGTGCGAAATCGTCGTTTTGCAGCCTCACCATCCCGAGCAGTTTAAGTCGTCCCTGTTCCGGCGTCAGTCAGGCCGCACTTGAGCTTTTTGCCCCAACTCATCCTCTGGTACGGGCGCGAAGCAGCCCCGGACGTGCCGAAAATGGCTGGCTATCGGCTGCGGCCGTATCAGCGAGGGGACGAGGAGGGCTGGCTAGCCCTATTACAGGCCAACGGCGAATTGGGCCGTTGGGACCAGCAGCGGTTAGAGGATGTCCTAGCCGGAACTCGAGTCCAGCTCTTTGTCGAGGGGGCGGGGCAAATAGTCGCCTGTGCGGGTTGCAACGACCGCCCCCGCGAGCTGCGGCCGTGTTGGGAAATCGGTTGGGTTGCGGTGCATCCGGCCTTTCAGGGGCGCGGCCTAGGCAAGTGTATCGTAGCGGCGGCCGTGGCCCAAGCCAAGGCTTTAGGTAAACGGCCTATATACCTGCTGACCGACGATTTCCGCATTCCGGCTCTGCGCTGCTATCTCAAATTGGGGTTCTTACCCAACAACAGCCATCCATCCTACCCGCGCCGGTGGGCCGATATCTTCGCCCGGTTGGGGGCGGATTATCAGGGCCTCAAGCCCGAGTTCGGCGCCTTAGAGCGATCTCCATGATACAGATGGCATCCGGTTCTTCCCGGCAAGCGGGACGGAAGATCAAGCTCAAACTGCCCATTGGCATTCAGACCTTCCGCGAGATTCGCGAGGACCACTGCTACTATGTCGATAAGACCGCCTACATAGCGCGGTTGGTTGCCGAGGGCAAGCACTACTTCCTGTCGCGGCCTCGCCGGTTTGGCAAGAGCCTGTTTCTCGACACGCTGAAGGAACTGTTCGAGGGCAACGAGCCGCTGTTTGCGGGGCTGGCCATCCACGACCGATGGGACTGGTCGGTACGCCATCCGGTGCTGCGGCTCGACTTTAGCCGGGGTAATTTCAAAGAGCCGGGCCAGCTACAAGAGGATGTGCTGGCGCAACTAGACGCCGTGGCAAAGCGGGAGGGTATTGGTTTGAGCTACGCTGGTGCGCCGGTGCGATTCAGCCAGCTTATTGCGGCGTTGCACCAGCGCAGCGGCCAGCGGGTGGCGGTGCTGATCGACGAGTACGACAAACCGATTCTCGATGCGCTAGAGGTGCCGGAGATAGCCCGCGCCAACCGCGACTTTCTGCGCGGGCTGTATTCGACGATCAAGTTTAGCGACGCGCACCTCAAGTTTACCTTCCTCGCCGGCGTGAGCAAGTTCTCTAAAGTTAGCCTGTTCTCCGGCCTCAACAACCTTAAAGACATTACCCTAGACCCGCGCTATTCGGCCCTCTGCGGCTATACTGAGGCGGATTTGGACGAGGTATTTGCCCCGGAGTTGCCCGGCTTGGACCGCGAGGAAATCCGCACGTGGTACAACGGCTACAACTGGCTAGGTGACAAACAGGTGTACAACCCGTTTGATGTCCTGCTGCTGTGCGACCGCCGCCAGTACGGGGCTTACTGGTTTGAGACAGGTACGCCGACGTTTCTGCTCGAGGCGTTGTTGGCGCACGGGGTCAGTGCTCTATCCCTTGACGATATGCTCAGTAGCGACGAGTTGTTGTCGGCGTTTGACGTGGATCACATGGCGCCTGAGGCACTGCTGTTCCAGACCGGCTATCTAACCATTCGCCGCCGTGAGCCACGCGGCGGGCGAATGTACTATCGGCTGGGCTACCCCAACCGGGAGGTGCAGCAAAGCTTGAACGAGAGCCTGCTGAACCACCTGACGGGCAACCCGGCGCATCAGGCTGAGCACAGTGCCCGGCTGTACGACCTGTTGCTAGTCAACGACTTCGAGGGGTTAGAAGCCCTGCTCAAATCGTTTTTTGCCAGCATTCCATATCAGTGGCATACGAACAACGAGATTGCCAATTACGAGGGCTACTACGCCAGCGTATTCTATTCGTACTTTGCATCGTTGGGCTTGGCGATTACGGTGGAGGACAGCAACCAAGCGGGTCGCTTAGATATGGCAGTGGAGTTCAATGGGAACGTGTATCTGTTTGAGTTCAAGGTGGTGGAACGGGCATCGGCGGGGGCGGCGTTGCGTCAGTTGCAGGCGCGGGACTACGCGGCCAAGTATCGCGGGCGAGGTGAGGCGATTTATCTGATTGGGGTGGAGTTCAGCCAAAAGACGCGCAACGTGGCCGCTTTCGCGGTGGAACGGGCGTGAATCTCTGACTTCTCATTGTCCTGATTCTTCCATCACCGCTCTGGTTATCCGCTTAGCTAGTCTGATCTCTTTCAGCTTTTTTGTCGATAGATACGTGAGAAATTCTTGCAGTTCTCTGTCTTTTTCCGTTTGTGTTTCCCCTTCATGTCGCATCAAGTCCACTAGTTGTATCCGCAACGCTTTTGAAATTTTGTAGAGCGTTTCTAAGCTCGGCGTTGCTCTCCGGCCCTCGATCTTGCGGATTCCGTCCACGCTAAGTCCGGCCTGTTCAGCCAGCTTTTCTTGGGTTATCCCTGTCTGGTGACGCAACTGCTGCACCCTACAGCAGACCTCGTCCCTGATAACTATACCAGTATCCATATCGAGTACTATCCTCACTAAATTAACTAATTTTTTCTTAAACTATTGTATTTGTTGGAGTAAATACAGGTATTATAAGGCATGTTATGAAATTCATTTATTGACTTCTATACATGTTTTTCTTTTTTTATCACTAAGCAAGCACTAATAGGCATTTTTCGCGGGCCAGATACTTTGAGCTGCGTGGGAAATCGCAACCCTATTATTCACTCACTGCCAAAGGGTTCACTTGAAAAGCCCTTTATTGGCAAAAGTTAGAGGAGGCCTAGTTATGGGCATTTTTAGTGGGGGCCGAATGGTTGCCCTCTTCCTTTGCATGTTGTTCGCGTTTAACGTGTCTTTCGCTCAGGATAGCTGGGAGACGGTTGCTGTCTATATGGAGGATCCTGTTCCGATTGAGGAGCAGCTTGCGCCGAAAGCGAGAGATTATCTATACAGATTGAACGACCCTTTCACTTGGGAGACTGAGCAAGATTTTGAGGAGGCGAGAGAAGCTCAAAAAGTCCAGTTGGAGCAGAACAATGAGAAGCGGATACGAGCAGTTGAGGCTTTATTAAAGGCAGATATATCTCTGAGAGGAGATGGTACAAGCTCTTGGTATCCGGCTTGGATTCCTTTGGGCTCTGCTTCAACTTGGGAGGACTCGCTTTTCAAGAATGCTCTATACCTTCGGGGGAATCAAAACCAGAGCTTGATAGAGTTTTTTGAACAGGATGGATGGGAGCCTCACGAGGGTACGGGTGAATTTCGGCCGTGTGATGATGCAAGGCGGCGTTGTCGCAAGGAGTTTTATGCTCATTTCAGGGAATTGGTTGAAATCTACCTAGCGTCCCTAATAGATATAAGCCCTGGTCCAAATCATCCATATAACCAACAACCCGAAGTAGCAATAATTAATGATGACCCGAATGATGACCCAACGTTCCTGCGATTGCCAGCCCTAATATCGCCGTCCCTGTCCCTACGATTGCCAGCCCTGATATGGCCGTCCCTAATATATCCGGATACGCTGAATTACCAATCGCCGCTTACTCATTCTCACAGAATATCGCCGCTTGCTACTTCTCGCATTATTTCGTTTACAATCAAGGCGGCTTCTACGAGAGGCCCCGGTTCTGAGAGTGACGCAGGTTTTGTGAACGAACTAAACGAAGAAGGCGAACAGGCCGAGGGGCAAAAGGTTACGACGTTTGACTGGAGCAGTATTAGGCTTTTGCAGGAGGCGACTATATCCCCGGATACTCTCTCTTTTCATGTTTGGCCGGCGGCTAAGCCTGTCTCTTCCACTGAGACTTCCTCTTGGGGGCATATCAAGGAGACATTTGCCGATTAACCTGTGTGGATATGATAAGTCCCGGCTGGGCAATAGGTCTGGTCGGGACTTATATGTTCTACAACAGCTCATGGCAAAGCGAACTCAAAACACCAAAACCCCGTAGCAAAGGCCGTTCGCTGCCGCCTTTGAGCAGCATCGCCAGCTAAGCTGCTCGCTCCATTCCTCCCCTCCCTGAAAGTGATAAAAATAGAAGCTGGTTAACTCGGACCCACTCACGTGTGAAGTTAAACGTCTAAGTACAGATAGGGAGATTCTTTTATGAGATTTCTAATGGTATTGATGGGCTTGATGCTTTCTGTTCAAGTGAATACGGCGCAGCAATCCACGGTTTCCGGGCAGGTGCGACTTGCCGATGGGCGACCCGTGGCCGGGGCACAAGTAACGCTGTTTGACTTGGCTGATTTGCATCAAGGCGCAGTGGCACGGGCGATGACCGATGAGTCTGGGTATTTCGCGCTGCCGCTGGCGTCGTTGGGCGGGTCGGCATTGCCGCAGGGGTTTGCCCTAGGACATAATTACCCCAACCCCTTCAACCCTTCGACCGCGATCCCCTATCAACTGCCCACGGCTACGCACGTGCGGCTCGATGTGTTTAACGTGTTGGGACAGCATGTTGCAACGCTGGTGGACGCAGAACGGCCGGCCGGTTTTTACACGGCGAAATGGGACGCGACCGATGCGGCGGGGCAGGCAATGGCCGCTGGGGTGTATCTCTATCGGTTGACGGTGAGTGGAGGTCAGCAGACCCAGCGGATGGTGCTGGTTGACGGGCAGGCTGGGATCGCGGCGGGGGCTTCCGCGACAGCGGCGACTATGTCCACGGACGCGATGGAACGGGAATATGGCCTCGTTGTTTCAGGGGAGGGCTTGGCGACGTACACGGATGCAGCGTTTGGAGTGCGAGCGGGGATGGCAGCGGCCGAGTTGGTCGTAGATGCGGTGCCGTTGGCGGCAGGCCCAGTATTGGCCGGGGGAATTTGGGGGGATGTGAATAACGATGGGCAGGTGGTTGCGGAAGACGCGATGCTCGTAGCGATGTACAGCTCTAATCCGTCTATTGCTATTGCCATGCCGAACAACGGCCGTATTGGCTTGGGGGATGTCAACGGCGATGGGGAAGTCGATAAGACGGATGCGCTGGTGATTATGAGGTATATAGCTAATCCGTTGGATGGGGCACTGCCTGGGGGGATCGGTCAAAGGATAGCGAGCGGGAAACTGGCTTCGGACGACTCAGGTGAGCCGCGCAATCTAACCAATCACGAGGCGGCGGATAATTGGCCTGCTTGGTCTT
>RKRN01000190.1 GCA_007571365.1 Candidatus Latescibacterota bacterium
GCCGTGCGGAGCCAAGCACTGTGCTAAAAGACCCGGTACTGTTCCACCTGTTTGGCTTTCTGCCGGTCTCGCTGGCCTCGGTGGTAGATATCCTATTGGTGGGCTTTATCTTTTATCGCTTGCTCTCCCTCATCAAGGAAACCCGAGCCGCGCACATGGTCGCCGGGCTGCTATTAATGGTGATCGTGGCCTTGGCCGCGCCTTGGCTCAAGATGAACGCCCTGTCTTGGCTTTTGGAGCAGGCGCGCTCCATCTTGCTGATCCTACTGGTCATTCTCTTTCAGCCCGAGCTGCGGCGGCTCCTGCAAGTCTTGGGTCAGACCCCGGCGTTCCGTTGGTTTTACAAGGCCGAGCCGTCCCGAGTCATCGACGAGGTGGTCAGCGGAGTCGGGCGTTTGGCCGACTTGGGATACGGGGCCCTGATCGTGCTGGTGCGCCAAGTCCATATCAGACCCGTTATTGAGACTGGAGTGCCGCTGAATTCGGAGGTGTCGGACGATTTGCTAACTACGATCTTCAGCCCGCGCGCTCCGCTACACGACCGAGCCGTCGTCATCCAAGGCGAGCGCTTGGTGGCGGCCCGCTGCACCCTGCCGCTGGCCGAAGAGGTTGAAGACCAACGGCTGGGAACCCGCCATCGGGCAGCATTGGGGCTATCGCAGGAATCGGACGCGGTAGTTATCGTCGTCTCCGAGGAGAATAGCACTATTTCGCTGGCCGTTGGTGGGGTCTTTTGGCGGGGGTTGGACCGTCGGCAACTCAAGCTGCGCCTACAAGAGCAGATGGCCGCGAGCTGAGCGGCGCGCGGGCGTTTTGCTTGACACAGCCTCGGCGGTACTCTACTTTGAAATTTTTATTTTAATTAAATAATAAAAATTATGAAAAATAAACAGATGCGGCAGACCCGCATACGGGAACTGCTCTACAGAAAGTCCATTGATACGCACGAAAAATTGGCCGAGGTCCTCCAGCAACAAGGCATTGAAGTCAGTCAGTCGACCTTGTCGAAAGACTTGCGCGAAATAGGGGTGGTGCGAGTGTCGCAGGCCAATGGAGGATTTCGCTATACGCTACCCGAAGCTGGAGCCACGTTGCGCGACCTGCACATTCTAGAGCGAGAGTTGCAGGATTTCTTAGTTCAAATCGAACAGGTAATCAACATGGTGCTGGTGCGGACCGCGTCCGGGCACGCCCAAAGCGTCTGCGAGGCCATTGATCGCATGAGTTGGGCCGAGGTCGCGGGCACGCTGGCCGGCGAAAACACGATCTTCATCGTCACTCGTTCCGAGCAAGAGGCAGCGGAGTTAGTCCATAAGATCAACGCCGTGTGCGGCGAGGAGGATGGATGAACGCCGAGGTTTTGCCAGACTTGCAGGTTCAGATTAGCAAAGCCGAGACCCTGATAGAGGCCCTGCCGTACCTGCAGGAATTTCGCGGCAAAGTGATGGTCGTCAAATACGGCGGCAGCACCATGGGCAGCGGGGACACCGTGTATAAGGACATCGTTTTCATGCAGGCGGTCGGCATTTGTCCGGTCGTGGTCCACGGCGGCGGCCCGGCCATCACCCGCCGCCTGCAAGGGCTGGGCATTGAAAGCCAGCGCGTAGCTGGGTTGCGGGTGACAGACGCCGCTACGATGAAGGTGGTTGAAGACGTGCTCTTTGGCGAGGTCAACGCCCGGATCGTCCGCGAGATTGGGGCACTAGACGGGCGGGCCGTGGGCGTCTCGGCCAAGGATGCTGGCATTATGCAGGTGCATAAGTACTGGGCCCAAACCGATGGCGGCCCCTTGGACATCGGCTATGTCGGCGGTGTCCAGCGCGTGGATACCGCGCCTTTATTGGCCTTGATAGCCAAGGGCATGATCCCGGTGGTTGCGCCGATTGGCCGCGGCCCGGCGGGCGCTAGCTTCAACGTCAATGCCGACACGGCGGCCGGGGAAATCGCCGCAGCCCTGCACGCTGAAAAATTGGTTTTTTTGACGGATGTGCCGGGCATTATGCGCGATCTGGCAGACGAGGCGTCCCTGCTGTCAACTGTGCGCGTCTCTGAGGTCGGCAAGCTCATTGACCAAGGCGCGATCAGCGGTGGGATGATTCCCAAAGTCGAAGCCTGTATCAAGTCCGTCAAAGCTGGCGTGCGCAAAACCCACGTCATCGACGGGCGCGTACCGCATGCGATGTTGCTCGAGTTTTACACTCGCCAAGGCATTGGCACCCAAATTGTCCAATAGGACTAGGGAGAAACCATGAAAACCCAAGACATTATCAAGGACGAGGCGCAATACATTTTGCAGACCTACGGCCGGCCCGAGTTCGTACTAGAGCGGGGCAATGGGGTCTATCTTTTCGATACGGACGGCAACCGCTACCTCGATTTTGTCAGTGGCTTAGCAGTCAATGCGTTGGGCTACGGCGACTATGAGGTACTCAAGGCCATTGAGGCACAGGCCGCCAAGTTGATGCACGTGTCCAACCTCTACCACACAATCCCCTCGGTAAAAGTAGCGCAGCGGCTAGTCGAACACTCGTTTGCCGACCGGGTGTTCTTCTGCAACAGCGGCACCGAGGCGTGGGAGGCGTCGCTCAAGTTCTGTCGCAAGTGGGGCAACACGACCCACAATTCGCCCAAAAACCGCCTCATTGCCTTTGAAAATTCCTTTCACGGGCGGACGTATGGATCCATCTCGACGACCGGCCAGCCCAAGTACCATAAGGGGTTTGAGCCGCTGCTGCCGGGCATTGACTTTGCCCGCTTCAACGATTTGGCCTCTGTGGAGGCGCTGGTCTCGGAGCAGACCTGTGCGATTTTGGTCGAGCCGTTGCAGGCCGAGGGGGGGATCCACGCCGCGACGGCCGAATTTCTCACCGGGCTAAGACACCTATGCGACGAGCGGGATATGCTGCTGGTCTTCGACGAGATCCAGGTGGGGTGTGGGCGTTTAGGCTCGCTATGGGCCTATCAACAATACGAGGTCGAACCGGATATTATGACCTTGGCCAAGGCGCTCGGCGGCGGTTTGCCAATCGGCGTCGCGCTCTTGCGGCAGAAGGTAGCCGACGCCATTCAGGCTGGGGACCACGCCGCGACCTTTGGGGCCAACCCGGTAGCATGCGCTGCAGCGAATGCAGTCTTGGACAAGTTGCTGGAGCCGAGTTTTATCGCCGAGGTGCGCGAAAAAGGCGAGCACCTGATCGGCCGCCTGCAAAAGCTGCAACAGCGCTGGCCTGAGCACATCGCCGAAATCCGCGGCAAAGGGCTGATCGCCGGTGCGGTTACTCGCCGGCCGGCCGCCGACTATCTGGGCACCTTCCGCCAGCGCGACATCTTGGTCGCCACGGCTGGGGCCGATGTGGTGCGCTTCCTGCCGCCGCTGGTCGTCGAACGAGACCGCATCGACGAAGTAGTAGATGTCTTCGACGAGATTTTGCGCCAAGGTGTCTGATGGCCGCGGTACCAACGCCTTGGGGCGGGCGGTTTCAGTCTGGGCCGGCCGCGCTGATGGAGCGCTTCAACGCCTCGATTGGCTTCGACCGCAAGCTGTTGGCGGCCGATGTTGCGGGTAGCGTGGCCTACGCCCGCGCCCTACGGCGAGCCGGCGTACTCAGCGCGGGGGAGCTAGAGCAGATCGAAGCCGGGCTAAAGCAGGTCCGGGAAGAATTTTCAGCCCCGGACTGCGTACTCCCCGACGCGCTTGAAGACATCCACATGGCGGTGGAGCAGCGGCTGACCGAGCTAATCGGGCCGACTGGCGGCAAGCTGCACACCGGGCGCAGCCGCAACGACCAAGTCAACTTAGACGAGCGGCTCTACCTGCGCAGCGCGATTGCATCGCTCCAAGCGCAGATTCGCCACCTGCAAGGTGTGCTGCTGGCGTCGGGCAAACAACACAGCCGCGTGGTGCTGCCCGGCTATACGCATGTCCAGCAGGCACAACCGATTCTTTTTACTCACTATGCGCTGTCGTTGTTCTGGATGTTGGAGCGCGACCGCGGGCGGCTGGGGGACGCTTGGCGACGGGCCGACTTTCTGCCGTTGGGTTCCGGGGCGTTGGCCGGCAGCGCGTTTCCGCTCGACCGGGCCTTCCTCGCCCGCGAACTCGGGTTCTCGCAGGTGACCCCCAACAGCCTCGACGCGGTTAGTGACCGCGATTTTCTGCTCGAGACCTTGTCTGCGCTGGCGATTCTAATGATGCACTTGAGCCGTTTCTGCGAGGATTTGATCCTCTGGTCGGCGGCCGAGTTTGGCTTTGTCGAACTCGACGATCACTTTGCGACCGGCTCTAGCATGATGCCGCAAAAGAAAAACCCAGACGCGCTGGAGTTAGTGCGCGGCAAAACGGGCCGGGTGTACGGCAGCTTGATGGCGTTGCTGACGACGATGAAGGCCGTGCCGCTGACATACGCTAAGGATTTGCAGGAAGACAAGGAGCCGCTCTTTGACGCGCTGGAAACGGCAGCTATTTGCCTAGAAGTTTTCGCCGGTGCTTGGGAGAGCATGAAGGTGTGTGCCGAGCGGATGGAATCCGCGGTGGATTCCACGGCCTTGGCCACGGATTTGGCCGACTATTTGGTGGGCCAAGGCGTGCCTTTCCGCGAGGCCCATCGCGTCGTTGGCCGCTTGGTGCGGGCCGCGCTAGAGCAAGGTCGCGCCCTCACCGATCTTAGCTTGGCCGAGTTGCGGGCCCACAGCGCGGATTTCGGCGAGGATGCGCTCGGCTTACTCGACGTGCGCCGCAGCTTGGCGCGGCGCAATATAGAGGGTGGCACCGGCCCGCAGGCCGTGGCCGAACAGATGGAAAAGGCGCGGCGAGCATGGGCCGCAAGGTGAGCCAATGTTAGTGGCGATTAAAGACATCGAATTGTACGTGCGCGAGATGCGAATGCGGATGCCGTTTAAGTTCGGCAACGTGGTCGCCGATAGCCTGACCGCGCTACACGTGGCCATGGATTTGGAACTGAGCAATGGTCGTCGGGCGCGGGGCTGGGCGGCGGACATGCTGTCGCCTAGGTGGTTCGACAAAAACCCAAACAAGTCAATGGCCGAGGGCATCCGCGACTTGGTCGATGGAGCGCAAGCGGCCGCCACCGCTTATCGGGAGTCGGCGCGGCGCGGCGCGGCCCCATTCGCCATCTGGGAGGCCGGCTACGAGGCGAGTCGGGCGTGGGGTCGGGCGCGGGGCGTCAACGCTCTGCTGGCGTCCAACGGTGCGGCTCTGATGGAGCGGGCACTCATCGATGGCCTGGGGGTTGCGCTGGGGCAGCCCTATTTTGCGCTGTTGCAGGGCCAGGTCCTCGGGTTGGCGCTGGAGAGGATTCACCCTGAGCTAGCCGGGCTAGCGCTGGCGGCGGTGCTGCCGGCGACGCCAAAGCACTCGCTGGCCATCCGCCATACAGTCGGTTTGGTCGACCCCATCCGCACCGCTGCGCTGGCGCCCGCCGAGCGGTTAAACGACGGGTTGCCGCAGTCCTTAGAGGCGTGTATTCAGAGTCAGGGGCTGCGCTATTTCAAGATCAAGATCGGCGGCGACCCCGCGGCCGATTTCGACCGCTTAGCGGAGATCGCGGCGCTGTTGGACGAAAGCAGCGCGGAGTACCACATCACGCTCGATGGCAACGAACAGTACGGCGACGGGGCCGATTTGCTGGCCTTATTGGAGCGGCTGGAAAAGGAATTGGGCGCGTTTTACCACCGCATCCTCTACGTCGAGCAGCCCATGGACCGCGCCCTTTCCCTCGATCCCGCGCTAAAGAGCGACCTCCAAGTTTTGGCGGCGAAACGCCCGCTGCTGATCGACGAGTCGGACGAATCGTTGGATTCCTTCCGCCGGGCGCTGGATTTGGGTTACAGCGGCGTCTCGTCCAAGGCGTGCAAAGGGTTGGTCAAGGCACTGGCCAACAGGGCGCTCGCTTGGCGGCGCACGGCTGAGGGCTACCCCTGTTTTGTGTCGGCTGAGGATTTGACCGCGGTGCCGGTGGTGTCTCTGCACCAAGATTTGGTGCATGTGGCGGCCCTGGGGATTGGGCATGTCGAGCGCAATGGCCACCACTACGTGCGGGGGCTGGACCATTTGTCGGCTGCGGAGCGAGCGTGGTGCTTTGAGCGGCACGGCGATCTGTACCGCGCCATGGGCCAGAGCGGCTTGCTCGACATTCGCGCCGGCCAGATCGCGGTCAGCTCCCTACAACGGCCCGGTCTCGGGGTGGATGGCGCGGTCGATATCGCGGCCATGCAGCCGCTGGCGGAGGCGCAACTCACATGAGTGCGGTAGCAATCAGGCTTGAGGACGTGCGGTTTTACATGCGGAATGTGCATACCCGCATGCCCTTCAAATACGGCGCGGCCGTGCTGACCGCGGTGCCGATCCTCCACGTGGTAGCTCAGGGTGCGCTAAAAAACGGCACTCGGGTACAAGGGGTCGCAGCCGACATCCTCCCGCCTAAGTGGTTCGACAAAGACCCGGCCAAAAGCTACGCAGACAATGTCGCCGACTTGCTGTGCGCGGCTCAGGCGGCGCGCACGGCGTATTTGGCCGCGGCGCGGTCGCCCAAATCGTTCTTTGCCATCTGGCAGGCCGGTTATGCACAGACCGTATCGGCCGGCGACGCGCACGGCCTGAATCGGTTGACGACAGTCCACGGCAGTACGCTGATGGAGCGCGCCCTGATCGACGCGGTGGGATGCGGTACAGGCGCGAGTTACTTCGAGCTGCTCAAGGCCAATCTCCTCGGCTTGGAGCTGGGGGCCATTCACCCCGAGCTGCAAGGGGTGGAGCCCGGCCAAGTGATCGGGGCTGCGCCACTGGCGCAATTGCACGTGCGGCACACGGTAGGACTGGCCGATCCGATTGGCGACATCGCACCCGCAGAGCGGTTGGACGACGGATTGCCGCAGTCGCTGGCCGATTGCGTTGAGCACCAAGGGCTGACGTACTTCAAGGTCAAAGTAAGCGGCGACTTGGCAGCCGACTTGGCGCGGTTGGCCGCGATTGCCGAGTTGTTGGACGGGCACGACTCCGAGTACAAGGTTACGCTCGACGGCAACGAGCAATACCAAGAAATGGACTCGCTCATTGGCTTGCTCGACACCCTTGCCGCCCAACAGCCGCGTTTGTACGAGCGCATCCTCTACGTCGAGCAGCCCCTAGAGCGGAGCGTGGCGTTGGATGCGGCCTTAGCATCGGGTATCCGGGCGGCGGCGACGCGGCGGCCCTTGCTCATTGACGAATCGGACGATGCGCTAGACACCTTCCGCCAAGCCTTGGCGCTGGGCTACAAAGGCGTTTCTTCCAAAGCGTGCAAAGGGCTGGTCAAGGCGCTGGCCAATCTGGCGTTGGCGCGGCAGCGGGCGGGCTGTTTTCTGTCGGGCGAGGACCTGATGAACCTGCCGGTGGTGCCCCTGCACCAAGATTTGGCGCACGTGGCGGCGCTGGGGATTGGGCACGTCGAGCGCAACGGACACCACTACGTGCGGGGGTTGGATCACTTGACCGCGGCCGAACGGGCGGCCTGCTTGGCCACGCACGGCAAGCTCTATCGGGAGGTGGACGACGGGTTGGTGGCCTTAGATGTGCGGGCCGGGAAAATTGAGGTGGGGTCGCTGCAAGTAGCGGGTTTGGGCGTGGGCGTGCCGGTGGCGGTGGATGCGATGGTGGAATTGGAAGAATGGGAATTTGCGTCGTTGGCCTGACCTAGGAAGTAGCTATGCTGGACGATTTTTCTCTAGAAGTGCTCATCGCCTATGCGGAGGCCCACCCGCTCATCGCCACCTTGTTGCTGTTGGTGGCGGTGGTATTGCTAGGCAGTATGCTGCGCAAAATTTTCAAGGTCGCGGTGGTATGCGCGATTGTGTTGCTAGGCGGCCTGTACTTCACCCCAGGCGACCCCGAGGGGTGGGAACGGATCGAAGCACTCAGCAACGAGGTGGTGATATGGGGCGAGGCGTTGCTGGAAAAGGCCGACGAGATTTTTGCGCAAGGGACGCAGCAATTAGCCGACGATTAGGCCACCCCGGCCTCTTTTAGCTGCGCTGTAAAGGCCGCTTCGTCGAGCACTGCGACGCCGAGGGCCTGTGCTCTTGCTAGTTTGGACCCCGCTTTTTCGCCTGCTACCAGCAGGTCGGTTTTTGAACTGACGCTGGAGGTGGCCTTGCCGCCCAAGCGCTCAATCAGCGCGGCCGCCTCGTCGCGGCT
Source organism: Candidatus Latescibacterota bacterium (assembly GCA_007571365.1). Classification (GTDB taxonomy): domain Bacteria; phylum Latescibacterota; class UBA2968; order UBA8231; family UBA8231. The sequence continues at coordinate 8,192 of RKRN01000190.1, forward strand.
ATAGCCCGACAGAGTGCCGGTAATGACCACGGTCTTGCCGCTAAAATGCGACGACGGCGCGGCGGCTTCCTCTTGTATCGCAAACTGCAACCTAGCCTTCTTGAGCTTGTAGAGTACGCGATCGAGGGCTGGGAGATCGGGGAGGCTGGCGTAGAGGCTGCGGGCGATGATCGGCCCGATCTCGTGGGTGGCTTCCAGTTTATCAACGCTCGCCCGGCACAAAGCGTCGAGGCTGCCAAAGGTCCGCGCCAAGGTGCGGGCCACGGTCGCGCCCACGTGGCGAATGCCGAGGGCAAAGAGCACCCGATCGAAGGGTTGCTCCTTACTGCGGTCGAGACCGTCGAGGAGGTTTTGCGCCGACTTTTCCCCCATCCGCTCTAGGGCACCGAGGGATTCTACGTCGAGTTCGTAGAGATCGCTCAAGTCCTTTACCAACTCCTGCTCGACCAATTGTTCGACCACAGCCGGCCCCAAGCCCTCAATGTCCATGGCATTGCGCGCGGCAAAGTGTTCGAGGCGGCGGCGCAGTTGGGCGGGGCAGGTGGGGTTATCGCAGCGCGTGACAGCTTCTTCAGCGGCGCGGGAGAGTGGACCTTGGCACGAAGGGCATTGGTTGGGAAAGGAATACTCTACAGAGTCGTCGGGCCGAGTGCTGCGATCTACTCGTACGACTTTGGGGATTACGTCGCCGCCCTTTTCGATGAGCACGGTGTCGCCGATGCGAATATCCTTGCGGCGGATTTCATCCTCGTTGTGCAGGCTGGCGCGGGCGATGGTCGATCCGGCCAAAGGCACAGGTTCTAAGGCGGCGACCGGCGTTACGGCACCCGTGCGTCCGACTTGCAGATGGATATTGAGCACCCGGGTACGGGCTTGATAGGCCGGAAACTTATAGGCCAGGGCCGAGCGCGGGCTTTTGGCAGTATAGCCCAGCCGCTCTTGCTGGCTGAGGCTATCGACCTTGATGACCGCCCCGTCGATTTCGTAGGGGAGCGTGGTGCGGATGGCGGCGTAGTGATCGTAGAGTGCGAACACATCTGCCAGCGCGGCACAGCCCTGGTGCTCGGGGACTATGAAGCCCCAGTCGCGGAGCGTTTCAAGGCACTCGCTGTGGCGCGTTGGGCCACCGCCTTCGGCGCGTATCCAGTAGGCGAAAAAGCGCAGGTTGCGCTTGGCTACTAGATGGGGGTTTTGCAGCTTGAGCGAGCCGGCCGCCGAGTTGCGCGGGTTGGCAAAAAGCGGCTCGCTGTTGGCCGCACGCTGGGCGTTGAGCCGGGCGAAGTCGTTGCTTTCCATGTAGACCTCGCCGCGGATTTCGCAATTGATCCCCGGCTGCCGCAGGCGGAGGGGAATGGTGGGGATGGTGCGGGCGTTGGCGGTGATTTCGTCGCCTTGGACTCCATCGCCGCGGGTGACGGCGCGCACGAGTAGGCTGTCTTGGTAGAGCAGGCTGAGGGCCACGCCGTCGATTTTTAGCTCGAAGACGTATTCGACCGCTTCGCCGGACAGGCTTTGGCGTACGCGCCGGTCGAAGTCCTCCACGTCTTGGCGCGAGTAGCTGTTGTCGAGGCTGAGCATGGGCCGGGCGTGGCGCACCGTGGGGAAGTCGCTAGTGGGGGCACCGCCGACGCGCTGGGTGGGTGAGTCGGGCCGCTTAAGCGCGGGGTGAGCTTCTTCAAGAGCTTGCAACTCGGCGAGGAGGCGGTCGAACTCTTGGTCGGAGATGGTCGGTGCCGCGAGGACGTGATAGCGGTATAGGTGCTCTTCGAGCTTGGCGGACAGCGCGGCAATGCGTTGGGCAATGTCTTGGGTCATGGTATAAAGTACCATAGGCGGGGCACTGCACCGCGTCAACCTGCCGCGCCCTTATTGTCCGTCGGCGGATCCAGTTTTATATTTTTGTCGCGGAACGAGGTAGGATATGGCTGGTACTGGGCGCGACTATTGGGAACTGACTAAACCGAGAATTGCCTTTTTGGTGCTGGTTACGGCCGCCTTGGGATTTTTCTTGGGCGGGCAAGGCATTCACGCGCCGTTGCTTTTTTGCTGTCTGCTCGTAGGTACGGGCCTGACTACGGGCGGCTCGTCGGTGCTCAACCAGTATCTGGAACGCGATGTCGATGGTTTGATGAAGCGCACTTGCAATCGCCCCTTGCCAGCCGGGCGCGTCAAGCCGGCTACGGCGCTGTCGATGGGGTTTGTGCTGGTGTTGGGCGGCGTGTTTTTTCTGCTTTTTACCACCGGGTTGTTGACCGCGTTTTTAGCCCTGCTCTCGGCGTTTCTCTACGTGGTAGTGTACACCCCGATGAAGCGGCAAAATTGGCTCAATACCTCGCTGGGGGCCGTGCCAGGGGCCCTGCCGCCGGTAGGGGGCTGGACGGCAGCGACCGGCGCGATTGATCCGGGGGCTGTGGTCTTGTTTCTCATTCTCTTTGCTTGGCAGCACCCGCACTTTTACGCGATTGCTTGGATTTTCCGCGACGACTACCGGCGCGGCGGTTTCAAGATGTTGCCGGTCGTCGAGCCCGATGGGAACAGCACCTGCTGGCAGGTCGTGGGTTACTTGGTGCTGCTGCTGATCTTTTCGGTGTTGCCTTCGTTTATGGGGCTTACCGGCCCGTTCTATCTAGTCGGTGCGGTGGTGTTGGGCGTGCTGTTTTTGGTCTCCGGTCTCGCGCTCAGCTTTTCGCGCTCGGCAGCCAGTGCGCGGCGGCTGCTCAAGGCTTCGGTCCTCTACCTGCCGCTCTTGTTGGCGTTGAGCGTGGTAGATGCCGGGTTTTAGAAGTGCGGCTCGCGCCCGCTCGTACTGTTCGGGCGCGTTGAGATTGGCAAACAGCAGGCCGCGCTCGTCGTAGGGCCGCCAATCCTCTTCCTGCATCAAATCCAAATTCAAACTGCACAGTAGGTCTCGCATCCCGAACTGACCGGCTTGGAGAGCCGCTTCGACAGCCGCCAAGCAGGACGGCTCGTAGAGTGCGCAGAGTGGTTGCAACCCTTCAGGGGTGTCGGGCACAACCACTTGATGCGGCCCGCGGCGGTTGACGAGATGTCGGAGGAAGTCGGGCGTGAGGAAGGGCAAGTCGCAGGCGAGCAGGAGCACGGGCGCGGCCGTTGTGCTGAGTGCGGTGTACAGGCCGCCCAGCGGCCCGAGTCCGGGGCGGCAGTCGGGAAGGACGGGCAGCCCGAGATGGGCATAGGCGGCGGAATCGCCGATGATGACGCGAGGGAAGCCGAGGGGATGTGCCGCGCCGAGGACGCGCTCAATCAGGGTCTGGCCGCCCAGTGGCAAGAGGGCCTTGTCGCGGCCCATGCGTCGGCTCTGGCCGCCGGCGAGCACGGCGATGTGGATCAAACTGAACCGATCATTCCGGCGATTGGCTGGGGCGGCGGTTGATCTGGGCGGCTGCGTACCCAGCGCCAAAGCCGTTGTCGATATTGACGACAACCACGCCGGCCGCACAGGAATTGAGCATGGCCAACAGGGCGGCGAGGCCGTGGAAACTCGCGCCGTAGCCCACGCTAGTTGGCACGGCCACGACCGGAATATCTACCAGCCCACCAACGACGCTGGCGAGCGCCCCCTCCATCCCGGCGACCACCACGATGACCCGGGCCCGCTGCAAGAGTTCGCGGTACGACAGCAGCCGATGCAGACCGGCCACGCCGACATCGCAAATTTCCTCGACATGCGCCCCCATAGCGCGGGCCGTGACGATGGCTTCGCGGGCCACGGGCAAGTCCGAGGTGCCGGCCGCGACGACAGCGACTAGGCCTTCGGGCGTGGGCTGTTGGGTCCTTGGTACCAAGACCGTGCGGGCGAGGGGGTCGTGCTCGGCGCGGTCAAAGCGCTCGACGAGTGCTCGGGCTGTGGCCGCTTCGACGCGAGTGGCCAGCACTTGAGTGCCTTGGGCAATTATGCGCTCGGCGATGGCCAAAACCTGCTCGCAGGTCTTGCCTTGGGCGAAAATAACTTCCGGGAACCCAGTGCGCAGGGCGCGGTGGTGATCAACGTGGGCAAACCCGAGGTTTTCGAAAGGCAGGTTTCTAAGCCGCTCTAAGGCTTGGCGCGGCGCGAGGTCGCCGGCCGCGACTTGTTCTAGCACGTGGCGGAGTTGTTCTTGATCCATAGCTAACGACAGCAGCGGAAGCCGAGGAGAGGCTGCTCGAAGGTTTGCAAGGGCGAGTCGGCCATGACTTCCGCTAAGACTTCTATATCATAGGGGTCTTGGCCGGCCATGGGTAGCGTACTCACGAGGCTCGCGCCATCGCAAGCACCGCTCGTAGATACGCTACTTGCGGCCACGTACACCGCGAGGTCGCCGGCATCGTCGAGCGCGGCGAGCCACTCGTCTATGTTGCCGGTCAAATCAAAGACGCCGCTCGCGCTACCGCAGTTGGGAAACGAGCCGGAAGGCGCAAGCTGTTCGTTTGGGTTGCTACTCAAGTGGGAAAAGGCCGAACCCGGCACGTTGCAGAAGCGGATGCCAAAGTGGTCGCGGCTGTCGTAAGCAGCTAAATCATCAATCGAAGAAAAGCGCCGCGTTTGGCCAGCTTGGCAAGCGTTGCGCCACTCGTCTGGGCTACACAGGCGCTTGCCCTCGGCCGCGCACCGGCGTACTGCTTGAAAAAAAGAAGTGGACTGCGGCTGCTCTCCTTTGGCATTGGGGTACTCGTACGCGTCTATCTCGTAGGCTTGATCCGTTGGCAGCACTAGGCGCACTGTGCCGCCAGCCGGCAGGGGCGGCTCAATGGAGACGTGGAGGGCGATTTCGCGCTCGGTTTGTGCGGCCCCGTCGCTTGCGGAAACGCGCAGTTTGTGGAGGCCGGGAAAAAAGGCGACGATGGTAGCGCGCGAGCCGATTGGCCGCCCAGTTTCCTCGTCGCGGATGGCCTTCGCTGACCGGATGCCGAGGCTGTCCCCGGACCCCGCCCAGTGGTATTCAAGCGAGTCGCCGTCTGGATCGCTGCCAAACGCTTCAATAACTATCTGCGGTGTGCTAAACGCGCTGGTCGCGTCCGCGATCGCTTCCAGCCGGGGTTCGCGCTGCACGACCTCCACGAGGAAGTTTTCGCTCAGCCCCCTAGCGTCTTCGGCGCAGCGCTGGCGGTCGGCTTCATCGGGTATGACACCGCCGCAGTTGCGGTCGATTACGCGGACTTGGACGACAAATTGCTCGCTGGAGCCGGCGATGGTGTCGGGGGCGGCCCAAGAGTTGGTCTCTTGGGCCTGTGGATCGCGGAAGCGGCCTCCGGCTGGACCTTGCCATTCGTAGAACACTGGGTCGTCATCTTCGTCAGCGGCGCGGACCCCAAAGCGAACCTCGCCGCCGCGCCGGACCCGGCAGACTGTATCTGCGCTATTGATCAGCGTGTCGGGGGAAGCCGTGCCCGGCGACTGACAGATCATCCACGCCAAATGCACGGTCGGGGGATCGTTGGGGAGGTCGTCGTGGAGCAAGCTACAGGCACCGAGGGCGAGAAGCGGGGCTGCGAAGCACCAACCGGAATTCATTCGCCTTCGATCATCAGGTCGAGTAGCCGCTCTAGATCGCCATCGTTGTAGAATTCGATCTGGATCGCCCCCTTGTTCGCCGCGGTGCGACGGATGTTGACTGCGGTGCCGAAGCGGTGCTGCAACCGCTCCTCGTAGTCGCGGATGTGGGGGTCGTTGGGAGTTTCTTTGGCAGCCTTCTTTTTTTTGCGGCTCACGCGCTGATTGGCGACCGCCTTCTCGACCTCGCGGACGGCCATCTTTTCTTCGACTGTGCGCCGGGCCAGCGCGAGCCGGTCTTCGTCTTCTTCAAGACCGAGCAGGGCGCGTGCGTGCCCCATCTGTAGTTGACCGTGGCGCAAGAAGTCTTGGACTTCGTGCGGCAATTGCAACAGCCGGAGAAGATTGGTCACGGTCGAGCGATTTTTCCCCACCTTGCGGGCGACTTCCTCTTGCGTGAGGAAGCACTTGTCGGTCAGCGAGCGGTAGCCTTCGGCCTCTTCGATGGGGGTCAGGTTTTCGCGCTGAATGTTCTCGATCAGCGACAGTTCCATCAAGTCTTGCTGCGACTCGATTTCGTGGACGATCGCTGGTATTTCTTGAATCCCCGCCTTCTTGGTAGCCCGCCAGCGGCGCTCGCCAGCGATGATCTGATAGCTCTGGCCGATGCGGTTGACAACGATGGGCTGGATGATGCCTTTCTCTTGGATTGAGTGCATCAGCTCAGCGATGCTTTCTTCGTCGAACTCAGTGCGCGCTTGATAGGGATTGGGTTCGATCTCATCGACATTGAGATGGACGATCTGGCGCGAGGCGTCGCCGTGGCTGCTAGGTTCGACGTATTCGGGGATGAGGGCGCCGATGCCCTTGCCGAGGACCGGCTTCTTACCCATGGTTGATCACTTCTCCTGCGAGGCTCATGTAATCCTGAGACCCCTGCGACAAGATGTCGTAGAGTACGATAGGTTGGCCGTGGCTAGGGGCCTCGGCCAGACGCACGTTGCGGCTGATGGAGGTCTTGTAAACCTTGTTGCCGAAATAGGACTTGACCTCTGAAGATACTTGGCGCGATAGGTTCAAGCGGCCGTCGAACATGGTGAGCAGGACGCCAGCGATTTGGAGCTTGGGGTTGAGGTGGCGTTGGATCTGGCGCACGGTGTTGAGCAGTCGGCCAAGGCCCTCTAGGGCGTAGTACTCGCACTGAATGGGTATCATCACCGAGTCGGCCGCGGTCAGGGCGTTGATAGTTAGCAACCCCAAAGAAGGCGGACAATCGAGAATGATATAGGCGTATTGGTCGCGGACTTGGTTGAGCAGCCCATCCAACTTCTGCTCGCGAGCGATCATGTTGACCATCTCGACTTCGGCACCCGTCAGGTTGATGTGCGAGGGCATCAAGGACAGGAAGGATATCTTAGTCTCATAGGTGACGTCAGCGGTATTTTTTTGCCCGATCAGCGCGTGGTAAATGTTGGCCGCTTCGATTTCCTGGCTGTTCTGAAAGCCGCAGCCCGATGTGGCGTTGGCCTGCGGATCCATGTCGATGAGCAGAGTCTTTTGCTCGGCTACAGCTAGACTAGCCGCCAAATTGACGGCCGTGGTGGTCTTGCCGACCCCTCCTTTTTGATTGGATATGGCGATGACCCGGCCCATGGTGGAATCTCATTTAGCGAGGGCGGCTTGGGCAGCCGCCAAACGGGCGATGGGCACCCGGTACGGGGAACAGGAGACGTAGTCGAGGCCCACCTCGTGGCAAAAAGCTACCGAACTAGGGTCGCCGCCGTGCTCGCCGCAGATGCCCACCTTGAGCTGGGGGCGAGTACGGCGGCCCCGCTCGGTGCCGAGGCGCACGAGTTGGCCAGTGCCCTCTTGATCGAGGCTTTGGAACGGATCGTCGGCGAGAATGCCTTGGGCTACGTATTCGGGCAGGAACTTGCCCGCGTCGTCGCGGCTGTAGCCAAAGGTGAGTTGGGTCAGGTCGTTGGTCCCGAAGCTAAAGAACTGGGCTTGCTCGGCGATTTGGTCGGCGAGGAGGGCGGCGCGGGGAATCTCGATCATGGTGCCTACTAGATACTCGCTAGCTCCGCCGACGGCAACGGCGACGCGGTCGACCATAGCTTTGAGGTCGCTAAACTCGCGCTCGGTTCCCACGAGGGGAATCATAATTTCGGGCAGGGGATTAATGCCCTCGGCGCGGACGGCGGCGGCGGCCTCGAAAATGGCCTCGACCTGCATCTCGTATATTTCCGGGTACGTAATCCCCAAGCGACAGCCGCGATGACCCAACATGGGGTTGAACTCGTGCAGCGAGGCGATTTTGGCCTCAATCTGGCTCGAGGAGACGCCCATTTCCGCGGCCATCTGCTCTTGTTGGGCTGGATCGTGGGGCAAGAACTCGTGCAGCGGTGGGTCTAGCAGCCGGATGGTTACGGGCAGGCCGTCCATGGCGGTAAAAATGCCCGCAAAATCGCGCCGCTGCATGGGCTTGAGCTTGGCTAGGGCTTGGCGGCGCCCGGCCTCGTCGTCGGCGAGAATCATTTCGCGCACGGCTACGATGCGGTCGGCCTCAAAGAACATGTGCTCGGTGCGACACAGGCCAATGCCTTCGGCACCGAACTTGCGGGCCACTTCTGAGTCGTGCGGCGTGTCGGCGTTGGTGCGCACGGCTAGCTGGCGCTTGCTGTCGGCCCAACTCATCACGGTTTCAAATGCCGCCGAGAAACTCGGTTCCACGGTGGGCACTTGGCCCAACATGACTTGGCCCAAGGAGCCGTTGAGGGAGATCCAGTCGCCCTTTTTGACGATCTTGTCGCCAGTGGTAAACAATTCCTGGTGATAATCGATGGCGATGGACTCGCAGCCTGCGACGCAGCACTTGCCCATGCCGCGGGCGACTAGGGCGGCATGAGAGGACGCGCCCCCGCGGGCGGTGAGAATGCCTTGGGCGGCGTCCATGCCGCCGATGTCTTCGGGCGAAGTCTCTTGGCGCACCAAGATGACCTGCTGCCCTGCAGCCGCTTGTGCTTCGGCCTCTTCGGCACTGAAGACCACTTGGCCGGTCGCCGCCCCAGGTGAGGCGGGCAGCCCCGCGGCAATGACGTCCTTGGGACTCGCTTCGTCGAATGTTGGGTGCAGGAGCTGGTCGAGTTGATTGGGCGTAACGCGCCGGAGGGCTTCCTCTTGTGCGATCAACCCCTCGGCGACCATGTCCACGGCAATTTGGACTGCCGCGGCCCCAGTGCGCTTGCCGTTGCGAGTTTGCAGCATCCACAACTTGCCCTTCTGGACGGTGAATTCCACATCCTGCATGTCGCGGTAGTGCGGCTCTAGCTGGTCGCAAATCGCTTGGAACTGCTCGTATACGCGCGGCATTTGGCTGCTGAGTTCGGCTAGGGGTTGGGGGGTGCGCGTGCCTGCGACCACGTCTTCGCCTTGGGCGTTGATGAGGAACTCGCCGTACAGGTGTTTTTCTCCGGTGGAGGGGTTGCGCGTGAAGGCGACGCCGGTGGCGCAATCGTCGCCCATGTTGCCGTACACCATGGACTGGACGTTGACGGCTGTGCCCCAGTCGTGGGGGATGCCTTCTATTTCGCGGTAGCGGATGGCGCGTTGGCCTTGCCAAGAGCCGAATACCGCGCCAATGGCATTCCACAACTGCTCGTGGGGGTCTTCGGGGAATTCGCGGTCGAGCCGCTTGGCGATCTCAGCCTTAAACTCGGCGACTAATTCGCGCAGGTCTGCGGCGCTCAGTTCGCTGTCGAGCGCGACCCCGCGAGCGTGCTTTTTCGCGTCGAGCAGGGCCTCGAAAGGGTCTGTTTCCTTTTCGTCTTCGGGCCGCAAGCCCATGACCACGTCGCCGTACATTTGTACGAAGCGGCGGTACACGTCGTAGCAAAAGCGCGGGTCGCCCGATTGCTTGATAAGCCCTTGGACGATTTCGTCGTTGAGGCCGAGGTTGAGCACAGTCTCCATCATGCCGGGCATGGACACTCTGGCCCCAGAGCGCACGGAGAGCAAAAGCGGGTTGGCCGCGTCGCCAAAGCGCATGTCCATGGTTTTTTCGACTGTGGCAATGGCGCGTTCCACTTGGTCTTTGAGTTGGCTGGGATACGTTTGGTCGTGGTTGTAGTAATAGGTGCAAACTTCGGTGGTGATGGTAAAACCGGCTGGGACGGGCAGGCCAAGCTGGGCCATTTCGGCGAGGTTGGCACCCTTGCCGCCGAGCAGGTTGCGCATTTCCTTGTCGCCTTCGGATTGAGAGGTGCCAAACAGGTATACGTACTTTTCCGTCATTGCTTTCCTATTCTATGTAATGCGTTTTGCATTGAGAGGGCATCTCGGCCTTGACGGCCTTTGCCGCTGAGCTTGAAAAGGGGGCGAATTGAATTGGGTGTTGTGTTGGGAAGAGTCCAAGAGTCGAACATGTTCGGTGCTTCGGTGCTTCGGAACGGCCTCGCAGGGCTGAATATATCCCAAAGGCGAGGTTCGTGCAAGCATTACGCCCATACCTGTTCCCAGCGCCGGCTGGTGGCCGAGCGATAGAGGGCCAAGGCCGTGCGCAACTCGCCGAGAGCGCGTTCGGCCGGCGCGTCCGGGGCTTTGCCGTCGAGCACCGCGGCGGCAAAATCGGCTAGCTCCGGTCCAAAAGACTCGGTGTACCCCGGGCTCGCAAAAAGCCGCTTGCCGTCGGGATGGTCTGCGTCCCACAGCCAGAGTTCGGCACCGTCGAGACCGGCGTTGATGGTCAGCTCGCCCTGGGTGCCGGTAATGCGCCACCAGGGATCCGGGGCCAAGACCGCGTCGATCATCATGGCGTCGAAGATGGCGGTCTTGCCCGAGTCGAAGCGGAAGAGCGCCCGGGCGAGGGACTCACCCTCCATTTGTGCGAGCGGGTGCCCCAACACGCCGACCACCTCTTTGATTTCGCCCATCCACATGCGCAAGGGCCGGATCCAGTGCGAGCCGCCGTCGATGGCGATGCCGCCGCCGGTGCGGCCCTTTTCGTAGCGCCAAGGCCGCTCTTCTTTGAACCAGTAGTCGTCAAAAGGATAGACAAAGGCCGCCCGGGCGGTGATGATCTCGCCGATGGCACCGGCGGCCAGGTGCTTTTGGGCCTCGACAATTTCGGGCCAGTACTGGCTGTTTTCCGCGACCATGAAGACGCTCGGGGCCGCGCTGGCGGCGGCCAAGATGCGGTCGCAGGCGTCGAGGGTGGGGGCCATGGGCTTTTCCAAGAGCACGTGCTTGCCGGCCGCGAGGCACTGGAGGGCGATGGGTTCGTGTAGGTCGTGGGGCAACATGATATCGACGGCGTCGAAGTCGCCCTTGGCGAGTGCTTCGTCGAGCGAGGTGAAGGCCTGTCCGCCGGTTTCAGCGGCGTAGGCTTGGGCCTTGGACTCGTCGAGGTCGACCAACGCGGTGACGTTGATGCGGGGGGCGTGGCCTTTGATGCCGTCGAGGTGAAAGCGGGCGATGGCACCGCAGCCGATGAAGGCGAGCTTGAGTTGGTCTGGCATAAAATAAATCTCCGCTAGCATAGGTGAATTAAGGCTGGGAAAATACGCAATGGAGACGCGGAAAATCAATAGAACGGGCAAGACTTAGAACGGAGCAAGGCTGGAAAGAGGAGCTAGGCCGCGCTACCGCTGGGCGACCAAGTGCCTGAAGCAGCAATTTACCTTTGCTTAGTGCGCTGCGAGGTTACTTATTAGGTGGCGAGGGTAGCGGGGTCGGATGCTTGGGGTGGATTTGGAACTAAAAACAAGGAGCTAAATATGCAGTGCAAATTGTTTTTATCGGCGCTAGTGCTGTGGGCGGGCGTCGCCTTGGCGGAAGAAGGAACGCTGGCCGGCGTCGTGACGGGGCCGGAGGGCGAAGCTATCCCCGGGGCTAACGTCGTCCTCGTCAGCGACCTGCTGGCCGACGGCAAGACCGGCACCGCCACCGACGCAGAGGGTCGCTTCCGCTTGGAAAGGCTGCCGGTCGGGGCGTATCAGCTCCGCGTCACGCATATCGGCTATCGGTCGCTAACGCGGGAAGGTGTAGGCATCGTCGCCGGCGTGCAGGAACTGAATCTGACGCTGGAGACCGGGATCATCTTCCTCGACCAGAACGTGGTTTCGGCTTCGCGGCGGCAGGAAAAAGTCCTCGAAGCCCCGGCCTCGGTGGCGATAGTTGAGGCCGAAGAGATCCGCCATCGGCCAGCACTCAGCGTCGCCGAGCACATCCGCGACCTGCCGGCCGTAGATTTTTCCCAAACCGGCTTGGCGCAGAGCAATGTGGTCGTGCGAGGCTTCAACAATGTCTTTTCCGGGGCGTTGCTGACGCTGACCGACAATCGCATCGCCCGCGTTCCCTCGCTGCGCTTGAATGCCTACAACTTCATTCCAGTGACCAACGACGACATCGAGCGCATTGAGGTGGTGTTGGGGCCAGGGTCGGCACTCTATGGGCCAAACAGTGCCAATGGCGTGATGCACATCATCACCCGCTCGCCGTTTGCGTCGGCGGGGACCCAAGTCAACTTGGGCGTCGGCGAGCGGAGGGTGCGCAAGGTCGGTATGCGCCACGCCGGGGCGGCTGGCGACCGCTTGGGCTACAAGGTCTCGGCCCAGTATTACACCGGGATGGACTGGGAATACGAAGACCCGGAAGAGGTGCGGGTCCGGGCCGCCAATCCAGACATCCCACCGCGCAGTTTTGACATTGAACGCCAGAGTGCCGAAGTGCGTTTGGACTACAAGGCTACGGATGACTTGACGGCTATTTTGGCAGCCGGATACAACAAGGCCGATCAGATCGAACTGACCGGCTTAGGAGCCGGCCAAGCCCAAGACTGGGCGTACAACTATGTTCAGCTTCGCCTGCTATACAAAAATTGGTTCGCCCAAGTTTTCCAGAATGGGAGCAATGCTGGCGACACTTTTACCCTGCGCGATGGCAATCCGATTGTCGATAACTCCAAGCTGACCGCATTCCAACTCCAGCACTCGGCCGGGCTGGGCGGGCGGCAGCGCTTTACTTATGGCGCCGATGTGCTGTTGACGCGGCCCGATACCGAGGGGACTATCAACGGCGGCAACGAAGACTACGACCAGATTGACGAGTTCGGGGCTTACGTGCAGAGCGAGACGGCCCTGAGCGAGATGCTCGACTTGGTGGTGGCCCTGCGCTACGACGACCACAACCGCATTCCCGAAGGCGAAATCTCGCCGCGTGCCGGGCTGGTCTTCAAGCCTAAAGAGACCCAGATCTTGAGGCTGACATACAACCGCGCCTTTGCAACCCCATCGAGCAATAACCTCTATTTGGACATCAGCTCCAGTCAGGATGCCTTTGGTATTGGCGCGGCGTTTGCTCCGTCGCTGGGGTTTGCACCGGCCATAGATGTCCGGGCGCAGGGAACCTATCGCGAGGGTTTTACCAGTGGCTGGACCTTTGTCCGCTCGGGCAATGGTCGGCCGCAGTTCCGCTCGCCTTTTGCGCCGGTGGCGGGGATGGATCCGACCGACTTCATCGACTTGGGGGACCCGATTTTTACTAATGTGATGTGGGGGCTAGGGCGCGGCGGCGTGTTGAGCCGGCTCAACACACCGCTTTTTCTCGGACTAGCGGCGACCCAAATAGGCGTACTGCAAGGGCTAGACCAAGCAGCGGGGGAAGTGGCCGCTCAGCAGCTGTTGGGCGGGTTAGATGCGCTGGTGCCCGAGCAATTGACCGGGCTGGACAACGCCCTACTCATGCTCAACCTCGAGAAGGTGGCGGCTGGCGACTCGGCCCCCTTTGATCCGGTCGCCGATGTTATCGACGTGCCGCTAACCCGCTCTACTACGACCGAAACTTTTGAACTGGGCTACAAGGGGGTGATCGGCGAGAAGCTGGTAGTGGCGGCTGACCTGTATCGCACGCGGATAAAGGACTTTGTCTCGCCGATTCAGGTGCAGACGCCCAATGTCTTCCTCGATCCGGCTAGCCTCGGAGCGGCACTGAGTAGCAGTGTTGGAGCGGCACTGGCCGAAAATGCAGCGTTAGCCGAGGCGGTTGCCCCACTCGACAACATGCAGGTTCCGGGCACTTTATCTGGCAACGGCAATGGCTCGCCGGTGGATGAAATTGTCGCGTTGTTTGCCGGTGGGGCCGCGAGTATCCCGTTTGGTACAGTTACGCCAGAGCAAGCCTTTGACCCGACGGCCGTGACGTTGACCTATCGCAATTTCGGCGAGATCACCCTGAACGGCTTCGACGTGAGCTTGGCCTATTTCCCGCGCGATCAATGGTCGCTAACGGGCAACTACTCTTATGTCGATCAGACTTTATTTAAGCAAGTTGATGGCATCGCCGACATAGCACTCAACGCGCCGGGCAACAAATTCAAGGTGGGCACGTCTTATACCTTCGACCAACCGCAATTAACCATAGGGGCGCAGTGGCGTTACATGGGGGCATTTCGCCAAGAGTCGGGGGTGTTCGTCGGAGATGTAGACGCGTACTCACTGCTCGATTTGAACGCGAGTTATCTGCTGCCGTTCGGACGCAACTTGCGGCTCGGGGTGGATATTTCCAACGCGCTCAACGACGAGCACCGGACCTTTATTGGCGCACCGGAAATCGGTCGTTTGGTCTTTGCCCAGTTAGGCGTAGCGTTTTAAGAGGCCCCAACTGGCCCAAGCAGCCGTGCGATGGCCAGCAGGGTATTTTAAGGGCGGGAACAAAAGGTTAAAAAGGGGACGGGCACTGCTCGCCCCCTTTTTTACGTCGGCTCGTTGCCACGGGCCATTACTACCTTGCCGGTGCGGACCATCTCCTTGAGGTCGAATTTGCTCAACAGCGACTCAAGCGCGTCCATCTTCTCGGAGGTGCCAGTGGCCTCAATGGTGATGGTGGCCTCCGAAATATCGACCGTCTTGCCGCGGAAAACCTCGACAATCTGCAAGACTTCGGTGCGCTCGGCGACCGTGCAGCCCACCTTGAAAAGGGTCAATTCGCGGGTGATGGCACTAGCGGCCGAGTGGTCCTTGGCGTGGATGACATCAACTAGCTTGTTGAGCTGCAGGATGATCTGGTGCAACTCGGCGGCCGGGCCAATGGTAGTAATGGTCATGCGCGAGCACTGGGGGATGTGGGCCGGCGAAACGACTAGGTTTTCGATGTTGTAGGCCCGGCGGGCAAAACACTGGGCGATCCTCACCAGTACGCCGGGGCGGTCGTTGACGAGCAGGCCGATGGTCGTCTTTTGCTGGGGTTCAATCGGCTTGAGCTGGGGCGCGTCCACCGCCTCTTGGCGGGCGTTGAGGTCGGCGGCGGCAAAGTCGATGGCGGTCGTAGGCATTTAGGTGCTTCCTTTGGGCTGGGCCAGTTTCTGCTTGGGAGCTTCAATCAGCATATCGGTGAGCGCGGCTCCAGCGGGAATCATCGGGAAGACGTTGTCTTCTTTTTCGCACTCGGCGTGGATGACGCAGGGGCCTTCGTCGTGGTTGAGGGCCTGCTTGAGGACTTTGTCGATGTCGGCGGTGCGCCGGATGCGAAAGCCCTTAGCCCCGTAGGCTTCGGCCAGCTTGACGAAGTCGGGGTTGCCCTCGAGGTCCACCCCAGAGAGGCGATTCTCAAAGAACAGATTCTGCCACTGGCGAACCATGCCTAGGTACTTGTTGTCGAGGACTACGATCTTAAGCGGCAGCCGATGGACGACGGCGGTGGCTAGTTCGCACAAAGTCATCTGGAAGCCGCCATCGCCGCAAATGGCAACCACGGTCTCTTCGGGGCGACCAAACTGAGCACCGACGGCCGCGGGAAAACCAAAGCCCATGGTGCCAGCACCACCGGAGGAAAGCCATTGGCGGTGGTGCGCTGTTTTGTAAAACTGGGCCGCCCACATCTGGTGCTGGCCGACGTCCGTGGTCACCACAGCGCGACCAGCGGTCAGCTCGTATAGGCGGTTGATGACAGCCTGCATCTTGAGACCGCCGCGCTTGCCGTATTTGAGCGGGTATTTCGCCTTCCACTCGTCGATTTGGGCCAGCCAAGCTGCCGTGTCTAGCGGCTCGACGTAGTTGATTAGCTCTTCGAGTACTTGGCGCGCATCGCCTTCGATAAAAACGTCGGGCATGACCACTTTGCCGTATTCGGCGGGGTCAATGTCGACGTGAATTTTTTTAGCATCTGGGCAAAATTCCGCTAGCTTGCCCGTGATGCGGTCGTCCCAGCGCCCGCCCACCGACATAATCAGGTCGCAGCCGACGACGGCTTTGTTGGCGTAGGCCGTGCCGTGCATGCCGAGCATGCCCACCGAGAGCGCGTGCTGCTCGGGGAACGCGCCCTTGCCGAGCAGGGTGTTGGTCACCGGCATCCGCGTCTTTTCGGCAAAAGCCTTGGCCGCCTCGTGCCCCCCCGAGGCGATACAGCCACCGCCCAAGTAGAGCAGGGGACGCTTGCTGCGGCGCAGGAGATCTGCAGCGGCGGCGAGCAGCTCGGGTGCGGGCTTGGTCTGCCAAGTGTAGCCAGGCAAGTACACCTTTTCGGGAAAATCGGCCGTGCATTCGGGAAAGGGTTTTCCCTGCGTGACGTCCTTGGGCAAGTCGACGAGCACCGGCCCTTGGCGGCCTGTGGTGGCAATGTGGAAGGCCTCGGTCATCACGCGGGGGATGTCGTTGGGATCCCTTATTAGGTAGGAATGTTTGACCACCGGCATGGAGATGCCAAAAACATCGGCCTCCTGAAAGGCGTCTTTACCGAGCATGGAGGTGACGGTTTGGCCGGTGAGCGCGATGACCGGCGAGGAATCCATCAGCGCGGTTAGCAGGCCAGTGATGGTGTTGGTGGCGCCCGGACCAGAGGTTACGAGGGCGACGCCGGGCTTGCCAGTGGCGCGGGCATAGCCGTCGGCCATGTGGGTCGCGCCTTGCTCGTGCCGAGTGAGGACGAAGCGGATCTGATTGGAGTTGAGCAGCGCGTCGAAGATGGGCATGGCCGCGCCGCCCGGATGGCCAAAAACGTACTCGACGCCGAAGCGGTCGAGTGCTTCGATAACTTTGTCGGCTCCTCTCGCCATGTCAATTTCCTCAGATAGATAGTTATTATGTAATTAACTTGAGCAAAGTATAGGTAAAAATGGCTTTAATGACAAGGAGGAGCAAAAAATTTGGACGATTTGCAGCGAAAAAGACGTACTATACGGCACTAAGATCTCAGAGGCTGTCTGAAAACGCTGAGTGCCGTCTCTCGTATGGGAGTCCTCTCGCCCCGCCCCCAGTGGATTTGTATGTTGCTTTTGCCTTCCGGGTTGGCCCGCTTGGAAGGCTGGGGGGCGGGGCGCGTCGTCCGTGGTTGGTTGGGTCGGCAGCGAGGCTATCGCGCCCTCCGCGGCGGTCGGGCCCCGGGGCGACGGGTATTATACTTGGCCGCTTTGTCGGCGATCGGCTACAACGCCCCGCTACGCCGGTTTTATCCGGGCTTGCGCCCGTGCGGCAAACCGGGCAAGGTCGCACTAGTGGCGGTGATGCGTATGCTGCTGCTCCATGCCCTCGCCCGACGCGGCACCCCTTGGGTCGCACAAAAGGCCCTAGCCGCCTAAAAAGGGCTTGACCCACAACACAGATACTCCCGCCCCGTGTCGGAGCACGGGGTGACGTATCTTGCATGGGAATGACCCACCCGCCTGGGTGCGCGGGCAAGGACGCCGGGGGCCGGGCCAGTAAGGGGCCGACGATAACGAGCGACTGCGTAACATCAGAAAAATAAAATTTGACATAGATGTTATATTTAGCTTATACTGACCTAATTGATGGACTGAAGAAGAAAGGATATATACCATGTCTCATTCTTCTACAAGTACAAGAAACGCCGCATCGAATTTTTCGCTAGCGGCTAGCTACTGTACCCCCCCCCTCTCTAGATAGTAACTCACTCCCGCACAATAAGTTCGCCCCGTACCACAGCACGGGGCAGGTCTGTCCCACCCGTTTTCACGAGCGCAGATTTTTAACGTTAGCTCTGTGCTCAAAACGGGGCGTTACATCCACTAAGGTACATAAGAAGCCGGCTGAAAACTTTGCATGTCGGTTGTTGTTACTTAGCATTTCATTGATGGTGATGTTCGTAAGCCTCCCGAGCTTCTGTTTTGCCGCATCTATGGAGAACTTTGTTATAACATGTTCAGATGGTTATTTCAAAGTTTCATGGGACTGGGGATCAGATGATGGTGGTCATGGTGGAGCTATAGGTAAGGACTATAGGCTTCATAGGCTTCGTATTTGTAGACAATCCAAAGATGAGGATGAGGATGAGGAGTGTGAGTGGGATTATAGAGAAGGCCGCTTTCAAGGTAATGATATTAGTTATCACGAGTTCTGGGAAACCAACGGCTCAATCTATAGGTATAGTGTGCGTAGAATCCAGACCGTGAATGGGAGTCCGAAGGCAGTTGATCCTTGGTATTACTTCTATTGTGTCCCTACCCCGAATCCTCCTCGTGCATCAATAGGTTCAGCGGCCGAAATTTATCTTACCTCTATTAAGCTGGCACTACCTGATTACACTTCGGTGAATGCTTCCCTTCCGACTACATGGGGCGATTTCGGCATCGTGAAGTATGTGGTCCGATGGCGCAAAAGAGGGGACGCGTTTCAGCCGCCGGTAACATTCGCCAAAGGTAGCGATTATACGATCCGTGGTCTGGAAGAGGGTACAGAGTACATCTTTCAAGTTGCTTATGTTGACAATGGGAAGAGGGGACGATTCTCAAGAGGGTTTAGTATAAGGACGCTCTTTGTACCACCGCCCGGGCCGGTACAGCATCTTGCTGTCGAAGGTAACGGTCGATCCATCGTCGCGACCTGGCTTCCGGCGGCGCGAGCCGAGTACTACCAAATTGGCTATGCGAGACTGCCGTGGATAGGGCCTTTTCCGAATTGGCGGCTAGCACCGGTGTCGAGGGATCAGGATCGGTTCAGAGTAACAATTACAAACATAGGTCCTGGTACGGAGTATGTTGTT
>RKRN01000038.1 GCA_007571365.1 Candidatus Latescibacterota bacterium
GGCGTGGAAAAAGCCCTCCCCGCCTTCCTCGGCCGTCTGCGTGGAGGCGAACTGCCCGTAAGGCGGCTCGGTGATCCACTGCGCTTTGCCCCAGTGGTTGAGGCCCGGACCACCTTGATTGAACCCATAATTCTGAGCGTGGGCACCGTGCAGCAGGTCTTTCTGATCTTGGTCTTCCACGTCGGACCACACGTTGAACATGCCACCGCTGTGGTCCGCGTCGAACACCATCTCCATCGGCTCCCAGCCGGTGATGACCCAGATGGCGTCGTCGAACCGATCCTCCATCACGTAGAGCTTGTTGGTGTTGGGATTCCAACCGACGATGGCCCGCAGTGCTAGGTCAGTGGCATCCCATGCAGTGCCGACGCCGCGCACGGTTTCGGTGAGTTGCTCGTGGTTGATCCAGTAGCCTTCGGGAATGACGTCCCACTCAACGAGATTGCCGTCAATGGTGGGAATGTTGGCGTCTGGGAATTGCACGGCCGGGAACACCACATCGGCGGGCAGGTGTGCCCAGCAGGGGGTAGCCGCGAGCGCGAAAATCAGGGCGATCTTTTTCATTGCCTTACTCCATTGGAAAGAGGTTGGGAAAAATACTTTCTCTGCATCTGCTTTTGCTATAGCTCTGTATTGTACGGAATTCATTTCTTATTTGCCAAAAAATAAAAACCTTCGGTGGTGGGTCTCTTTGAATTTCTTAGAAGCTATCTGAAAAGAAAATCCACCCAGGATCGTGTTAAACCGCAGTTTATCATTATCCGCACCCACGGGAATCCATTGGAGGAGGGGGCGAGGGACGACACTCAGCGTTTCAGACCGCCTATTAGGGACCTTCGGGCAGGGGCCCCAATCGGCGTTCAAAGGTGCGTTTAGGCAGAAATAGCCATACTGTGGACGATAAGGAGGGGTTAGGGGCGGCTCGCGGCAAGCCGCCCCTACGCACGAGGCACGATTAATGAGAAAGCAGCGATTTGATCCGTCCCCACGACTGGGACTCGACGCTCGTCGCAGCAGCGGGAGGGACGACCGGTTGCCAAGCGGGAAAGCGTCCACCTAAGCCGTTGGTCAACTCGACCAAATTGCCCCCGTCTATATCAACGACCCAAATGAGCCCAGGGTGCGTGAGAGACATGAAGGCCATTCTCATGCTGTCGGGCGACCAAGTAGGCCTAGTTACCCATATCTCGTCGCTCACGGTCGCGTTCCGGGGTAAGCCAGGCAGGGGAATAACCGAGAGCTCGAGTTCATCGTTAGGCCGCAGGAAAGTCGAGTGCTCATCTTCTCTAGCGTCGTAGATGTAGAGGCGGGCGAGATTGTCTGGGTGATCTTTTTCTCCCAACACGACGATTGCTTCTTTGGTTCCGTCCGGGGACCGAGTGGAGTAGCGGAAGTGGGGGACTTCTCGCCAGTTCACAGGTAAGGGGGCACTTCCGTCCAGCGTCATAAACAAAGCATCAGGGCCATTCCTTTGACCCGCATTCGCCTCCTTAGTCATCTCCGCAGTCCATCCGAGGGTATAGTACATGCCCTTCCCGTCTGCAGACCACGAGAGCGATATTTTATCGACAGAATCGTCTGTTAGCTGCTGTGGATTGCCGCCGTCGGCATCCATCAACCAAATCTCCCCACCAAACCGACCTTGGCCATAGTCGTCGAGGAAGATATAGGCGATCTGGGTACCATCCGGTGACCAAGCCGGGCTAATGCAGTGCCGTCCTTGGGTTAGGTTTACGGGGTCGCTCCCATCCGCATTCATAATCCACACGTCATTGTACCCCTCACGGTCGGAGATAAATGCGATTTTACCGTCGGCCTGCCCCCACCCAGCGGCGGCCAACCCCAGCGTAGCCAAGCAGACGAGCTGTACGAACTGCGTGAAACGATGGTTCATAACGTGGCTCCTTTCACGTTGTAGGGTATAGTGTTGTAGGGTATAGTAATGAAGTTGAGACCGAAAAGCGAATCGCTTCCTGCTCTTTCGGTACCCTTAGGTGTAGGGGCGACTCTTGGAGTCGCCCGTTGTCTAGACCCGCGTAGTCGTCGGCCCGCTTGAGGCGAGACCGTTGGTGAATCGTGTTCAGCGACCCAGGTTTTTACCATCGGCGTTTCTAAGCTTGCCCGCCTCTTCCAGCGTCTAGCTTGACGATAAACTAGTCGCCGAACGGCAAGCTATCCGAGGATGCAGCTTCGGGATACATGCAGGACTGCGACTTGGAGATGTTGGGGCACGGGCACATCTTATGGTCAATGCGATAGAACGAACTCGAACCCCATGATCGAAGGAAAGACGACCATGCGTGAATCCATTGCGCCGCGGCAAGACCACGACCGCCGCCTAGCCTGCCTCTGTGAAAACAGGGGGTTAAAAGGCATCGCCGCGCCGCTTGACCGCCGATTGGACGGAATTGAGCGGGCCGTTACCGCACAAGGCCATCAACCGCGCTCAAGCAGCCGCTGGCTCATCGGCATTCAGTAGTGTCTATTCTGTTGAAACTGAATAATCCACTAACGCCCCGGCCGTGATGTCTATAAAAGCGAGAGGATACGCTTTATGCCTGTTGGCATGCGCTCCGATTTTCGCCCTTGCCAGTGAAACGCAAGAGTCAAATGACAGACCCCTAGCCCAAGTCGGCACCGAGCTGATTACCGAGCGGGACTATCGCAATTTTGTCGCCGGCCTGCCCGAGTGGACCAAGAGTACAGCCGAGGGCAGCGACCAAGTGCGCGACTACCTGCAAACCCTCGTCGATCGCGCCCTCATCTTGCGCGCAGCGCGAGCGCAAAAAGTGGAGCAGAGCGCGGCCAGCCAAAAAAACATAGAAACGGCCCGGCGGCTGAAAGTGGGGCAGGCGATGGAGCAACGCTATATCCGGCCCGCTGTCTCGGTCAGCGAAAAAGAGTTGCGGCGCGCATTCGCCGCACAGCAGTGGGAGCGGCAAATCAAGATCGCCCACATTTTTGTGCGGACGCCAGCACAAGCTGAAGCGGCCCTAGCCGCCCTGCAAGCGGGCCGGTCCTTTGCGGAAGTGGCGCACGAGTTTTCGCAAAACCGCACCACCGCGGCACACGGCGGCCAAAAGCCGTACTATTACAGCCGCAGCAATGCCATACCGGCCGTGCGCGACTCCTTGTTCAGCTTGCCCAAGGGGGCCATATCCGCGATCCTGCCGGTGCCCAAGGGATACGAGATTTTCAAAATTCTCGCCGAGCGCACGGCTTCCTACCAGCAAATGCGACCGCAAGTCCTCAAGGCCGTTATGCAGACGCGGTTGCAAGCGCGGCGGCGAGCGTATATCGACTCGTTGGCCGAGCTATTCCAATGGCAGGAGGTTGCCGAGGGCATGGATCGCCTCACGCACATCTTGCACCGCGGCGCACCAGAGGGCGATAAGCCGGTCTTTTACCTCTCGGAGGCAGACGCCGCGGCGGTGCTGTACACGTACCAAGGCGGCGCGATCAGCTTGGGAGAAGCCGTGCGTCGCTCGCAGTTCATCCGCCAAGGGCGCTATGTACGAGACAGCCTGAAGGTGGCATCCTACTTGGAGCGCGACGTGAAGGTGCCGCAGCTACTCCTGCTGCAAGGCCGCGCCTTGGGCATCGACCAAGAGCCGGCCATCGCCGACTGGCTCAGGCGCAAAAAGGAAGAAATCCTCATCCGCCAAATGCGGCGGCGCGCCACGGCGCAGCAAAAGCCGATAACCGAGCAAGAGATGCGCACTCACTACGAAGCGCATCCGACGAGTTACCAGACTTCGTCCAAGGTTGAGGTCGTGGAAATACAGGTTGAGCAAGAGGCCCAAGCGCGGGCATTGCTAGCCCAAGTACGCGCCGACCAGCAGCAGGCCGCGCCGCTGATCGCCCTGCTCGCCGATATAAAAGAGAACGGGCGCGAAGTGAGCGCATTGCACAGCCTCAACGACGAGCTCGCGGTCTATGGCTGGCTCAAGCAGCGTCTCAGCAGCCCATTGGATGCGGCGCAAGTCGCCACAGAAATTGCCAACGCGACCGACCTCGCTGACCTCACCGCAACGTATATCGTGCGCCAGCTCGCGGCCTTGCACAGTGTGCGCCACGGCAGCCGCGAGGCCGAGGGCCGCTACGCGCTCTATTGGCACGAGACGCCGCGCTTTGGGCCGCTGGTCCAAGCGGCCATGGCGGCCGAAGTCGGTGCGCTCGTCGGCCCGCTGGAGCATCACGGCCTGTACTCAATCGCCAAAATCGTGCGGCGCAGCGCAGCGGGGCGGCAGCCCTTTGCCGACGTGCAGCAGCGCATCGCGCACACCTTGCGACGCGAGCGCGAAAGCGAATTGTTCGGGCAGTGGCTGCAAGCGTTGCGCACCGACGCCGCAGGCGATGTGGTCTTTTTTGACGACCATATCGAAGCCCTAGGGCAGGCCGCGCCGTGATCCAACGCGAACTCCGCAAGCTGATCGCGCCTCTGCTCGGGCCGGCACTCGTGCTGCACATCGCGTTCTTTGTGCTGCCGGTGTGCAACGCCTTCTACTATTCGCTGACTTCTTGGTCGGGCGTCTCGCCGCAGAAGGAGTACATCGGCCTCGCCAATTTTGGCCGCGCCTTGGCCGATCACACCTTTCTCACGGCCCTAGAGAACGTCTTTTTGTTTGGCATCCTCGGGTTTTTGGTCGTCTTTCCGCTGAGCCTGCTGTTCGCGGTGATTCTCGCCAAGAAGCCGCCCTTTGCCAGCTTTCTCAAGTTCGTCGTCTTTGCCCCCACTCTGCTCTCAGTGGTGGTCACTGCCGTGCTGTGGGGCAGCATCTACAACCCGGTCATCGGCCTGCTCAACGAAACCCTGCGCAGCGTCGGGCTAGACTCCCTCACTCGTCCTTGGCTGGGCAGCCGCCACAACGCCCTGCCGGCCATTGCCGTCGCCATGATCTGGCAGGGGTTGGGCACCTATGTGATCCTATTTTTGGCGGGCTTGCAAAAAATTCCGCTCAGTTTTTACGAATCCGCCGAATTAGACGGGGCCAATGCTTGGCAGCAATTTTGGCACGTAACTCTGCCGCTGTTGTGGGACGTCGTGCAGATTTTGGTGATTTTTTGGATCATCGGGGCCTTTCAGGCTTTTGCCCTCATTTTCGTCATCACCCGCGGCTATCCCAACGTCATTGAGGTGCTGGGAACCTACATCTATTGGGCCGGCTTTCAGGGGCAGAGCATTGGCTATGCCTCGGCCATGGGAGTCGTCATGTTCTTTTTTGTCTTGGCGTTTAGCCTGGTGGTGCATCGCCTGACGCGCCGCGAGCGCGTGGAATACTAAGATGCGCCGCTGGCCCAAACTACTATCTATCCTGTTGCTGGGGGGCTACTGCCTGAGTTCGCTAATCGCCCTCTGTTGGGTGGCCTATACCTCCTTTAAGACCAATCCCGAGTTTTTCGCCAGCACTTGGGCTTTGCCAGCTGAATTGCGCTGGAGCAATTACGCGTACGCGTGGGACAACGCTGAAATTGGCCGTTACTTTTTTAACACGGCCTATATCACTGCGCTCGCCACCGGCGGCACTCTAGTAGCATCGGCCATGGCCGCGTACATCCTAGCGCGGGTGCCCTTTCGGTTCAGTCGCTGCACTTTCTATCTCTTTTTGTCGGCCATGATGGTGCCGCCCATGCTGTACCTCTTCCCGCTCTTTGTGCAGATGCGGCACTTGCACCTGACCAACAGCCACTTTGGTCTGATCCTGCTCTACATCGCCACCGGATTGCCCTTCTCGATCTTTGTCCTAACGGGTTTTTTCCGCACCCTGCCGACCGAGATGGAAGAGGCCGCGCTGATCGACGGGGCTTCGCCGTGGCGAACCTTCTGGACGATTGCGCTGCCGCTGGCCAAACCCGGGCTCGTCGCGGTTTCCATCTTCAACTGCATCAACTACTGGAACGAGTTCTTCTGGTCGCTCATCTTGCTCCGCACCGGCAAGCTCTATACGCTGGCCCGCGGCCTGCAAACCCTGTTTTGGAACATGTCAACCGAATCGCGCTGGACTGAGTTGTTTGCCGGGCTCGTGATCGTCCTGTTGCCCCTGATCGTGGTGTTCGTCCTGTTGCAGAACCGCATCACCGAGGGCCTAACCGTCGGCGCCCTGAAGGGGTGATTGACTGTGAAACGCCGCGACGCACTCAAATACCTCGCCGCCGCTTTCGCCAGCGGCTGCGGCCGCTATCTGCCCGAGGAAAACGTGCTGGAAATCGCCGACCTCCAGCCGCCCGCGGCTCAAGTGCCGATCAACCAGCTACTATGGCGGGCCGTGGAGCACTTTCGCACGGCTCACCCGGAGGTCCAAGTTGAGCCGGCCAGCGGCGGCGGTGGCGGCTACCAAGAATTGATGATTCGCGTCATGGAGGGGCACCCGCCGGACATCATGTCCTTTGCCACGGCCGAGACCGGCTTGACCTATGCCTACGTCGAACAGGGGCACGTCCTCGATATGACGGAGTACCTCCAGCGGCCTTCTTGGGATACCCCGGGCAAAACTTGGCTGGAGACCATCAACCCGCTCTACCGAGCGCCGCTGACGTACCAAGGCCGCTATTACGCCATCCCCCAAAACGTGATCTCCCTCCAAGTGTATTGCAACGCCGAGCTATACCAACGCGCCGGTGCCAACCTCAATCCGCAGACTTGGGACCAGTTTGTCGACAACTGCGAGCGGCTCAAACGCGCCGGCATCGTCCCCATTACCCAAGACGGTATCCACTGGTACACGAGCTGGTGGTTCGACCACCTAGCTCAGCGCATCCTCGGGGCCGACAAGGTGCGCCAAGCCTTCCGCGACCCTCAGCGCCGGACCCCGTGGACCGAATCCGGGTTTCTCCAAGCTGCCCGCATGGTCGAACAGATGCTGGACAAGGGATATTTCGCCGAGGGGTTTGCCGGCCTCAATCACATCGAGTCCGAGCTGTTGTTTTGGCAGGGGCGAGCGGCGACTGTCTTTGTCGGCAGTTGGTTTACCAGCGGTCGAACCGCCGTAATCGGGCAGGATTTTCCTTTGTACGCCTTCCGCTTTCCCGCCGTTGAGGGCGGGCGTGGGCATCCGCGCGACTTGATCGGCACAGTCAACACCCGCAGCATCCCCACTCTGGCCCGCCAGCCTGAGCGGGCGGCAGAATTTCTGCGCTTGGTCAACAGCCGCTGGTTCCAAGAGCAGATGGTGCAACAGGCCCAGATGATCAGCCCGCTTGTTGGGATGCCGCTGCCCGGCATCCAACAAGGCTTAGGTCAGATTCTCGCCGAGACCGAGCAGTTCTACGCATTTTCCTTTGGGCTAGAAGGGGCGCACCCGTTCTTGTATCGCCAATACTGGAACGAGTGGAACCAGTTCATGGTGGCGCGCGAACTGTCGGCTCCCCAGCTCGTGGAAAACCTCGAAACCATCTTTACTCGTTATTACGGGCACGTCGCGGATGAGCCGTCGCGAGCGCTCCACTTATAAGCGGCTTTGGCATTGCGCCAAAAGTATTTCTCGGTCGCCTCTTGGCCGCGTGCGGTAAAATAGGTCATCACCAAGCGCTGGATGTCGGCGTACTCGCGGCCACTGCGGTCGGATACCGGCCAGTCGCTGCCGTATATCAGCCGATCCTCCCCGAACAAATCCCATAGCGCGTTGAGCACCGGAACGTAAAAATCCACATCCGTTGGCGCGGGCTTGACTTGACTGCGCAAATCCATCAGCCCCGACACCTTGCAATAAACCTGCGGATGGGCCGCGGCCTGGCGCATCAATTCCAGCCGCGCCGGATCGGGCCGGCCGCCGTCGATAGGGATGCCGCCGATGTGGTTGACGACAATGCGCAATTCGGGGAAGCGCTCCGCCAGCGCGGGTACGCCCTCGTGTAAACCCGTGTCTAGCTCTAGATCGTTGGCTACTAGCATTTCAGCGGCAGACAAGCCGTGACTTTCCGCTACATCTACGCGGGCGCGGATGCCGACAAAAACAGGGTCGGCGGCAAAGTGCTTTAGGTCCGCAGCAAAATTCGGGTCGTCGGGCTCGAGGTGCCCGACCAATCC
>RKRN01000249.1 GCA_007571365.1 Candidatus Latescibacterota bacterium
CAACTCGCCCGCTTATTGCAGATGGCCGTCGAACACAAAAAGGCGATTGGCTTTACCGGCACCTTGCTGGTGGAGCCCAAGCCCAAGGAGCCGACCAAGCACCAGTACGACTACGACGCGGCCACCGTCTTGAGCTTTCTCCGCAAATACGATCTGTTGGACGAGTTCAAGCTCAACATCGAAGCCAATCACGCCACCTTGGCCGGCCACACCTTTGAACACGACCTCCAGCTTGCTTCAGCCGAGGGCAAGCTAGGCAGCATTGACGCCAATCGCGGCGATTACCTGCTCGGCTGGGACACCGACCAATTCCCCACCGACCTCTACTCCACCACCTATGCCATGTTGGCGATCCTCAAACAAGGCGGCATCGCCCCCGGCGGCATCAATTTCGACGCCAAGGTGCGGCGCGGCTCCTGCGATTTGGTGGATCTCTTCCACGCCCACATCGGCGGCATGGACTCGTTTGCCCGCGGGCTAACGCTGGCCCAACGCATCATCGACGACGGCGCACTCGACGCCTTTGTCGCGGCGCGCTATGCCTCGTACCGCAGCGGCATCGGCGAGAAAATCATGCGCGGCCAGACCAACTTTGCCGAGTTGGAAGCCTATGTCCACCAGCACGGCGAGCCGGAAAAACGCAGCGGCCGCGAGGAAATGCTGGAGAATATCGTCAATAGCTATTTGTGAGGAAGACGAGAACCGGACGCACGACGGAGTTAGGATGATTACCAAAGAACAAGTGGAGGACCGAAAGCACTGGAGCACTACTACTATGCTCGACGACTTGGTCGCCACGATTACGGCGCTTAGAGAACGCATTCGCACCCATAGTTCAGACCTTCAAGCCAACGAAATACGCACACGGATGGCACTTATTAACCCGCTGCTACAAGCGCTGGAGTGGGACCCGGCCGACCCGGCGTTAGTGACCCCAGAGTACACCACCGATTCTGGTCCGGTTGACTATGCCTTGCGAGGCTCTGGTGACAAGCCGGCGGCGTTTATTGAGGCCAAAAAACTGGGGGAGTCGCTGGTCAAGCACCAAGAGCAAATGGTACGCTACGCAAACATGGCCGGCGTTCCTTATGCCGGGCTGACCGACGGCAATCATTGGGAATTTTACGACGATCCGAATAACATTTTTCTTTTGTGGTGGGCATGAACGAAGAGTACCTAGACAAAATCACCCGCGGCGATTGCCGCGAGCACATTTCGCGCTTAGCCGACAACAGCATTGAACTTTTTCTATCGGACATTCCCTACGGAATCAGCCTAGACGACTGGGACGTCTTACACGACAATACGAACTCGGCACTATTGGGGCGGTCGCCCGCGCAGGCTGGGAAATCGGCCTTTAAGAGACGAGGCAAGCCCATCAACGGCTGGTCGCAAGCCGATAGGAACATTGGACGAGAGTATCAGCAGTGGTGTCAAAGCTGGACTGAACGGCTTTTGCCCAAAATGAAACGCGGCGCATCGCTCTTCGTCTTCGGCGCACGGCGCACCATACACCGCGTCGTCAACGCATTTGAGGACAGCGGTTTTTTGCTCAAAGACCTGCTCGCTTGGCAGAAAGAGTCGGCGCATCATCGCGCGCAAAAAGTGAGCATTGTCTTTGCACGGCGTGGGTTAGAAGCCGAGGCTAAAGCGTGGCGCGGCTGGCGTTTGGGCAACCTCGCGCCCTTATATGAGCCGATCGCTTGGTTCGTAAAACCCTACAAGATCGGCGGAACCATGGCCGACAACATCCTTGAGCAAGGCGTAGGGGCCATGAACATAGAAGCATGTCAGAGCCATGGCACTACCCCTACAAATCTCTTGGCCTTTGGTTTCCAAAAGGGCGAAAAGAAAATTCACGAAGCCCAAAAACCGTTGCAGCTCATCGAGTTCCTGATCAAGCTCACAACGCAAGAGGGCCAAGTGGTATTGGATCCGTTCACGGGCAGCGGCACTACGGCTGTTGCCGCAAGGCGACTCAACAGACACTTCATAGGCTTTGAGATCGCTCCCGAATTTCATCGAGCCGCACTTGAGAGGTTGGATTCAGAGTGCGAAACGGGAGACGCCAAAGACGCCCAATTGATCCAGCAAATGCTCTTTGAAAAAGCACGAAGTAAATACAAGGGCTAACTAACCAACTAACGTTATTCAGTCGCTGGTTATCGTCGGCCCCTTTGGTCGTTAGCCGATAGAGACGCATCACCTCTGCACACGCCTGATCGTCAATGTTTACGTTGATACGGGACATATGTCTGATGTACACCACAGAAAAGTGGTTACAAGGACTCATTGGGTTGGAATTATATCGCCAACCGTGGAGAGGCAGCTGGCTATAGTAAGGGCGCAAGGGTTTCCGCTTGGATCGGCACAATGCCTAGCTTCACCAGATGCGCGTTATCTGGAGAGTCTATGGCAAATACCGGCTTTCCAGCGGTGAGTGCTTCCTTACATAAGGCCTCTGTTTTGCCGCCTTTTGCGGCGTGGGCGACGAGGATGCGGTCGGCGAGTGCGGCGATGTGGGCATTGCGCTGAGCGGCAACTGCTGTGGTGGGCCGGCGAATGCGGTCGGCGAAAAAGGACAAAATCAGCAAGTGCCCTTTGGCCAACGGCTCCTGCCATTTTTTTAGAACTCGCATTCGGTCAAGCCCGCGCGCCGGACAAACTACGGTCGACGCCGAGCCGCGCAACAGCAGGTCTAGGCACTCTTTTTCCATCGGCGACTGGAAACCGCCGACAATCGCCGCGTCGGTGTCGCGCAGCATCTGTGCCAGATCATAGGTCTTGAGGAGTGCGTCGCCTGGACAACGCACAGAGCAGAAGAAGCCAATTAGGGTGCTGTCGAGTATGCCGAGGTTGCCCTTGAATGTGAACTCAGGCGAGCTTCCAGCGTCAGCGCAACGCCGCAACGCTGCTGAAGTATCCAATGTGCTCGACTTGTAGTGTGCGGTCTTCGTCAGAAATCTGTTCAATTGTTCCAAATCAAGACCCCTTACTGCATATTTTGCTCTATTGTTTCGCACACCCTTCTAGCGAGACTGTACATCTTTTGAGCTATTTCTATCGGTGGTTTCTCTCTTGGGAGGACCCCTAAGTCGGCGGGATACCTCGCGTCGATATATAGGTCATTCAGTTGATTTAGAAGATCAGGTTCTATCTCGACTCTAATATATTTCTCCGTCTGGCCATGAAGCGTGATGAGATCATGGATTCTTGCGACGCTTTGTTCGTATTCTTCAAGAACAGCCTTAAAGGATTTTTCCATTGCTTGCTGGCAGTGAAATACAACCATGTGTGTCAGCGCATCTTGGTTGATAATTTCCTCTACAACCTGCAGGTCATCGCGAGCCAAATCTAGCCAAGCTTTAGTTTGGCTTCTCGTATAGTGTCCTTCCTGAACGTTCTATCCCGTTGAGAAATGAAATGTCGCGCTTCTGAAGAAGGTCGTATTCAGCTTTGGTATATACGATAAGGTCGATAGGAATCTGCTTGTTGATCTCGCGGATACTGTTCCTTACTATGCTCTTTTTTTTCATCCTTTCCCCATAGGTCTGTGAGATAACATCAGAGTCCAAGACGACCAATAAATCGATATCGCTATCCTCCCTATCCATGCCAGTAGCAAGGGATCCAAAAAGCACGATTCTATAGGGATCAATGGTTAGAAGACGCGAGATAATATCTTCTAGGTTGTTATTGGTATTGTTTTTCATCTATGGGTTCTGTCTCCGAAAAAATTGCGACGATCATGAATAATTTCTTCCATGTCGTTCAGGTCAGTATCGGAGATGCCCTCACAGACCGTTGCCGCTAGTTTGAGGGGGTCATTAGTATTTGTTTCAAAAGTGGTTTCTAGTCCCATGCGATACTTGATATCGTAATTGATGATGAAATCCAACTCCGCGTCGGTAAAGCCGTAGTGCTTTGCTAATACTCGGTCAATTTCATCAATAATGGGTTTTGACCTCTGAACCTTGAAAGACTGCGTTTCTGTCTGACCAATGCCTCGTTGATTCCGAACAAGCATCGTGCTGTTTTTCTGTAAATCTACTATATATTTCGCTCCTAACTTCTGTGCTCGGTCGGCGATCTCGGCGTCCTCTTCAATCCGCTTCAGCTTAGCCGCGTCTTCGGGATAGAGCATTCTGCGCTGGCCATCCGGGGTGGAGACAAACGCATCCTGTATTTCCCTGAGCGTCGCGAACCCCACAAGCGTATTACCAGCGCGGACATTGAAGTCAATGTCGGGCAACGGCTCAATCTGCTCGTAGTGTTCTAACTGAGCGACCAGCTTTAGGAAAAGCCGCAGCTTGCAGATTTCCACCGCTTCTTCCATGATGTCCACGCCATAGAGGTTGTTGACGATGATGGACTTGAGCGTGAAGTACCGCTCGCTGGCGTGGCTGACGACCTGTTCCCGCACCTTGCGGAAGTCGCTCAGTTTCTCTGGACGATGCCTACGTTGCGATCTTTCCAGATCGTCGAGGAACCCCTGCATGGCCTCTAAGCAGGCCATGTATATCGGCTCCAAGATGTTGAGCGCGGCAAACAAAAAAGCACCCGAACCGCAGGTGGGATCGAGAACGGAGACCTGAATAATCGCCTTCCAAAAGGCGCGAATGAGTTCGGGACCTTCGCTGCTGGCAATCGCGTCTTGGGCGAATTTCTCAATGTCCAGATTGTACGTGATCAGCTCGTTGATCGACGCGACCTCGCCGGCAGCGAGCTTGGCCCGGACCTCTTCGTAGCGTTGGCGACGGGCGATATGCTCGCGCCAAGTCTCGGTCGGCAGGGCATAGGTCGGCGAGGCCGCCTTGTTCCAGTCGCTGCGCTTGGACACGTCTTGCAGGCCAACTGCTATCTCTTGCGGCAACTCGCGCTTTGCCGCAAGGGCCTCCTTCGTGCGGATGTCGTAGGTAATGCCGTGGCGAACAGCCTCGTAAAAGTACCGATCTGGATCGTCGGCTAATAGCTCCCACACCCCACCGCCGGGCTTGAAAGCGATGGCGCACTCTTTTTTCGCTTGATCAAACAGGAAGGGAATAATGGTATTGCGGCTAATGTAGCCAGTAATGTCTTCCTTGGTATAGTAAGCCCCCATCTGCTTGTGGTTGATGTACTTTTCAAAGATATAGCCGAGGACATCGGGGTTAATCTCGTCGTCATTGCGAAGCGGCCGGTCGTCGAGATGCCACTGGTAGGCGTCAAAAAAATCGAAAATTCGCTGAAATGCCTCGTCCGGGATGTGGAGGTCTTCGTTGTCCCGCTCTAGATCATGCACATCGAACAAGCCACCGTTGAGATACGGAACCTTGCCGATCAACGCCGCCAGTTCAAGGTCGCGGTCGGCCTCTGGTTGCCCTAGCCCTTCGTGAAACAACCGCAGAAGAAACAGGCGGTAGAAACCGAGGAAGTTCCCGGCGCCCCGCTGCTCGCGCACTTCTTGCAAGCGATTTTGCAGATAATCCGTATCGCCATCGAGAAAGCCGCGCTTCTGAATAAAGTAAATGAACATCATCCGGTTGAGCATCAGCGAGGCATACCATTCGCAGTCGGCTACGTTCTCGATTCCTTCGATGAAAGCGAGAAAGGCTAAATGTTCCTTCTTGAAGCGGTCATAGAATTTCTTGGTGACCTTCTCGACATCGAAAGCTGCACGTACTCGCCCCGATACATCGACGATGGTCAGGTCGGCTTCCTCGTCTAGCGTGAAGACGATCTGCTCCAACTTTTGAATCAGTGCTTCGCCCCCCTGTCCTCTTTGGTAGATATGCGAGCGCGAGCGGTCGGGCTGGCCGGGTTCGCGCTTCACCCATTGCCAATGGTGCGTATTCCTGTCGGATGAGGTGTAAACGATGATGTGTTCGCGGACGGTCTTGGCGACGGCCTTCTCGATCTTCTGGCGAGTGGGATAGCTTGGGAAGGCGTCGTCATTTGCTACATACTGGTAAACAACCATGCCGCGCTTGTGGGCGACGGCTTGGAGAGCGTATATCGCGTTGGCGACGGGGACTTCCATGTCAGTGCCGCCGTAATCCCAGCCAAGCTCCTCAATGAACAGAGATTGGAGGTCGGAAGCCGCTAGATATTCTTTGATTTTCGTGCGGTCGAGGTGTGTTGGCATTGGGAATATCCCGGATTAGCTGTTCGTTATTAGCACATATTGCATCTACGATAAACTAACTATGAATAGCGTATTTGACAAAATTCTCTGAAAAAGTGAATTTATGCGTATGGAATATACTTTTTCTTTGAAGCAGCCAAGTGGTCGGCGAAAGCTCGCAGCCGTAATGCGGGCCGCCAACGATGTCATCAAAATCGACGATGTCGCGGCGACGCTTGCCGTCGGCAGACCTGAAGCTGCCAAGCTTTTGTCCCGATGGACAGGCCAAGGCTGGTTGCGTCGCGTCGGTCCGGGGGCCTATATCCCGGTGCCTATGGATTCTCTCGACAGCCAATATGTCCTCAAAGACCCTTGGGTACTTGTTCCCGCCCTTTTCACCCCGGCCTATATCGGGGGCCGGACAGCCGCTGAGCACTGGGACCTTACTGAGCAGTTGTTCCGCGACATCATCATCATGACGGCACAGACAGTACGCGAAAAGCATCAGGTCCGCCACGGAGCGAACTTTACGCTGTATCACGTTCAAGAGCGTAAAATTTTTGGCACGAGGCCCGTTTGGCGAGGCCGTTCAAAAGTGCTGCTGTCGGATGTTCATCGGACCGTGATCGACATACTGGACAATCCCACCCTCGGGGGAGGGATTCAACACGTGTCCGACTGCTTCGACGCCTACCTGAAACGCTCTGACCGCAGCGATGACACGCTCATTGATTATGCCACACGGGTTGGCAACGGAGCAGTATTCAAGCGCCTTGGCTTTTTGGCCGACCAACACTCCGGCACTTCCCATATCACCGATATTTGCCGGGCGCATCTGACCGCAGGCAACGCTAAGCTCGATACCACCCTCAAGTGCTCCCGTCTGATTTCTAAATGGCACCTCTGGGTTCCGTCAACTTGGGCAGAGAAAGTTCCCCATGATTGACAGGCGCGAGATTATTGATGCCGCAACGGCACTTCGCCTCAATCCTCATATAACTGAGAAAGACTATGTCCTCGGTTGGGTCCTCTGGGATATTTACGATCACGACAAGGTTGAGATGAGCGTCTTGCCCAACCCGACAACATCGCCGATGATGACGCCGCCGCGTTTATTTAGGAGACGGGCTGCAATTTTTACCGCAGCTATCTGGAAGTCGAGCAGTTTGTTGCCAAAGTCTGTGGGGATGCGAAACTCGTTCAGGCCGGCTCGTACTTCCCGTGATAGGTGGTAGGCCATCTTAACGTAGATATGGTACGGCGGGATTGATCCCTCTCTTGCCCAACTCTCATTAATAATTTCGAGCAGTTCTTTCGAGATATCGATGCACCAATGGTCATTCCACCGCTCTGCAAACCACTGGGCGAGCTTCTGACAGGCGTCGTGTTCCAGTACATCTACGTTGAGTTCGCCCTGACCAGCCAACCCCGCTTGGGTAAAATTGCTGCTGCCCAAATAGCCGACGATTGGATTGATCGGATCCGGGCGAAACAACAGATAGAGCTTGGCGTGAAGCGGATGCTTGAGAAACAGCTTAACCACAACCTTCTTTGCGTCGAGTTGTCGCGCTAGTCGGCGAAGGCCCGCCTCGTCCGCGTTGCTAGGCGCACCTATAGTCACTTGCTCGCGAAACTCTTTTGCCAGCCTGCGCTTTAAGCGCAACGCCGTTTGGTTGTCTAGCTGTTCTTTTTTAGTCGAAAAACTGCTCGCAATGCGAAGCTCTTCGTGGGGCAGCCGCTGCATGCCGACCAGCAGACGGCAGCAATGACCATCTCCACCAGCTCACTGCTCGACGTATTTGTCGATGGCTCGCCAACCGCGAAGGTTGAAGTAGCCTACGCAGAAGTCGGCCCGGACGGCGACCTGCATGGTTTCCGCTAGGGCTAGCCGGAGCGATTGCTCAATGTTGTCGAAAATGCGCGGCACTGTAATCGTTCACAGGATCGGTTTAGGCTAGACTGAGAGGAGCCTAAAGCGCGGCGAGACCGATCCCGCGCTCGTCTAGCTTGCGTCGGTAGTGCTGGCTTCAAGCAGCTTCCGGGTCCGTCACCCGGCCATTGGTAACCTGCCAGACCCCCATGATGCGAGCTGGTTCCTGTGCATCGGGGGTCACCCAAGAACCAGCGACTACCGGAAGGGTGGTTTTGCCGATTCTCGCTAGCATGGCGGCTCGCTCCGAGGCTCGTTGGACGTCGGAAATACCGACCCCCCAAGACACTTCCACCACCAGATAAACCTCTGCGCCATCTTCCCGTCGCCGGCCGCGCACGATTGCATCTGTTTGCAAAAGGTCATCCGCTTCTTGCTCCGAGATTTGTTTCTGATCCAGCGCACCTTCGACCAAGGAGACCCATTCGTCCGATGACAGTACATGGGCATGACGAATCAGAGGAGCGAAGTAGGCTGGTCCTCGTTCCCGGTATCTCCGCTCGAGTTGGTCGCCTTTGAGCCAATCGACGTCACTAGAGATCTTCGTCAGGGCCTCGGTTAGCCGATCCATGCGCTCGGTTAGCTGATCCATGCGCTCGGTTAGCCGATCCATGCGCTCGGTTAGCCGATCCATGCGCTCGGTTAGCCGATCCATGCGCTCGGTTAGCTGATCCACGCGCTCGGTTAGCTGATCCATGCGCTCGGTTAGCCGATCCATGCGCTCGGTTAGCTGATCCACGCGGGCCTCGGTCCGATGCTGCGCTTCGACTAGTTCACGGACTGCACTGGGAAGCGACAATACCTCATCCGTCAAGACCAAGCGTCGCATTTCCTCTCGCCAATCAGGATGCTCGTCTAAGAGCTGGACCAAATCTCGAAAATCGCTTACCGTAAACATGGCATACCTAACTGAGTTGGGTTCAAACGTAGGGGTATGTCTGCACGGGACATACCAAGTGAAATTCTACCATCAGAATATAAAGAAATCTCGGCGTTTTTTCATACGTCGCCGCTCTCGTTAAACAGTACTTTGTGCCACCCACAAGCGTGTCACCGGCTCGCATACGGATCGGCTGCGTCGCGCATTCCATCGCCGACCACGTTGAAGGCCAACACCGCGATAACTACGAAAAGCCCAGGTAACAAGAGCCAAGGCGCCATGGCCACGGCCTGAAAGTTCTGCGCCTTTTGCAGTAGCACGCCCCAGCTAACCACCGGGGCCCGCAGCCCAATCCCCAAAAAACTCAGCGCGGTCTCGCCGAGAATCATGCCCGGCACCGCTAGGGTGGCCGACGTGATTACGTGGCTGAGGAACGACGGCAGCAGATGTTTGAAGATGATTTTCAACTCGCTGGTGCCCGACAGGCGAGCGGCGACCACGAAATCCTCGTCGCGCAGCGACAGAAAACGGCCGCGCACCACCCGCGCTAACCCAGTCCAGCCCATCAGCGAGAGGATGATGGTGACGCCGAAGTAAATATGCAGCGGCGGCCAATGCGCTGGCAGGGCCGCGCTCAACGCCATCCACAGCGGTAGCTGCGGCACGGCCATCAGAACTTCGATCATCCGCTGCACTACTACATCGACCCAACCGCTGTAATAACCGGCCAAACCCCCGAGCAGAATGCCGATGAAAAAGGTCAGCGCCACGCCGATCAGCCCAATGGTGAGCGAAATGCGCGCCCCGTATATGATTCGGCTGAACAGGTCGCGGCCCAAGTCGTCGGTGCCAAAGAGGAACAACGGCCCGCTGCCGGCGCTGAATAAGTGCAAGTCCGCGTCGAAAAGCCCCCAAAACTCGTAGGCCGGACCGCGCACAAAAAAGCGGATCGGATGTATGACTTTGGTATCGACGAGATATTCGCGCTGCCACGGATCGGCGGTCGTGTCTTGCCGCACACTGTGGACAAAAGGCCGCCAGTGAAAGCACCCCTCACCGTCGACGAAGCGAATCTCCTGCGGCGGGCAAAGGACGTATTGTGCGTGGCGCTGATCGGGCCGGTACGGCGAGATAAATTCGCACAGGGCCGCGAGGCCGTAGAGCGCGAGCAGCATCGCGCTGCCGGCTAAGGCCAGCCGATGGCGGCGGAAGCGCATCCACATCAGCCGCCACTGCGAGGCGTCGGCTAGTTGGGTTGTGGGGCGAGTTTCACTCATAGCGGATGCGCGGGTCGGCTATGGCTAGGAGAATGTCCGACAGCAGGGTGCCGATCACCGTCAGGACGCTGAGCATGAGCAGGAAGCTGCCCGCCAGGTACATGTCTTGGTTGCGGAGAGACTCCAGCAGCAAGGGGCCGGTCGTCGGTAGGCTCAACACCACGCTGGTGATAGCCGAGCCGGAGATCAGGTGCGGCAGCATCCAGCCGACCGTGCTGATAAAGGGATTGATGGCAATGCGCAACGGGTACTTAATCACCAAGCGCACTGGGCCGAGACCTTTGGCTAGCGCGGTCGTTACGTAGGGCTTACCCAGCTCGTCGAGCAGATTGGCGCGCATAATTCGCATCAGCCCGGCCATGCCGGCCGTGCCGATGACCACGGCCGGGATCCACAGATGCCCGAGCAAGTCGGCGAGCTTGGCCAAGCTCCACGGCGCACTGGCGTATTCGGGGGAAAACAACCCGCCCACGGCGATTCCAAACCACTCATAGCCCAAGTACATCAAAACCAGTGCGAGCAGGAAGTTGGGCGTCGCCAAGCCGACAAAGGCCGCGAGCGTTGCCCCGTAGTCGAGCACCGAGTACTGGCGCAGAGCTGAATAGACGCCCACCGGGAAGGCGACCAGCCAAGTCAACAAAGTCGCGGTCGAGGTGATCAGCAGGGTGTAGCCCAGCCGCTCCCAGATCAGGTTGTTGACCGACTGACCGTACATTACCGAATAGCCCATGTCGCCTTGGAGGAAGCCGCCCATCCACTTGCAGTACTGGATAAACATCGGGTCGTCGAGGTGATAGCGGGCGCGCAGGGCGGCGATTTGTTCCTCGGATATGTCTTGACCCTCGGCCTGTAGCTCTTGCAGGCGCGACGTGATGATGTCCCCGGGCGGCAACTGGATGACGACGAAAACTAGCACCGAGACGGCTAGCAGCGTGGGGATCATAATCAGGACGCGGCGGATGATGTAGTTGATCATGGTGGTCCGGGGTCCGGGGTCCGGGGTGCTGGGTGTGGGGACTCATTGCTCTCCACTGCTAGATACCAAGTCTCTGGATAGTAGGGCCAAGACCAGCGCGAGTCCCAGCCCCAATAGCCTTGGCGCGGGACATTGTGCAGCCGATTGCTGACGATGACCGGGTGCGGCCCTAGGCCAATGACGCCGAGTGCCCACAGGTTGTCGGCTTGGCTCTGGAGAATTTTTTTGCCCATGGCAATGCGCTCTTGGAGGTGGGATGTGCGGCGCAGCACCTCCCACCAAGCGATCAGCTCCCGGACCTTGGCGGGCGGCATCCAGCCGCGCGCTCCGTCCGACCGATACCACCGCGACCACTCCGGCCACTGGGTCACCTCCTGCCCCACGTGCATGGGCACGTACCAAAAAGGCTCGATGGGAAAGAGGATGTCGGCGTTGCGATCGGCGTGCCAGATGCTCATGTCCATGACCCCGCCGCGGGTGCGAATGCCTTGCAGTGCGCCGCTTATTTGCTTGCGGTTGATGTGCAGCCCCACTTCGCGCCAATGGGCGGTTGCCAAGTCCACAGTGACTTGCTTAGGCGTCTCCCCGAGCGTGTACTCCAAGGTGATTTCGAGGGGGCGGCCA
Source organism: Candidatus Latescibacterota bacterium (assembly GCA_007571365.1). Classification (GTDB taxonomy): domain Bacteria; phylum Latescibacterota; class UBA2968; order UBA8231; family UBA8231. Next base: position 11,791 of record RKRN01000249.1, read on the forward strand.
TCGGGATGCTCGCGCCGACCATCGCCATCGCGGTCGAGCAGCCCCATCTCGTCAAGCAGGGCGCGGGCGCGTTGCGGGTCGTGCTCGGCCCAAGCGGCGGCAAAGGAAGGCTCAAAGTAGCGGCTCGCAGATACGACCGTCAACTGGCGCGGGACTCCCTGCCCGTAATAGGCGATGTCGTTGATCTCGGCGCGGTTGATGGCCAGCGAGAGGGCGCGGCGAAAGCGCACGTCCTGAAAAATCGGCCGCAGCCGCTCGTCCGGGTGGGTCATATTGAGCATGAAAGTCACGTCCGAGCCATAGGGACGAGGCCAGAGGTACGTCTCGTAGCCATTGTCCTGCTCAAAGCGCTTAAACAGCGGGATGTCGGCGGTCTTAAACTGCCGACCAGCAAAATCGACCTGCCCGGTGGCGGCCTTAGCGGCCATGATCTCGGGGCTGTCGACCCGCTGGACTTCGAGGTAATCGATATAGGGCAGTTGATTGCCGGCCGGATCTACTTTGGGATAGTAGGGGTTGCGGCGGTAGCGGACGCGCGTCGAAGTCTTGCTAACCACCACATAAGCGGTCTGCACCGGCTTGTGAAATACCATTAGGTCGCGCGTGTTGAGAACGGCTTGGAAATAGGTGCGCCAGTCTTGCAAGCCGAGCTCTTCTGCTTCGCGCACCAGCTGATCGGCGTCGGTAAAATCGGGATGGTAGCGGCGCATAAAGTGCGCCGGGACCGACAGGTGCGAGCTGTTGTGGGCGAGGTGCTTGACAAAAAGCGGCATCGGCTGGGGGAAGTGATAGCTAAAGAGGTGGCGGCCGTGTTTTTCGATGCGGGCCCCCTTAAAGCGCGGCGAGACCACGGGCGTGAGGCTTTTATTCATGTGGACGCGATCGAACCAAAAGACAAAGTCGTCGGCCGTCACCGGATGCCCATCAGACCACTTGTGCCCGGGCCGGAGGAAGACCGTCAGGGTCTGCGCGTTGTTGTGGTACTCGACCCGGGCGGCAAAGTTGGGCAGGGTTAGCTGGAGCTGCGGCCCCGGGCGCAGGGTTCCTTCGGGCACGTTGAGGAGCTGTTCGCCGGCGAGGAACAGCCGGGCGGTGCCGCCATAGGTCCCAATGCCATGGATCGGCTCGACGACAATCGGGTCGTCCGGGAGCCGCTCGGCCACTGGCGGCAACTCGCCGCTGGCCACCAGCTCGTCGAGCACGGGCGACTGGCGGAAGGTCGTCAAGCCGACTTCCGCGGCGGTGCGCGGCGGATGGAACCAGCTTTCGGGCCACGCAGTGCGCGGAACATCGCCTTCGGCCGCCGGGGATGCGGCCTGACTTGCGCCCCCGCATCCTACTAGGGCCATGAGCATTAGCAGGGACCAAGCCTGCACTGCATTCATTAAAATCAAAACCACACCATGCAAAAGAGATGCGCCGCCTGAGAGCGGCTCAATCGGGGCCAAAAGTCTAAAGCGATTGCGTCCATTGCGCCAGAGGGCGCGGCGACCTACTTTCCCTATGCCTTATGCACCAATACGCGAGGAGGAGGCGATATGAAAATGCTAATGTGCGTAGTGAGGCCCAACGCGCTAGACGCGATCAAAGAGGCGTTGAGCGGCTTGGGCGTTCAAGGCATAACGGTCAGCGAAGTCAAGGGCTTTGGCCGCCAAAAAGGTCATAAGGAAATCTATCGCGGTGCTGAGTACGTCGTCGATTTTACGCCCAAGCTCAAGGTCGAGGTGGTGGTGCGGGACGACCTCGCCGAGCAGGGTTTGAGCGCTGTGCGCGAGGCCGCGCAGACGGGCCGTATTGGCGACGGCAAAATTTTCGTGTTGTCGGTGGATGAGGTAGTGCGAATCCGCACTGGCGAGACCGGCGACGCGGCCATTTAACCCCGGCGACGCGGATTTAGCGAGCGGTATAAGAGAAACGACGATTAACGCCGATGCGGGCGAGGGACCTGGTTCCCTCGCCCGCTTTTTTTGTAAAAAGTGCTTGACAAGGCTCTTTTTGTACTGTATTAATGAGTTAATACAGTGAATCACCTGTACAATCTGAGAAGACGCTCATGGCTAAACGCGACATCGCACGGGGGGACGCGCTGCATCTGCGCCTCGATACGGCCGGAGGGGTGCCGATCTACCTGCAACTAATCGAGCAGCTCAAGTACCACATCGCCACCGGCACCCTCAAAGCCGACGACGAGCTGCCCTCGGTGCGGGCCATAGCCAGCACCCAGCTAATCAACCCGAATACGGTCGCCCGCGCCTATCTCGAATTGGAGCGCGAGGGCATCATCTACAAAAGGCGCGGCATGGGAACGTATGTCGCCGAAAAGGGGGTTTCTATGAGCACTGAAGAGCGGCTGAATATCGTGCGCGAGCGGATGGAAAAAGCACTGGTGGAAGGGACGCAACTCGGGTTGGATGCGGCGAGTATGCGCCGAGTGTTTGAGGAAACCTTGAAAAAATTCAGCAGCTAAGCAGGAGAAGCAACCATGGCAGCAGCGGCGATTCGCATCACAGGCTTGGTTAAAACCTTTGGCAAACACCCAGCGGTAGCGGGGCTAGACTTGGAGGTGCCCCAAGGCAGCATCTTCGGCTTTTTGGGGCGCAACGGGGCCGGCAAGACCACGACCATCAAAGTACTAATGAATATGCTCAAACCCACCGCCGGCACGGTGGAGGTGCTGGGGCACGACCCGCACCTCCACGAGAGGGAACTCAAGGAGCGGGTGGGCTACATCGCGGACAATCCAGTGCTGTACGACTAGATGAAAGTCGAGGAGGTGGCGTGGTTTGCCGGGCAGTTGTACCCGCGCTGGAATGAGCAGAAGGTCGCCGCGCTGGTCGAGCACTTTGGGCTGGACCCCAAGCAGAAGGTCAAGCACCTGTCGCGGGGTATGAACGCCCAGCTCAATCTGGCCTTGGTGCTGGGCCACGACCCGGAGTTGTTGATCCTCGACGAGCCGGCCGCCGGGCTAGACGTGATCGTGCGGCGCGACGTGCTCGAAAGCATCATCCAAGTCATCAACGCGGAAGGCCGGACGGTGTTTTTCTCGTCGCATCTGGTCCACGAAGTCGAGCGGGTGGCCGATCAAGTCGCCATTATCGACCAAGGCAAGCTGCTGGTCTGCGGCGAGCTGGAAGCCGTGCGGCAGCAGGTCAAACGGGTGCTGGTGCGGGTCGCGGACGCGGTGGATTTTGCCGGAGTGCCCGGGCTGCGCCGCGTGCAGGGCGTGGGCCGTCAGCGGCTCTTGACCATCTTCGACTACGGCGACCAAGCCCAAGCCCAAGTCGAAGCCGCGGGCGGGCAAATCGTCGAGGTGATCGACTTGAGCTTAGAAGAGAGTTTCGTCGAACACGTGGAGCTACCATCGTGAGGGCTTGGCGCGCATTGTTGTGGAAGGAAGGCCGCGAGGAGCTGCCGAAGGTGCTGGTGGGGTTGGGGCTGTGCGCGGTGGTGTGGATGCTGCGGCAGAACGCCGAGTTCGACGCCGAGTTCGCCAGCAACTACGGTAGTTTGATTGCGATGTTTATCGTGGTCTGCAGTGTTGCGCTGGGCATGGGATTGGTCGCCAAGGAAAGCAGCAAGGGCACCCTGCCGTTTTTGCTGAGCAAGCCTCTGTCGGCCGCAGACGTGTTGCTGCCCAAGTACCTCGTCGGCGCGGTGGCCTTGTTGGTGATAGCGGCCGGGGCTTGGGCGACGCTATATGTGGACTTGGCCGGGCTGGCGGCTGATAGCTCCTTCTACAGCCATAGCGGCACTTGGTATCCCTCGCTGAAGCGGGTCGCCGAAGAGGTAGGCTATGTCAACATGTTGCTGGTCCACCTGACGACCGGACTGCTAGCCTACAGCCTGATCTTCGCCAGCTCGACTGTGGCCGATCACCCGCTCAAGGGGGCGGCCTTGGGCCTTTTGCTACTGGTCGCCTTTGTCGCGTCGTCTGGCAGTCTACTTGGCTATTTCCCCGCGCTCATACCATCCCTCGATTTCTTCGCAAACCGAGCTGCGATAGTCCGCCTAGTGAGCGACCCTTGGCTCTATTTCGTGCGGCTCGTCCCAACCGCCGCGGCGATGGCGGCGGGTGTGGTGGTTGCCATCGCGCTTGTGCGCCGCTTGCGCGGAGCCAGCCTCGGCTGGAAGCCCATTGGCATGGGCTGGCTGGCCCTAATCGCGTTTATGACGGCGCTGGAGCTGACCGCTGAATCTAGGCCACCAGTTCCGGGACCGCTGAGTGTGCTGACGCCTGCAGAAGGGGCCTATCTCGATTTAGCGGTCGTCGGCGATCGGGGATATGCGGCGACTGACCGGGGCTTGGCGGTCTTGGACTTGCGCGATCCTACCCAGCCTGAGCAACTCGCGGCCACCGAGGTGCCGCTATGGTCCATGCGCCGAGTGGCGGTCGTGGATTCGCTGGCGTATCTCCTCGGCCAGCGCAAGGGCTTGCCCGCTGACAGCCTCGGCATTGCTGTCTTTAGCATCGGCGATCCGCTCCGCCCGGCTTTCAAAGGGCACCGCATAATCGGCGACCATACCGGGGATTTTTGGGACTGGGCCCGCTGCGGCAAGGGGCTGGTCCTCAGCGGGCGTTGGGGGCGCAAGTTGGGCCTAGTGTCGTTTGCCTTAGATGCGGCCGGGCTGCCTGTGCGGGCTGACGAACGGGTCGTCGACGAGCTGCCTGAAGGCTACGACCAAGACCCCATGATGCCTTGGTGGCAGCACATGCTGTCCATGCACATACACAACGAGCGGATATGGGTAGGGTACAGAGCCGGATTCCTCGCAATAGATGCGCGGGATCTGGGGGCCTTGCGCGAGACTGTGCGGGTGGAAATGGGCGACTACGATCAGGAGCACGACGCGGGTAAAAGTCGCCCGATAACCCGTGAGGGCCATACGCTCTACGTCCGAAGGTACTGGCCCGGCGACCTAGTGGCTTTCGACATCGCCGACCCCAATGCGCCACGCGAGATCGGACACGGGTCCTTTAGGGCCAGCACCACTATAAAAGTGCTGGGCGACTGGGTGTACAGCACGGGCGGCACCGGATTGTTCGCGCATCGGCTGACCGAGTATCACACTTACGAGTACGAGCGCGCGGGCCATTGGCAAGTGCCCGACGAGTTGGAGTCTTTTTCTTTTTACGATCGTCGCTGGCAACGGCTCCATCTCGTCCGCGATCACTTCTACACCCTGATTGAGCATTCGCTCGTGGTGTTTCCGCTCAAGCCCAGCGAAGGGAGCCAGCTATGAGTGCTTGGTACGCGCTGTTGTGGAAAGAAGGCCGCGAAACTTTGCCCAAGGTGCTGGTGGCCGGCGCACTCGCCGTGGTGGTCTATCTGCTGCGGCACGATGCGGATTTCAACTACGCCGCAAGTTTTGCAGAGCTGATTACGGGCAGTCTGGCGGTGATGGCGATTGTGCTGGCCATGGACGCCATCGCCCGCGAGCGCAGCACCGGCACTCTATCCTTCCTGCTAGACAAGCCGGTGGCCGGCGCAACAGTGCTGGTCGTCAAGTTTTTAATGGGGCTTGGCGGGTTGCTAGTGGTCGCGCTGGTGGCTTGGGCGACCGTGTACATAGACTTGGCCAGCCTCGCGGTCGAACAAGAGCGGCTGGCCTATAAACTGGTCACCGTGCAGAGCATCGACTATGCTGCCATGGTCGCCTTGTCGTTTGCTCAATTTTCGTTGCTCTACGCCCTGGTTTTTATCGGCTCGGTGGCGACCGACCATCCCTTCAAGGGCGTGGCCGTGGGTATTGCGCTGGCTGTGGTGCTAGGGGTTTTCCTCACCGGCCCGGCGCTGGCCCTCTTCCCGCTGCTCAATCGCTATCCACTGGTCGCCATCGGCTTGGACGACCAAGGGCATTTGCTGCGCTTGGCAACGGACTCCGCGCGGTTTTGGGTAAAGGTCCTAGCTAATCTGGCTTTGACAGCGGCAGGACTCGTGGTAGCGGTGGTGTTTTTGCGCCGCTACCGCGAGGTAATGCTCTCGTGGCGCGCGGTGGCGATGGGGTGGGGCGCCGTTTTTGTCGCCGTCCTTGCGATTGCCTACGGAGGGCCATTCGCCAGCCAACAGACGCCGGCTGAAGTGCTAGCAGCCCCTGACGAGCAGCACTATGGGGATCTCGCGGTCCAAGGCGGACTCGCCTACATGTCCACCAGGCAAAGCGGTATCGCCATCGCCGACTTGAGCAATCCGCAGCAAATGCGCCTACTCGGCAGCGCGAGACCCGAGTCTTATGTGTTATGGGGGGGCAGCAACGCAATATGCGTCGTCGATTCGCTGGCTTACGTCGTCGGGCAGCGCAAGGGGCTGCCCAGCGACAGCCTCGGAGTGGTCGTCTTCGACGTCAGCGACCCGGTCGCGCCCAAGTACAAGGGCTACCGCATGTTCGCCGCCAGTAAAGCGAGAAAGTTTCGCTACCAGCAGTATTGGGGAGCCACAGACAGCGGTTTGCTCCTCGTGCGCGAGCAGGGCAATGCCTTGGTTGCCAAGGCTTTTGCTCTCGACGCAGCGGGCATGCCGGTGGCGGGCGATGTGCAAGAGATAATGCCCATTTCCGACCCCGTGGGCGATTCCGGCGCGTGGCAGCACCGCTGTGATGTCAGTGTGCGCGGGAGTCGCGCCTATATAGCGACTGAGCGCGAATTGGTGATCGTCGATATGGCCGATGTACGCGCTCTGCGCGAGGCCGGGCGGCACACGCTAGAGTCCTTTCGGCCTCGGTCTTACTACAATTATAACCGTAGGCTACTAGCGACCGATGGCGACAAGCTCTATGTCGAGCGCTTTTGGCCGGGCGAGTTGGTCGAGTTTGACATCTCCCACCCCGATCAACCGCGCGAAGTAGGATACTTGCCGTGGTCTTGGAGCCACGACATTCGCTCTTTGCAGGTCGTCGATGGAGTAGCCTACAGCCTAGTGCAGTGGACGTCGGACATTGCCGTGCGAAAGTGGACGATAGCCGAATACGGGGCATTGATCAAAGGCCGCTCCTTGGTCGGCCCCGGCTTCCACGCCTTATCTGTGGCCAATGAGTATCTGTACGCGACGAGGCATGATGCGCTGCTAGCGTACCGTTTGAATTTCTGAATACGTGCATTCACAGTAGGTCGACGGTTATAAGCTCGTCTCGACGCGATGCACAGGAAAACTCATGCCCAACCCTTATGGCAGCATCTTAATGGCCATACTACTAGCGTCAAGTGCTTGCTTGACCCGCGCTTAGAGCCAGCCCTCGGCTGCGATCATCACCGGCGAAATTCGGGAGCCAGCTTCGCGGGAAATCACCTTTAGCTACCAGCCGCCGTCGGCACTAGGCAGTGCTGAGGCGCACGTCGCGCTCGGCAGCCTGAACCGCTTCGCCTGCGAGTTGCCCGTCGTGCGCGGAGACTTGGTTAGGGCCTATTGCGAGGATGGGCGGTCCATTTTCTTTGTTGAACCCGGCGAGAGATCTCCCCGGAATACTACGACTTTCTGCAAGAGATTCCCTTGGTGGACGAAAAGGGTCAATTTTTGTCATTAAGTTACTTATTTCGTAACTTAATGGCAGAATGCAACAATTAACCGAGCAAATTATCCGATTATCTCCCCCCGGCGGTCTCTTTGACCATACTGTCGTGGGCAATCTGTTCGCCGATGCGTCCCCAGGGGCTAAGAAGCAGTTGATCCATCGCGCTACCCGCGCTGGCGAGATTCTGCGCCTCAAACGGGGGCTATTTATGTTGGACAAAGTGTTTCGCAAGTCCGAAATCCACCCCTTTGCCCTTGCAGCCGTGCTGCATGCCCCTTCGCATATCAGCCTTGAAACCGCCCTTTGGCACCACGGCCTCATTCCCGAAGCTGTTTACCAGATCAGCAGCGTTACCACTGCGCGGAGTCAGCTTTTTTTAACCCCCCTAGGCGTATTCTCTTTTGATCGAGTTCCATCGTCTCAGCCTCGGGCCGGCGTTGAGGTGATCCAGCTAGCAGGCGGAGAGTGGGCATTTATTGCCTCGCCTTTACGCGCCATTGCCGACGCTGTGTACCTCCACCGAAAAATTAGCTGGAAGCGGGATGGGCTGAGTTATTGTACCGAGTCCCTGCGGATAGAGGAAGACGATCTGGCCCAACTCTCCTTTGCCCGCAGCGAAGAAATCTGCGCTGCCGTTTGCAATCGTCGGACGAGGGCCTATCTAGAAGGACTCGAAAAGGCGGTGAACCATGTTTCATGACGTGGTCGCGGCTAAGCTCGGCGAATACGATCTAGGCAATGCAGTGGAACAGGAAAACGCATTGCAGGAGTTGATGCAGCATTATATCCTAGCCAGCTTGTCTCGCGCCGGACTGTTTGCGGAGACCATGTTTCACGGCGGGACATGTCTGCGTATCGTCTATGCGATAAACCGTTTTTCACAGGACCTAGATTTTTTGTTAAAAAAGCCCAATCCACACTTTGTTTGGCAACCTTATTTGGCAAAGGTACAGCGCGATTGCGCCCAAGAGGGAATTGACCTCGAAATCCAAGACAAATCGGCTGTTGATGCGGCGATGCGCAAAGCCTTTGTAAAAACGGATTCCATCGGCAAAGTAATGACCTTAGGGCTGCCCTACGGACGACAGGCGCAAAAAAAAATTCGGGTAAAGTTGGAAATCGATACCAATCCCCCAGAGGGATCCCATTTTGCAACCAGCTATCTCTTGTTCCCGGTGACGGCTCCTATCACCGTTCAGTCTCTATCTTCGGGTTTTGCCACCAAAATTCATGCGCTCTTGTGCCGCACCTATACCAAAGGGCGGGACTGGTATGATTTGATTTGGTATGTAGGACGCCGGATTGAGCCGAATTTTAAACTCTTGGCCAATGCCCTCTTGCAGCAGGGCCCTTGGAAAAACAAAAAGCAGGAAATCACCGTGGCGTGGTTGCTAAATGCCCTGCGCGACAAGATCGGCACCATTGACTGGCGAGTCGCCCGTAGCGATGTGCAGCGCTTCCTGCCAACTCGAGAACAAGAGGGTTTGCAGGTGTGGAGCAAGAACTTTTTCTTACAACAAGTCGCCCGGCTGGAGGGCTATTTGGCCGGTTAACTAAAACACTTTTTTGAGTTACCTTGTACGAACTTAAATAAATCCTCTATACTTTTTTAACGAAAGCCAACGCAGATGACCGCTGCGATATTTGCCAATCGCACCGCCTTAGTAACCGGCGGTAGCCGCGGCATTGGCCGCGCCATCGTCCAGATGCTGGCCGCGCACGGGGCCCGAGTCGCCATCAACTACCAACACAACGCCGAGGCCGCGCAGGAGGCCTTGGCGCAGGTCGCCGCCAGCGGCACCGAGGGCCTGGCCGTCCAAGCCGACGTGTCGCAGCCGGCAGAAGTCGAGCGGATGATCGCCCAAGTGCATGCGGCATTCGGGCCGGTCGAGCTGCTGGTCAACAACGCGGGGATCGCTTCCACCCAAGGGCACGGCGAGTTCGGCTTTGCCGAGTGGGAAAGGATGTTTGCCGTCAACGTCCACGGGCCGTTTTTGACTACTTGGGCCGTCAAGGACGAGATGATCGCACGGCGCTTTGGCCGGATCGTCAATATCTCCTCGCTGGCCGCTTGGCTGCTCAAGCCGAACATGATCCACTACGCGACGACCAAGGCCGCCGTCATCGCCTTTACTCGGCAATGCGCCCAAGCACTGGCCGAGCACAATGTGCGAATCAACTGCCTAGCGCCGGGGCTGACGGATACTGAACTGGCGCGCTCGGCCAATCCCGGCCAAGTCGCTCAACTCATCGCCAGCACCGCGCTGAGACGGATGGCCGATCCGGCCGAGATGGCGTCGGTGGTGCGCTTTTTGTTGTCCGAAGAGTCCAGCTTTGTCACCGGCCAGACGATTACCGCCTGCGGCGGACGGTCGTAAGAGCTTGCGGGACAGAAAGGTCATGGCGATGCACAGCGAAATATACGCGGCCTACAAAGCGGTGCGCCCGCGGTCGCAGGAATACTTTGCCCGCGCCTGCAAGGTGCTCGGCGGCAAGGCCGGGCACGACCTGCGCTACGCGACGCCGGTGCCGCTCTATATCGAGCGGGGGGCCGGCGGCCGCAAGTGGGATGTCGATGGCAACGAGTACATCGATTTCCTGCTCGGCAATGGGGCCCTGCTCTTGGGGCACGCGCCCGCCGAAGTGGTAGCGGCCATCGCCGAGGCCGTGGGGCGCGGGACGCACTTTGGCAACGACCATCCACTGCACATTGAGTGGGCCGAGCGCATCCAGGCGCTAGTCCCGGCGGCCGAGCGCGTGCGCTTGGTCAATTCGGGGACCGAGGCGACCCTGCTGGCCCTGCGCTTGGCGCGGGCCTTTACCGGCCGCCGCAAAATTCTGCGCTTTGCCGGCCACTTCCACGGGTGGCACGACGACGTGATGCGCGGTGTGCAGCCGCCCTTTGACGCGGACGGCTCGTTGGGCATCCCACCGCAGGTGCGCGAGCACGTGGTCTGCATACCAGCCGGGGATGCCGGCCGCGTCGCCGCTGTCCTCGATGCCGATGGCGATATTGCCGCCGCAATTATCGAGCCGTCGGGAGGTTCGTGGGGGCGAGTGCCTTTGGCACCGGAGTTTTTGCGCGATCTGCAAACCATAACTAGCGAGCGCGGAGTGGTGCTGATTTTCGACGAAGTGGTCACCGGCTTTCGCTTTAGTCCGGGCGGCGCTCAAGGGCTCTACGGGTTGCGGCCGGACCTGTCTTGTTTTGCCAAAGTCGTCGCTGGCGGCATGCCCGGCGGGGCCGTGGCGGGACGGGCGGACATTATGGAACTCTTCGACGTAACGGACGATGCCCGCCCTCGGGTGGCGCATCAAGGGACGTTTAACGGGGCACCGCTTTCGGCGGCGGCCGGGATCGCCGTGCTCAAGCGCGTGGCCACGGGCGAGCCGATAGACCAAGCCAATGCCCGCGCCGCTGCGCTGCGCGCCGCTTGGGACGAAGTATTAGAGCGCCGCGGCATCGCTGGATACGTGTACGGGGCATGTTCGACGTTCCACGTCTATTTTGAGACCGATCGCCAGCGCGTGCAAAAGGCCCAGAGCCGGGTGGATTTACACACCACCGAGGCCGAGCGACTCAAGGGGATGCCGGGGCCGCTGATCGAAGAGTACCAGCGCAATCTGCGCTTTTACGGAGTCGATAACATGAGTGCCACCGGCGGTGTGCTCTCGTCGGCGCACACGGCTCGAGACGTCGAAGAGGCGACCGCGGCGTTTGCTCAGACGGTTGATTCGCTGGTGGCGCAAGGGCTGATTTTGGCACTGTAGCCCGGCGGTCTTGCCGTGCGGCGCGGTCGCTCGTACTTTTGGTGGCATTCCCTTGACATTTTCCGCGAGGTACGTCTATGGCCGAGGTCGTTCGCCACAACTGCGGTTTGACCGTAGCCCACTCTCTGCACGACGCCTACCGCTTTATTCATTCGCTACAGCATCGGGGCCGGGAGGCGACCGGCATTGCTGCAGTAGGCGATGGCCGCATCGACGTGATCAAGTGGAAGGGCGGGGTCTCGCGCTTCGACGTAACCGATCTGCACAAAATTTTCCTCAGCCCCAATTACCACACCTACATGGCCCATGTGCGCTACGCCACTCGAGGCTCCAAGGACAAAATCCTCGAGGAGGCGCATCCGCACGTCATCGGCGGCACGGTTGAGCACCGCGACAATCACATCCTGATCTGGGACTGCGACATGGCGGCCGTCCACAACGGCCAAGTGGATCGGGTTTTTTCCCAAGACTCGGCTCCCTTGCACCTGTATTCAAGCTGCGATACCGAGGCCCTGCTTTACCTCTACCGCGACCGCGGCGCACAAAACTTCCTCAAGGAAGTGCCCGGGGCCTATACCTTGGCCATTGCCGACAAGCACACGCACGACGTAATCGCAATCCGCGATCGCACCGGGATCAAACCCGGGGTGCTCGGCTGGAAGGACGGCAAGTACGTGATGGCCTCGGAGGACATCGCCTTCCGCAAAAACGGCGGCGAATACGTCGAAGATTTGGAACCGGGGGCGATTTATGCGCTCACGCCCGCAGGCAACTACCGCAAGGAAGTGGTGGTCTCGACCCACCTCGCCTATTGCTTTTTTGAGTGGAACTACATCACCGACCTCGACTCGATCATCAACGGCGTCAGCGTGCGCCGCATCCGCGAGTCGCTAGGGGAGATGCTCAGCGAGGAGTTTCTACCGCCCGACGTCGATTTGGTTACGTACCTGCCGCGCTGTCCCGAGGTGGCGGCGCGCGCCTACGCCAAACAGGCGGAACTGCCTTTTGAACCCATATTCTACAAGATGCGCGGCGAGCGCTCATTCCAAGGTTCGACCGCTGGCGAGCGCAAGAGTTCGATCGACCAAAACCTGCATCTTTTGCCCGGGATGGCGCAAAAGCTCAAAGGCAAAACCGTGGTCCTGATTGACGACAGCATTGTGCGCGGCAACAATTCCAAGCGCGCCTGTGACCTACTCTACGAGGAAGCTGGCGTCGGGCAAGCCTATTTGCTGAGTTACACGCCGCCGATTGGCATTATCGGCGATGATGGCGTACCGCGGGGATGCACCTTTGGGGTGGACATGCCGCCGGACCCGCCGCCGGGTGATGAGTTTATCGCGCGCGGGCGCACGGCCGAGGCCATTAGCGAGGCGATGGGGATGCCGGTGATTTACTTGTCGCGGCAGGGGATGCTAGCAGCTTTTGTGCGCGCCGGCCTGCCCGAGCGCGACTTGTGTACGTACTGCATTGGCGGGCGCATGCCCTTTGAAGCGGCCGGGTCGCTGATCCAAATCGGCAACCGGCCGCAGCTCGACTTGTGGCGGGCTTGAAATCTGGCTTGAGCCCCTATTCGGCCTCTAGCAGCTCGATCCAACTTTCGGGGTCGTCGGTCTCAATTCCGGCGATTAGTTCCAAAGTTTGTTCCATCCACAAGGTGTCTCCCGGCCGCAGGTCGCTCAACGGGCCGACGTTTTCGATTTCGCCGAAGCGCGGCTTGCCGTCGAACACTTCGGGCGTGGAATTGAACATAGTAACCGTGCCGCCGTCTTCGGGGTATTCGGCATCGGCGACGTGGGCGACGGTGGATTTGAGTGCGGTCCCGTTCCAGACAAAGGCGATCCAGCCGGCGTCGCCGTTGGTGCCAACCTTTTGCCAGCCGTTTTGCGGCTTTATCCGATAGTCCAACGCCAGTGCCCTAGGCCCCAAGTAGATGCCAGCCTCATTGGGGTCGGTATGTGGCCAGAATAGCAGACTGCGGCGGCCCTCTGTGCGCCAAGGGGTGACGCCGACGCCCGCAGCGGGGCGGATGACGTTGAGGGCCCAACAGGCGATGCGGCGCGGTTGATCGCGCCTATTCTCAAAGCCGTGGCGGATGTGGAGTATGGGCCGCTCGGCGTCGAGTGCAATTTCCATAGTCAAGCGCAAACCTGAGCTATCGTCTGGGGCGGCGGAAAGGCGCACGGAGCGCGTACCCGTCTGCTCAGCCGTGGCCGGTTGTAGGGCCGGCAGCCCGGATTCGGGAACTTGGGTCGGCTCGAAAAACCACGAGCGTACGCCGATGTATTCGTATTCGCGGGAGACATGGAGGGGATTCTCGCCGCTTTTGAGGCGGAAGGCGAGGACTCGCGGATAAGGCACGGCCAGGGCAAAAGCCTCGGCGCGGTCGTTTTTGAGCCAAAAACCAGTAAAACCTTCATACTGGTCGGTTTGAGCGGCCAAGGGCAGGGCGGCTAAAAGCAAAAAACAGCAAGCAATGTGCATGGGCATTGTCTCCAGTCCATTAATTTCGCATGATAGGTCCTAAGAGGTATCCTGTCAAACGCAAAACCGAGGAGAAAACCAATGATTGTCGAAGAAGTACGGCTATGGAAATTGACTCGCCGCCACGTGCGCGAGCGGCTGGAGCAGGGCCTGATCAAAGGGGCGATTTTGCCCACTGGTAGCACCGAGCAGCACAACGAGCACTTGGCCATGGAGCACGATACCGCCAGTGCGGCGCATGTGGCGCACCAAGCGGCTTTGCAGCTTTATCCGCAAGTGGTGGTGGCCACGCCTTTGTCCATAGGCATATCCGAGCACTGGATGGAGTTTCCCGGCACCTTGAGCCTGCGGCCAGAGACCTTTTTTGCCGTGGCCTATGACGTGTGCGAGTCGCTCAAGCGGCACGGGATTGAGCACGTCCTGATATGCAACGGCCACGCTGGCAACGGCCCCTTGGGCGGCCAAGTCGAGGAGTTCAGTGCGAAGTTGGGAATAGACGTGCAGTTTTATTCGTATTGGGCGGCGTATTCGGCGGAGTTGGTCGCTCAAGTGCTGGAATCGGGGGACTGCCCGGCGCACGCGGCCGAGTTTGAGACTTCGTTTGCCATGGCGGCATTTCCCGAGAACGTGCAGTGGAAAGGAGTCGATTACGAGGGAGCCAATCTCCAGATACAGAGCGAGAGCTACGCGCCGCGCGACCCGATCTACTTCGAGGCCGGCCGCGACTTGGCCTCGCCGAAGAAAGGGCGGGTGATGGCCGATGTGGCCATTGACTGGGTCGCCGCTAAGATGCAGGAGATGATCGGTGCTTAATGTTGGTCGCCGCTACTAGACCGAGATCAACCGCGTACTGCGCGAGCACGCCAAGCTGAGTCTGCGGCAAACGTAGATGCCGTGTTGATAGGCTTCCTTGACAATGATATTGGCCGCATGGTACACTGTTGAATATGGCCTCAAATGGAAAGGAGATGTGCTATGACGGAGCTTACCGAGCGAGTAGCGCGGCTCGAAGGCGCGTATGACCATCTGGCCACCAAAGCCGATATTGCCGAACTCAAA
>RKRN01000101.1 GCA_007571365.1 Candidatus Latescibacterota bacterium
ATTTCGGCGACGGCTATGCCATTGACGGGCGGTACACCTCGGCCATCATTGACGTGGGCACCTCCACTCCACGCATCCGTCGCTACGACCGCGAGATCGAGCAGTTCGCCGGCTCAGAGCGCACAGCTTATGAAAATCAGTTTTCCCTCGATGTTGTCGGCCATCAGGTCAATTGGGGCAAAGTGCGATGGCGCGGGAATCGCGATTCCCGCGATGGCGATGTCCGCATCCAGTTCCGCGTTGGCAACACCCTCGACACCCACATATACGCCCGCCGTTTGGGACCGGGACTTTCGGATACCCAAGACGAGAATGGCAACACCCTCGATCTGTTTTCTTGGATCAAGCTTCCCGAAGGCCGCATTCCCGAGCGCGAGCTTCAATACAACGAACTAGGTGTTGACCTAGGCGACGACGGCCTCCTAGGCTGGAGCTTCTGGTCGGCACCTTTCAAGCTCGAAGACGCCCTCATCGACGATAGTCTGCCCGAATCCGAGTGGAAAAACGCTGGCGTCCAACTACCCTTACCTGGGGGAACTCGCTACATCCAGTTCCGCATCTTCTTCGATTCCGCCCAGCACAGCGCTGCCCTATTGGACTTCATCGAATTCGACTACGACGCGCCACTGGTCTCGGGTGGAGTTGTCGCCGAAATTTTCCCTGCACGCGTCACTTTGGGCGAGGAGACGGCTTTTCGCTACTTTGTCCGGCCATTCTTCAAAACGGGCGAAGCCACCTCCTTCAACCGAATCGAGATCGTCGTACCTAGCGCGGATACTCGCATCGACACCTTGCGCTTCGACGGCCAAGACTGGGCTGAAATCGCCCCTAGCACCGGTGCCAATCCTCTGAGCGATATTCATCCCAGCCGCCTCGCTCCAGCAGAGGGCCGCACCGACAGCTTGGGGCAATTTGCCCAGAGCGTGGTCACAGACCCGATCACCGGCTCGTCCAAATTGCACATTAAGCTGCCTCTGATGGGTGCTGAGCATTTCCAATTCGGCCAGAACATCGAGATCGTCTTCCGCTCCAAGCTCTTTCGTGGCTCAGAAGAATTCACCAGTTCGGTGTGGAATGACCAATTCGGCCCCGATGTCGAGTCCATTCCGCAACCGGCCGAGGATGGGGACGCCACACCCGACATAGCCACCAATGCCCTCCTCGTGGTCGCCGACGAGATCGACCAAATCGTCAGGGCCCCCTACATCGCCCCAAATCCCTTTACTCCTAACGGCGATGGCATTAACGACGCAGTTACTTTTTCCTTCGACCTTTTCCTCGTCCTCAATCAGGTCGATGTCCAAGTCGAGATATACGACCTTTCTGGTCGCCGCATCGCCCAAGTCCAGACGGGCGGCTCAACCGCAGGTAACCTCCAAATTGATTGGGATGGCCGCGACAACCAAGGTCAAGTCGCCCCCCCAGGCATCTATCTCTATCGACTTGCCATCGACATGGACGATACCTCTACTGAGCACTCGGGGACCTTATCGCTGGCCTATTGACCAAAACGTGCGACTTTGCCCGATTCTTCGGAGTTGAGCAAAGTCGCGCCGTAAAACGCTTGCGTAATTTTTTCTCATCATCCTAACGCCATGGCGCGCAGCACTCGCTTTTTTTTTTTGCGCGCTCCTGCTAGGCGCCCTCGCCCTGCGGTTGGGCTATCTGTGGGAACACCGCACCAGCCCCTTCTTTGACGCACCCATAGTTGACGCTCAGACCTTTCTCAAACAGGCACAGGCCCTTCTTGCTGGCGGTCCATTTTGGGGAGGGGACGAACCGTATTGGCAACCCCCCCTCTACATCTACCTGCTGACCCTCGTTTGCTGGCTCCTGCCAGCCTCGTACTTTGTCGGCATCCGGCTCGTACAGGTGGGACTCGGCGTTCTTTCCTGCCTATTGGTGTACGCATTGGCTCGGCACGCCTTTGGCGAGCAGATCGGCCGCATCGCCGGAGTCATGGCAGCTTTATGCGGTTCTTTGCTCTACTTTGAAGGCGAGCTCTTGGCTGTGCCAGTGGAAGTCTTCCTCAATCTCCTGCTCCTATACGGCCTGTTGCTGGCGTGGAGACGCGATCATGGGTGCTATTGGGTGCTAGCCGGCCTCATCGCGGGCCTTGCGGCTCTCACTCGCCCCAATATCTTGCTCTTTATAGCAGCCTTTTGCGCTTGGGCACTGTGGCACCGGCGCACATCTGCCTATCGTTCCCTGTTCGCTTTTATCGTTCCCATAGCCTTGGTTATCCTGCCCGTTACCTATCGCAACTGGACTATTGAGTCGGATCTCGTCTTTATCTCCGCCAATGCCGGCGTCAATTTCTACATCGGCAACAACACCGACTACGAGCGCACGGTCTCGCTGCGTCCGGGTATGCAGTGGGAGACCATGATCGCCACGGCGGAACGCGCTGGGCATAAGACCGCAGCCGCCCAATCGGCCTTTTTCTTTCGCAAAGCTCTTGATTACATAACCACGCAGCCCCTCAATTATCTCGGTCTGCTCGGCAAAAAGGTATTCCACTTTTGG
Organism: Candidatus Latescibacterota bacterium; assembly: GCA_007571365.1. GTDB lineage: Bacteria > Latescibacterota > UBA2968 > UBA8231 > UBA8231. The sequence continues at coordinate 2,527 of RKRN01000101.1, forward strand.
AGCGGCCCAGAAACTAAGCGCAATCAAGACATATACTACGCCCGCCAACACTCGCGAGTTTTGAGTCTCTTGCTCTGGGATTGGCGCGTGTCGCTCCCCTTCGGCCTGATCGGACCGCTGAGCTTACTCGGCTTAGGGCTGAGCATGAGGGGGAAGTGGACGCCGCCGATTGCCTTGCTGCGGCTCTACGCTCTCGTGTACACGGCTTCAGTCGTACTCTTCTTTCCGGTAGCCCGCTACCGCATGCCGGTCGTACCGGTGCTGATCGCTTTTGCTGCTCTTGCCACCTTTCAGTTCTATCTGGGCGTTCGCCGCAGAGCCTATCTCCTCACTACAGTACTGGCCTTGCCGCTGGGGGGTCTATTAGTCCTGTTCAATCTCGCTGAGGCCGCGCCGACTGAAGAAGACGCACAGCTTTACTTCGACCTCGGCGAGGTATATCTGCGCAAGCAAGACTACGCCCTGTCTGCGCGTCACTCGCGCCGGGCCCTAGAATTGGACCCAGCGTACAACTACGCCCGCCACAATCTAGCCGTGGCGTACTTTCACCAAGAGCGCTATGGGGCAAGCGAGCGCGAGGCCCTCCAGACCCTAGCGGAAAATCCCCAGCGCACCGATACTCGCATTCTCTTGGGCCGGATTTACCTAGCGACCCATAAACCACAGCAAGCCGCAGCACATTTGCGCCACGTCCTCGAACGAGATCCAGAGTCCGGCATGGCCCACTATTACTACGGTCACCTGCTCTATCGCCAAGGGCACTATGCCGAGGCTGCAACCCACTTGCAGCAGGCACTTTCTTGGCAGCCCCAAGACTTCTGGCTGCACTACGAACTGGGGCGAGCCTTGCAGCAAGCCGGGCGAGCCGAGAGCGCTCTCGACCAGTACCAACAAGCCCTATCTCTCGCCAAGCGGCCCGAGGTTCTAAACGCTATTGGTGCCCTACATTTGCTCGCCGGGCGCACCCAAGCGGCGCGAACGTATTTTCGCCAAGCACTAGCATTGGCTCCAGACAATCCAGAAGCCCACGTCAACCTCGCGCTCATCGAACTTGAAGATGGGGATCACGCCGCGGCCATTGACCGGCTGCGGCAAGTGCTGGCGAGCGGTCCCTTCCCCCACGCGCAGCGTCTGCTTGACGAAACCTATCGCCGCCTCGAATCGCCATAGGAGGTTCCTTGTCTAGCTACCTCCAAGCTCTTTTACTTTTTATTTACGCGGCACCCGTCTTCAGTGCTGGGCCACTCTTTACCGACGTAACCCAAGCTGCCGGCATTGCCTTCATCAACCAGTCCGGTGGAGCCGACAAGCAGTACATCGTCGAGACCCAATCGGCTGGCGGCGGCTTTTGGGACTACGACCGCGACGGCCAGCTCGACCTCTTTCTCACCAGCGGCGTCCGCCCCGACTCGACAGCGGGCACCGCACTTTATCGCGGAATAGGCAATGGCGCGTTTAGCAACGCAACAGCAGGCTCTGGCACGGAGATAGGTGGCTGGAACATGGGCGTGGCCTTTGCCGACTACGACGGCGACGGCGACCCCGACCTCTACCTCACTCGTTGGGGCCGGGATGTGCTTTTGGTCAACGAAAGCGACGGAGCTTTCAAAGACGCCACGGCGACCGCCGGCCTCCGTTCAGAAGGATGGGGGATCGGCGCGGCTTTTGCCGACTACGACCGCGACGGCGACCTCGACCTCTATGTCGCCAACTACATAGCGTTTGAACTCGGCGGCCCGCCCTTTTACGATCGTTGGTGCAAGCACAAGGGGGTGCCCGCGGCCTGCGGCCCAAGCGGGGCCCAAGCCCAACCGGATCTGCTCTACCGCAACGAAGGCAATGGGACCTTTACCGATGCCAGCCTATCAGCGGGAATTCGCGGCCCGAACTACTACGGCATGGGCGTGGCTTGGGCCGATTTGGATAGCGACGGCGACCTCGATCTCTACGTTGCCAACGATGGGCATCCCAACAGCCTCTTTCGCAATGACGGGGGTCGTTTCGTCAACATTTCGCTGGCGACCGGCACGGCCTATAGCGGCAACGGGCGCGCTCAAGCTGGCATGGGCGTGGCCTTGGCCGACTACGACAACGACCTACGGGTGGACATTTTCGTGACCAACTTCTCCCAAGATCACAACACCCTCTACCGCAACGAGGGCAATGGCTTCTTCGCCGACGTGAGTGGGCACTCTGGCTTAGCCGGCAGCAGCCGACCTTTTATGGGCTGGGGCACCTTTTTCTTCGACTACGACCACGATGGCTGGCAGGACCTCTTCGTCGCCAACGGCCACCTCATGCCGGCTATTGAACGGGGTGGCGGTGGTCTGCGCTACCGCCAACGCAACCAACTCTACCGCAACTTGGACGCCGGGCGCTTTCGGGAAATCGCCAACGAGCCGACTCTCGCTGCCGAGCGGGTCAGCCGCGGTGCGGCCTGCGGCGATTACGATGGCGACGGCGACCTCGACATCCTCGTCGCCAATCTCGATGACTCTCCCACGCTCTTGCGCAACGATGTCGCAGACAAGGGCCACTGGCTGCTATTGACGCTGCGCCAAGGAGCCACCGAGGCCATCGGCGCGCGCGTGCGGATTCAGGCTGGCGGCCTGCACCAGATGCGCGAAGTGCTGACCGGCTCTAGCTTTCAGGCCCAGAGCGATACGCGCTTGCACTTCGGCTTGGGGACCGCTGCGGAAGCCGATATCGAAGTCATCTGGCCGAGTGGCGAGCGTCAGACTTTCCAAGCCGTACCCGCCGACCATCACTACACTATTCACCGGGGCGTTGATCGCCTCATCTCGGAGTAGAACTATGCGTTTTGTCCTGCTTTTTTTTGTCTTATGTATCGCCTGCGCCCGCGAAGCACCCGATCCACCGCAAGCTCAGGCCCCATCTGCCGACTCGGCGGCCCAGACCTTTGCCGCCGGCCGTGCGCTCCAAGCCCGCGGCCTCTTCACCCAAGCCGAGCAAGCCTATCGTCAGGCACTGCAACAAGCCCCGGACAACCCCCAATACCATTACTATCTCGGCGTTGCATTGCACGCCCAGAGTCGTTTTGCCGCGGCGCAGACTCAGTTTGAGCAAGCCCTTGAACTAAAACCCGACTACGCCGGTCCTCGCATCGCCTTGGGCAAAATGTTCTATGATGTACACGGCAAAGTGGAGGAAGCGCGCCAACTCCTCACCGAGGCACTGGAACTAGCTCCCAACGCTGTTGAAGCGCGCTACATACTAGGCGCGATCCACCAGCGCGAAGGCCAGCTACAACAAGCCCGCGAATTTTTCGCTGCCATCGCCACTGCCGACTCCACGCACCTCCAAGCTCGGCTGCAGCTAGGCCTAGTGGACCTGAAGTTGGGCAACTACCAACAGGCCGAGCAACAATTGCGCCAAGTCGCGCACCTCAGCCCGCACGAGCCGGCCGCGTTTCTCGGAATCGGGCAAGCTCTGTTGCGCCTGGGTCGCGCTGCCGAGGGACAACGTGCCCTTGAGCGTGCGCGCGTCTTGGACGAACAAAACGCCCAACTCAAAGCCCACCAAGACGCAGTGCGCCAGTACCCCGATCAACCCCAAGCCCACTCCAATATCGCCGCCCTCTACAGCCGCTTTGGGCGTCTCAAACTGGCCATCGAACACTACCGCCAGTCCATACTCATCGACTCGACCTATGGCCTAGGCTATCAAGGATTGGGCACCCTGCTCCAGCGCCGCGGCAAGGACGATTTAGCAGCGCGCTACTACCTCGAAGCATTGAGCCACGACTCAACCTTGGCCGAAAGCCACAACAACCTAGGCTTGATCTTCCACAAGCGAGGGGAACTAGAAAAGGCACTCAAACAATACGAGCGGGCCGTGCGGTTTTCCCCAGCTACGGGTTTTTACCACTCCAATATCGGCAATGCCTACCTCGAAATGAATCAACTCGACCAAGCGCAGGCCGCCATCAATCAGGCCATCAAGTTAGATGCAAAGCTCTATAGTGCTCACATACTGCTCGGCGATATCCATGCCCGCCGCGGCGAATTCGCCCGGGCCATTGCGCTCTGGGAGAACATTCCGTCCGGTGGGGCGACCAGCAAAGCGTTACAAGCCAAAATCGCCGAGGCCCGACAGCAGCTATCCGCGCAATGAGCTTGGCTCTCGCCGCACTATGGGCAATCTTGAGTGGTTGTGGTGTAGGTTCTGGCCCGCCAGAAGCCGGCGATCACTTGGTGCAGGCCGGACTCGCCTTTGCCGCAGAACACCGCTACGCCGAGGCGAAGCGCACTTTTGAAAAAGCACTAACCCTAGACTCACTCAACGCAGCAGCGCATTGTGCTTTGGGCGATCTCGACGCCCGGCTCGGACACGCACAGCGAGCCATTCGCGCCTACCAAGCCGCGCTCGCAGCCGACTCTACCTATCATCGCGCCCGGCACAACCTAGCGGTAATCGAGGCCGACCGGGGGCACCTGCCGCTGGCTATTGAGTTGCTCAAACACATTCCAGACTATGTCCCGGCCCTCCGCACCCTACCTGTCTTCTACGCCAAACAGGGGCACTATGACCTAGCCGAAAAAGGACTGCACACGGCACTGGCGAGGGGCGGTGAAGATCTGGACGTACGGCAACAACTCGGCCGCCTCTACCTGCGTCAAGGCCGTTACGACGCGGCTCGAGCTGCGCTCGACCTAGCCCTCGCCCAAAACTCGACCCAACCCGAAAGCCACCGTCTGTTGGGCTTGCTGCACCTAGCCGAGCGGCGGTACCCGGAGGCATTGGCGGCCTTTCGCCACGCGCTCGCGCTCGACCCGCATCTGATTGAGGCACACTACAACCTTTCTTCAGCACTTTTGGCACTGGGGCAGCCAACCCAAGCGCAGGCAGCACTGGCGCGCTTTGAGACCCTGGCCGCTGATGCCGCCCAAGTCGCACATCTGCGTCGTCAGCTCGACGCCGATCCCGACGACCGCGAGGCTCGCTTGCAGCTAGCCCATCACTATCGGCGACTAGGGCGCGATGACGACGCTCTCACCCATTATCGAGCTGCACTGTTAGCCGACCCAGCCGACTTAGAGGTACTAATTTCGCTAAGCGGGCTTTTGTCGGCGCGAGGCGCAGACCAAGAAGCGCTCGAACTATGCCGCCGCGGCATCTTGCAGCACCCAGAGGATGTACGCACCAGCAAACTCCACTTCGTCCGGGGCTACGTCTATATGCGGCGCAACCAGTACCAAGAAGCCCGCACGGCCTTTGAGCACGCCCTAGCACTAGATTCTTCCTCGGCTACAGCTTGGAACAACCTCGGCCATGTCCAGCTCAGTTTGGGCGAAGAAGCGGCGGCGCAACGAGCACTGGAATCAGCTATTGCCGCCGATTCAACGCTGGCCGATGCACACTACAATCTCGGCAGTCTCTTCTTGCAAAAGGGACAACTGGACCGGGCGCAACGAGTCTATCGGGAAGCCATTGTCGCCGATTCGACCTTTGCGCGGACTTATTACGCACTAGCAACCGTGTACCAAGCCCAAGGCGCGATCGGGGAGGCACGTCGTTGCTATCAAACTTTTATCGACAAATGGCAAGGCGACCCAGACTTCCTGCGCCAAGCCCGCGAGCGGCTCGCCCAACTACCGAGTCCCTGATAGCGTCCATGCTAGTTTTTTTCGTCTGCTTGCTCGGTCTGGCCTGCAACTCCGCCGAAGAAATCACGCCCCCGACGCCACGGCCGCACACCGCGTCCACAGCCTCAGCCTCGTCGCTCCGCTTTGTCGAAGTAGCGTCGGCCGTCGGTCTGGCATGGCAGCACGAAAACGGCCGCAGTCCCCAGCGCTATTTCCCCGAGACCATGGGCGGCGGGGGTGCCTTCTTTGACTACGACGGCGATGGCGATCTGGATGTTTACGCTGTAAACGGCGCTTTTATCGCGGCCGCCCCGCAGGACGAGGCCCCAGCCAATCAGCTCTTTCGCAACGATGGCCAACGCTTTGTCGCGCTCGCGGCCGGAGCTGCCCACCGAGGCGTCGGCATGGGTGTTGCCACAGCCGACTACGATAGCGACGGCGACCTCGACCTCTATCTGACCAACTTTGGCCCCAACGCACTCTTTCGCAACGACGACGGACACTTTGTTGCAATCGGACGGCAAGCCGGCGTCGCTGATGCGCACTGGGGCACCAGTTGCGCGTTTGCCGATTACGACCGCGACGGCGACCTCGACCTCTATGTCGCCAATTACGTGGCCTACGATCCGGCCGTGGCTCGCGCCGACCAAGTACCTTATATGGCCGGCTACGAAAGCTATGGCGGGCCAACACCTGTCGGCTATCCGCATCCAGACAACTTCCAAGGCCAAGCCGATCTGCTCTACCGCAACGACGGCGCCGGGCACTTTGTCGATGTCTCGGCGGAGGCCGGCATCGCCGATGCCAGCGGCAAGGGGCTGGGGGTGGTTTTTGCCGACTACGACAACGACGGTTGGCCCGACATCTACGTGGCCAACGACGCCGTGCGCAATTTCCTCTACCACAACAGCCACGACCGGACCTTTGCCGAACGAGCGGGACTGATGGGAGTAGCTTATGGCCAGGATGGGCAGCAGGAAGCGGGTATGGGAGTAGATTGGGGCGACTACAACGGCGACGGCGTCCTTGATCTGACGGTCACCAACTTCCAAGCCGAGCCTAACGCGCTCTATCGGGGCGAAGGCGGTTTCTTCTCGGTTGCGACCTTCGTTGCCGGAGTGGGCCTTCCGTCGCTGCCCTTGTTGGGGTTTGGTACCCAGTTTTTCGACCCGGATCTCGATGGCGATCTCGATCTGTTTGCCGCCAACGGCCACGTCCTCGACAACGTCCGCGACATCGACCAATCCACCAGCTATGGTCAGCGCAACTTGCTCTTCCGCAATGACGGCGGCCGCTTCGCCGAGGTTTCCGCGCTAGCTGGCCCCGGCTTCGCCTTAGAGCGCGGCAGCCGCGGCAGTGCCACCGGCGACTACGATGGCGACGGCGACCCCGATCTACTCGTTTTTAATTCGGGCCAACCGCTCAGCTTGCTGCGCAACGACCACGGCGACGCCAACCACTGGATCACCATTCAACTCGCAGGAGCTAACGGCAACCCGAATGGCATCGGCGCTCGGCTGACGGCGACTAGCGGCAACCTAGTCCAGACTAGGGAGATGCGCGGCAGCCGCTCGTACCTATCGCAAAGCCAACTCCGCATCTGTTTGGGACTGGGCAAACGGCCGCAACTCGACGCCCTGGAAGTGCGCTGGCCTTCGGGCCGCGTGGAGCGATTCGGCCCCTTTGCCGCCGACCAAACCATCGCACTCGTCGAAGGCGAGGGCATCAGCGCGGCTTCTGACCCGCCCTAATCTGCTCAACGAACGCACGGCCAAACGCCTCTTGGCCCTGTTCAGCGGCTATTTCTACTGCATATCGCTCAGCATCGGCTAAGCGGCCTGCAGTCATCAGCTCAGCAATGAGCAGCTCTAGCAAGTCCGTCGTGAACGTCTTGCGGATATTCGCGTCTTGCGCTGCGCTTTCTAGTGCTACTAACGCCTTGCCGTGCTCCCCGAGCAAATGGTAGGCATAGCCGCGGATAAAGTTCTGTAACCCCAAAGAAAAGTCCGGGGCTGCGCTCAAGAAGCCCAAGCGGTCTAGCAGGGCAGCAAGCTCGACGCGCTCGGTTGACCCCATAGGATCCCCCATCAGTTGTCCGCACCGGATATAGCGCAGCGTACTCCACAAGTCGGCCCATATCGTATAAGGATCCTCCAAACGGGCTGCGCGATAATAAGCCCGGGCGCACTCGTATTCCTGAGCGGCGTAACAAGCGTCCGCAACACTCAGGGCCAATAGCTGCGGCCCGGCACCCGGGTACCAGCGCTCGACTCCGCTCTGCTCTCCAGTGCTGAGTTGGTCCCACAGGGCCGCCGCTTGCTCGCGCAAGGTTTGCACGCGGTGCTCGTTGCCCGCGTCCAAGGGGGGGGCGGCCAAGAGCACGGCCATAGCCCGCAGCACGGCCAACCGCTCGACAGGCAGATCGCCGAGCCTACGGCGGTATTCGTCGGTCGCCGCCAATTGATCCGCAGCGCCGGGCGCGACCTGCCAAGGGGCCGGTGCTTCTTCCAACGCAGCGATAATGGAGCGGGCCAAGAGCACTTGGCCGGCCGCCGCCGGATGCAAGTGATCGGCCATCAACTCCCAACCTACGCCGGCCGCCGGACTGTGGGCCCGGAAGCGCGCCTCCACATCCGCTAACAACACTCCTTCTTCCGTCGCGACTCGGCGCACGACCTCGTTTAGAGCGGCCGTCGCTCGCCAAGGCCGCGGATCCAACTCGCGCGCCTGCACATAAGCCGCCTGCGCTTCAGCCCCGCGGCCCAACTGCTCTAAGTGATAACCGCGTAAGAAGTGCAAATAGGCATCATCCGCATAAAGCGCTTCAGCCTGTGCCAAGGCCGCTAGCGCGGCCGGCGACGCTTGCTCCCTATGGCCCTGCGCCAAAAAATCCACATAGCGCGTGCGTTCCCCATCCGGCAAAGGCGGCTCAATGCGCACTGGCGCGAAACCACGCTCGTTGCTAATCACCGTACAGAGCACCAAGGGAATGCGCCGCGCTCGGCAAAAGGCCACCACATCGCGGAGATTAGTCTCCAAGTTGGCCGCTGCCTGCGCCCGTCGCGGATCGGACGCAGGGATCGTGCCAGCCTTAGACATCACCTCAATTAGGGGACCATCTGCCCACTCTTTCCCCAACGGCCCTATCAGCTTGCCGACCAAAGGCCTCAGCCGCCACTGCACCAGCGCGTAGTGGACCCGCTTCATCCACACTGCTTGCCCGCCTTGGGCCAACGAAGCCGCTCCATAAACCCCGTATAACTCATTGTGTCCGGTATAAACTACGACCAAGGCCGCCCCGAGCGCGGCGGCACCATCTTCTACGGCGCGGGCCACGGCAAAACTTGAAGCAGCGGTGATTCCGGCGTTAAAGACCTCGATCTGGCGCTTTGGAAAGAGGTCGCCGAGCATTGCTTGGAGATAAGACGAGGCCGATAAACGCTTGGGGTGGGGGTAGCCCTGTACGGTCGAACCCCCGGCAAAAAGTACGCGCAACGCACCCTCGGGAGAGGGTTCGATATAAGGTCGCGGGGTCATGCGAATGCCGCGCCGGATAGGCTCGGCCATGTCGGCGAAGAAGCGACGAGCATAGTCCGGGTTGACCGCGTGGAGTGCCCGGCCTTCGACGTGCGCTAGTGGAATGGCAAATGGCGGTGGATCCAGCGCTGGGATCAGCCGCAACCCCCCTTCAATAAGCGCGACCAAAACCAAGCCGAGCAGCAGTGCCGCGAGCCGACCGCGCATTCTTTAAAAGGCGGTAGCGTAGCGGGCGAGGGCATCTTGGTTGATGTGTACCTCACTTGAGTACGCTTGGCGCAGCGAGTCGAGAAACGCGTCGAAAAGCACCCCTTCGCGGCGTTTGCGAATTTTAACGCGAATGGGCCGCTGCACCTGCTTAAAGGGCAGCAACGCCATCTCGTAGGGCTGGTCGAGGCGGAACACGCTGTATTTCCCTTGAACCTCCATCGGGCCTTGTAGGACCCCGACGTCTTTGGAATTACTGTCGCCAAAGAGGGTGCGGTACGGCGACTGATAAAGCGACTTGATAGTAACTCGACCGCTGTCGGCGAAAGTGTGGCCGCCCACTGGCTTCATGCCGGGACGTACAGAGTGGCGAAAGGCCAACTCCGCCAGTCGCTCCCCGCCGCGTACCCGCGCGAGAATCTCTTCGGCCTCGGCGTGCGTGTTGACCAGTACCTCGGTCATCTCGATGACGCCGGGCAGGGAGCGGTAGGTCTCAAGGTACTTTTCGTAATAGGCTCTAACTTCGGCGTCCGTCACCTCGACTCTACCCTCGACCGCGTCTAGGCGCAATTGGGACGCGAGGAGCCTCCGGTGATTTTTCTCTTTCCACTCCATTATGTCGGTCCGCTGATGTAATCTCTGAGCACGGGCTTCAAGGGCCAGTAGCGAATCGGGAAGAATCCACACCTCAAGCATGTGGGAGACTGCCGCACTATCGGGCGGCAGCGCACCTTTTTCCACGTCAAGCAGCCCCTGCACGAAGTCCCCCACTTTGATCTCGCCACCTGTGTATTCGGCCAGCGGTACCTGCGCTTGCGCTTGGTCCAGTCCTCGACGATGTAGTCCATCGAGTACGACATGGATGCGATCTCGATGATAGCGTAGGTCGTGCGCCTTCTTAAGTGAATCAATGACCGCCTCGCGCCGACTCACCCACTTGCGCCGACTTAGCTGCTTGGCAATATCATCGCGCAATTTCTCGAAGGGGATGCGCCGTTTTTTGAGCACTTTGACCACCTCATAGCCGTCAATAGTTCGGATCGGCTCGCTGATCTGGCCTTCCTCTAAATGAAAGGTACCATCGCGCAGGCTAGACACGGCACCAGATTGGCTAAAGAAAGCACCGAGATTGCCGCCTTTGTCTGCGTCGTCAGCTAGGGAACGCTCTCGTGCCAATTCGGAGAAACTAGCCCCTGCATCTAGCAAGCGGATGATGTCGCGGGCGTCTTTTTCGCTAGCGGAAAGGATGTGCGCCGGCCAGATTTCCCAACCCAGCGATTGCTCCTCATAGGCCGCACGAAGTTCCTCTTCGGTGACTGTGAACTGGGCATCGACCATTTTGCGGGACAGTTCCTCACCTAAGCGCTTGTTTACCATCTTGGAAAGCTGGTGCTTCAGGTCGGGTAGCTGAGCCATGTCCCGCTTCCTAGCCTCGCGCAGCACGAGCTCTTTATCCACCAAACTCTGCAAATGTGCGCGATGAGCAGCTACGCCCTCTTTCTTTGAGCGCAGATAGTCGGGCAACTCCTGCTCGTAGCGTTCAAGGTCTAGGGTAGTGATGGCTTTTCCGGCGACTGTGGCTAAGACTGCGGCTGAATCGGCGGTTTTGCTCTCTGGGCCGCAACCTGCAAGTATCAAAAGGGCAACTAAAAAATATATCCACGACATATGTTTCTCACCTGTGTACAAAATCTGCGCGGTACCGCTCTCATAGCAGCACCGCGCATTTGAGGATATTCGCCAGAAATACCGCGCTACTTGTTGGTCGCCATCTTGCGTCCGTCTGGATAGATACGACCGATCTCCCGCTCAAAGTGCATTTCGACATCCACATCCTCAATAGGATCTCCCTTGTAGTCGAAGCGCACCACCACGTTGGGAATGTGGACAGTCAACTCATCAACGTCCGGTGCCAGCGGCTTGAAGACGAGAAACCCTTCGTTCTCTTGGGCACTGAACACTGCCTCATCTGGAAACATCGTGCGTTGCAAAATGCCGTCTCGCTCCTGCCAGATGTAGCGATCGTTGCCGGGCGTCCCCGGAGCGTCGCCGCCAGTGCCGCCGCCTACGTAGCGGCGGTAGTATATGAAGAGTTGTTCGCGTCTCAACGCGTAGTACTTGCGCCCGTTCGAAGTAGTTATATAGACCTTTTTGGGGTCGAGATAGACCTTGGGATATTCGTAATTAGAAACGTACATGCGAAAGACGGTAAAGCGCTGCGGAGTATCCCCCGTGCGAAAGTGAGTAGAGTTACCAAAAGTATAGGGATTGCGCGAGTTGGGCCCGTCGTTCGAGTACGCGCTGAACTGGCGGTTCAATTCCGCGTCGGTCATCGGTCGCACGCTAATTTCGAGCCGGGCATGCCTATAAGACACAGTGCCATCATCGGCCACCGTCTTGTTGGCCCCTTGTTCGGCCTCGCTTATTGGCTTGAGGTCTTCGGCATAATAGCGATAGGAGCAACTCGAAAAAAACATCCCGACCAAAAGCAGTGGTGTGCAATATTTCAGCATGGGGGACCTCCTACCTTAATACCCGGCAAACACGGTGATGAACATCGCCGTTTCCGTGCGCGCCGCATCAGCCGAGGCTCGATCAATCCGCGACACGCGGAACCCGGCTTGGGTCCACAGGTTATAGCCCAGATAGTCGACGTTATTGGTAAACTGCAAGGCGTAAACCATCTCGTTGCGATCCGAGTGCAACTGATGATTTTCTAGTTCCTCGCGGAACTGCTTGACGAGCAGGTACTCGACGCCGGTCTGTAGCTCGGTGCGCGACAAAATCGGCATGCGCAGGACCAACGACCAGAGCTCCCGCAACTCGGTAGTCGCCACGCGCACTTGGGTATCCTCGCGGCGCGATGGCCGCTGGCGCTGGAACTCGCTCTTCCAACGCGGCTGAAACTTGAGGGCTCCTAGGTCAAAGGTGTAATCTATCTTGTTGAGGACGCCAAAGAAGGAAGCGGTCTCGCGGATGTCCTGCTCCTCAACGGGCCGCTCGGCGAAGTTAGCCTGACTGAAAACCTCCCATTTGAGGCGGTTCTTGAAGTGGATCCGGTCGCTCTGGTACTGATAGCCTAGGTACAAGGTGTTGGCCCAGCCATCGCGTAGAGGCAGGGGGTCAGTATAGGGCACTAGATCGCCGCGCGATCCCTGGCGCACAATCCACTCGATTACGTCGTCGCGTATATCGTCCTGGACTAGGCGATAGTTGTTGAAAACCTGTACACGCCCCTTGCTTGCGTAGTCCCTGTCGAAGGTCAGCAAGACGTAATTGGTGACGTTCTCACGGGCATCGGCTAGCTGGCGCTCGTCGAGGCGACCGACGGTCAGCCTCGCTTCCGGCCCTAAATGAGAACCTACATAGATGTTGTACCCGCGCCGATCCCGTTTGTACAGGTAGTCGGGCAACTCGTCGTTTTCAAAGCGGTCGATAATGCCGTTATTGTTCATATCGATGCCAAAGAGGAACTCAGGGCGATCGGATGCGTAGCGCAAGAACGGCTCATCGTAGTCCGGTACCCTGTTTTCGCGCAATTGGGAGTCGTTCTGATTAAAGTCGTTGATAAAGTCGTTGTTCTCATCGAAACCGGGGAACACCCGGAGGTCCTGCGAGGAATTGGCACGCAGCCAGTCCGGGTTGCGGTCTTGGTCGTCGTTGTCGTCGACGAATTCGTACACGAAACGAGTGTTGTTGTCGTAGTTGATATCGGCCGCGTCGTTCAGAGTACCAGCTAAAAAGGTACTGGTGCTGTAGTTGGGATCAACGTTATAGACTTCGCCGAAGCCGTAGTAGGGATATGCTCGCTTATAGGCATTGATGAACCAAGCGTCGGCCGAAGTATTGTGGGCTTGGTGATTAGTCACATCAAGCTCGGACCGCCGCGGGTAGCGAAAGTGCTGGCGATTCCGGTCGTATTCACCCGTAAGGTAAAATCCGCTGACGTCGGAAATGTCGAGAGTGACGCCGAAAATCTCATTGGCTACCGGCAACCCGTATTTAACGCGCACGAAGCCTTGGTTCGAGCCGTCCTTCACATTGCCGTCAGCACGCACTGTGCGCTCGGGGATACCCTCGGAGAGCAGGACCGGCTGAAAGTTGCGGTTGGCTTGGCGGTTAGAGGTAACGTCGATCCGGTAATCGTTGGCCAAGAGCAACAAGAACTCAATGCTCTTGATCTGTTCGGGCCGGGGGCCGAAGGAATTGCGGTACTGAGGACCTTCGAGGTCGTACACTAACACGATAATTTCGTTGCCATCGGCCGAGAGGAAGCCCTCGCGGCGGAAACCACCCTGCACCGACGGACTATAGTCGAGGACATTGCTATCGCCAATTTGGCGGCGATTGCTGATGCGCTCGCCGTCAATGGTCGTAATGATCATCTCCTCCTGAAAGAAAGCCGCGCCAGAGGTGTTATCTTCGGGCGAATCGTCGCTTAAGCGCACTTCAATGCGCGAAATGTCGGCGTTGTTCTGGCCCTCGGTAAGCGTACCTTTGAAGGGGTTGCCCTGAAATGCCTGCCCTTTGGTCGAGGAGTTGAAAGCATTGACGTAGGTCGCACCAACCTTGACAAAGTCGCCGATCTGTATCGTGCTACGGCCACCGAGCATATTAGTATCGTTCGAGCGGAAGCGAGCGGTACTGGTAGCGCCCGACAGCGTTTCGACCTGCCCAGGCGCACTGGGACGCGAGAGGAGAACCGTCGCTTCGTACTTGTCGGTGGCCAAGTCAAACTGAATACCGGCGAACGTCGGTTTGGAAAAGGTCATCGGCGTCAGGGTAGTGCGGATTCGGTCGCCGATGGTCAAGGCATAGGCGTATTGGCCCTTCTGGTCCGAGGCAATGACCACGCTCGAAAACCAAGCACTGAACCTGTCTGTCTTGAACAAACTGCTACCCGATGTCTGCGGCGCGGAAACGCTCCAGTCGTAAACGAGCTGGCCGCGGGTGATGTAATTCCCATAAATATCGTAGAAATACTCGCCCTCTTGGGCAGTCCTCACGTAGTACTGATAGTGCCGACGGGCGTAATTCGTATAATCCTGTTGCCGCCACTGGTACTCATTGAAAAGTTCTTGAGGCACGTACCACTTCTTCACCGCCGGATCCAGCGCGTCAAAGAGAACGCCAGGCCCTACAGGGTCGTAATATACTTCCCCACCGCGGCGTACACCCAGACGCGAACCGAAGTCTTCCTGTGCTGGGAGATGCTCTACCACCACTCCCAGCATCAGAAGCGCAACCACACCGATGCGGCAACTCCTAGCTGTGTTCACAAAAGCCCTCCCTTGTTTATCAAATTTCCGGTCTGAATTGCAATGTCTTTCAGTCAGTAGGCGACGTGGACGAGGCGCACGAGTTGGTTATCCTTGTCGTCGGCCTCAACCTCAATCCGACAGAGATATATCCCCGGCGACACGACCTGTCCATCCAGATCTCGCCCGTCCCAAGTGAACGTCTGATCCCCCACTTTACCGCTCGCCGTCGCGCTCTGTCCACGACCAACCAAGCGACCACCTAGATCGTAGAACGCCACTCCCAACGGACGCTCTTCTAACACCTTCAACAGCGCGAAGTGGACCAAAAGCTCATCGTTGATCCCGTCACCGTTGGGCGTAAAGACCGGTGCCAGCACCACATCTTGAACCAACGAACCTAGCAAGGCCATCAGACTGACTCGCGTCGTCGAGGAGTCCACTAGTTCAGTGGCGTCTTTAGCGTCGGTATCGACCCGCTGAAAGACGCCCTCATCGGAGTCCGACGCACGGACAAAGGAGGTGAACTCAATGCCCTCGCGGAAGCTTTGCGATTCAAACTGTATCTCAATAAGGGCGTGTGCCTCGGCGGGCAAGTCGGCGTTGAGGGAGAAGGGGAAACGGACCCAGATCGAGTCCTCTCCCGTCGCTACACGCTCCAGTACCGAGCCGTCTTCAGCGCGCAAGATGCCGTCGTCGCCCTCCGC
Source organism: Candidatus Latescibacterota bacterium (assembly GCA_007571365.1). Classification (GTDB taxonomy): domain Bacteria; phylum Latescibacterota; class UBA2968; order UBA8231; family UBA8231. The sequence goes on from RKRN01000101.1 coordinate 17,842, forward strand.
AAAGGCGCGGTCGAAGCGCGTGGTAACTGCTGAGGTCCGCATTTGATTTGGGTCGAGAAGCGAGGGCGTCTCGGTGACCTCGACTTGGCCGAGGCGGACCCCAGTTAGGCGAGCGGCACGGGGAGTAACGACCAGCACCTCATTGAAGCCATCGCGCACAGTGGCGTCTGTCGGGTCGGGCGCAGCAGCGCGGATAAAATAGGAAAATCGTTGGGGCTTGAGCGGATTGATATCGCGCGGCAGAGTGTAATCGGCGGGCAAAACGTCTAAACTAGTCAGCCCCTTTGCCTCCCCATCATCGCTTACCAGTGCCAACTCACCAGCCAACTCCAGTGCCAGCGGCGGCGCAAGTTCAATGCGCAATTCGCGGATTCGCGCCGTCTTGAAGGGATTCTCGGAGGAGATATTGATCCGGACCTGGAGAAATTTGCGCGGATTGGGCGAGGTGATCGTCGCCTCATTGACGCCACTAGTGGGCAGATAGCTCTCGCTCCATGCGCTCCAGCCGACGAAGGCCAACTCGCCGTCCTTAGCAAAGCTCGAACGCGGTGCCCGGCGCAATTTCTTGCCATCTTCGTCGATGAGTCCATCGCCGTCATTGTCGATGAGGTCAATGGGATCTTCGTCGTTAGCACCGTCACCATCGTCGTCCTTGCGCGAGGCGTGTCTCTCGTTGCTAGGCAGGGTCTGCCAGATCTCCCATGCCAACCACTGCAAGGCTATCTCGTCGTAAGCCTCTTTTGACACTTCCTCGCGCTCCTCTTTGCCACCGATGCTGAGGACCTGATAGTAGGTAAAGTTGGTGTCCGTCTGATCGGAGGTGCGGGTTTGTACCTGCAAGCGGACATCCGGGTGAAGCTCCAGCGGCTCAATCCGCTTGATGAATTGACCGGAGAGCGGGTCAACGTCGCGGATGAGTACGTCGCCCTCCCAAGCAATGCGCGGCAGGGTCTTGCGGATAAAGTTGCCGCGCGAATCAGTCAGGGAGATAGGTGGCGAGTACGCCCACACGCTGACAGGATATCCCTCGCCGTAGAGTTGGATCTCGGCCATGGTCGCCAACGCACCATAGCGGCCTGACTGATGCCCGGTAACGTCTATATCGCGGACCTGTAGGAAGCGGATTTTGCGAGGGGCAAAAGCCTCTTGGAAAATGCGCACTACCGGCGTGTGGTTGTCGATATGCTCCTCGCTAATGATGTTGTCCCATTTGAGCCCCTCTTCGAGCTGGGGGAAGTCTTCGCGGTCTTTCATGCTCAAGGGTTTGAGTAGCGTACCGTCGGAGACTAAAATACCCGGCCCCAAGAAAGCACCCAAGTGGCTCTGGTTGATGCGTTTGTTGACCACCGAAAGATTATCGACCCAGAACACGGCCCCTAAATCGTACCAAGCAGTGCCCTTGACGTAAACTGGCGACCATGTATTAGCAGTCCACTGCGAGTCGTACAGCCCGTCAGTGGCCAACTCAGGAGCACCCAAACCGCCGTGTTCAAACGAGGCACCACCGCGCTGTTCGGGCTGCAGCGCGTAATTGTCGCCCTTGGCCCAGACCCGAATTTCGGAAATGCGGGGAACCTCCTTGGCATAGTAGAGAATCGACCCGCGCTTTTCCTCGGGTAGAACTTGGTATTTTTCGCGAGCAGTCTGGTTGGCATCGCCTGGGATTTCGACGAGTAAACCGCCGGCCGTCTGGCGTTGATAGACGAGTGCGCCGCGCTGCTCTTCGGGCAGTGCTTCGTAGGCGAGGCGTCCCTCTTCGCCTTCACCTATAAAGAAATCGCGCCAGAGATCCGAATCCGTAATTTTAACGCGAACATACTGGATGAAGGCTCCTCCAATATCGGGCAGACCATCCAAGTCCCAGTCGGCCCGATCCAATGGGGCAAAGGGGAAGGTCATCTGTACGTAGCGTCCTTCGGTCCCGGGGACCGAAACCAGAGTCACTTCACCAGTCTCAACTCCCCCACCACCTGCACAGCGGGTCTCACCGGCAAAACCCACACTTTCGTCACGCACGCACTGAGCCAACTTGCCAGCGACGAATCCGGTCGAGACTTCTTCTACGAGTGTAAACTGAAGATTGTTGCCCAAGGGAAAGGGAAAGCGCTCGCCCATTGAGGCAAAGAGTGCTAATGCCTTGATGGGTTGGCCGAGGAATTTGTCTTCGAACTGACCGGCAGGAAAGATGATCGTCAAGCTATCGGCGAACACTAGCCTCCCTAGGTCTATTTCAAGCTCCCAATTGCTAAGTCCGTCGAGATAGAAGTCGCCGGGATCGCTCAAGCGGCCTGCAAAACTGGCCGGCATGTCCGGCTCCCAGAACGTGCTCAAGTCGTCGTCGAGAACATTGTTGGCCAAGGCATTGTTGGATTTGGCAATCGCGCCGCCAGTAGTTAGCGCACCGGCAGCGCGGACTAAGTCGGGATAGGTGAAGTCTCTAGCCGTAGGGCCGACATTGATATTGCGGCGGAAAAACACCGGTCGCAGCCCGTCTGTCCCGACTTGAAAAATATCCGCTTCCCTAACCGGTACGTTCAAATTCGTGACTAGATCGTTCTGGTATATCCAGTTTCCCCAGAGAGAAGCCCGATCCACGAGAATCGCATCGCCTTGGAGGCGATAGGCATCGCTGGTCTGGGCCAGACAGAAATTCGGCATAGACACCGCGATGAGGAGTATCCCCCACCTTAGCAGCCGCTTCATAGCATATCCTCTCTTTCCGTGCTTTCCAACTAAGGTTAATACGCTACAGAAACGATGCGCGTTTGAGCACTGCCCGCGTCATCAGCTTCAGCCGAAATGCGCAATACGTAGAGGCCCGGTGGCACCATCTGTCCAGCATCAGCGCGACCATCCCACTGCTGGGAATACCCGCCCGACAACAGATGGCGCTCAATAAGACGCAGACACCGACCATTCAAATCGAATATTTCCAGACGCACCGGTTTCGGCGTCAACAGGCGTTGCACGTCGAAGAGCACGGTCATCTCGTCGTTGACGCCATCGCCATTGGGCGTAAAAGGATTAGGCCCGACCTCAAAATTGCTTACTATATCCTTGCTCTGCGCCGAAATATCGGCGATGACAGCCAGAGAATTGCGATCCGAAAGCTGGTCCGTCGCCCCAAAGTCTACCACATCATTGCCCTCCACGCCCTGCGGCAGAAAAAAGGCCAGAGTATCGAGCGCACCCTCGTCGCCTGTGACCGCTAGAATTCCAGTGCGGGTAAAGTGCCGTTCCACATCGGCATCCAAAGTATCAAGGAAGGCATTGGCGGAGAAGTTAGTGTGATAATTAATGACCCGGCCTCGGAAGCGGACTTTCGCCAGCGCATAGCGTACTTGGCCGTCTTCGGCTGGGCTAATGGTCGGAAAACCGACGACGAACTGATCATCAGCAATGTACAATTCTCGAAATTGTCCTTCGCCCCCCTCTTCGCCGCGTCCAACACGGGAGAGAACCTCAACTTGACCATCGCCCAGATCCACTTCCATCTCCTCAATCTCCTCGGTGCGTGCCGGTGTAAAAACCTGTAGGCGATTGAAGCCGTTGTTTTCGGGGCCTATGACAGCTTTCAAGGCCAGAACGAAGGAGGTATCGCGGCCAGCAATTACATCCACTGCCGGGGCGATCTCACCGAGAACTTGATCGGTGATCTGCGGGGCAGAGTATTCAATACGCATGTTGCGGATAACTGTCGCTGACTCCGGTGCCTGACTTAGAAACTCTACCTTAACCTCGATAAAGGGTCGTCCACTCGGTGCATTAACTAGTTCGCCATTGTTGGTTGTTTGTGCACTGCTCCAGAACTCGAGGTCGGGTTCGATGCGGCGCCGCACGCTGACCGGTAAGTCTATATACTCCTCGCGGGTCAAGCGGATCGCTTGGCGATCCTCGGGCAGGGCGGCACTGAAGACCTCGCGGGCCTCTATGTTGAATTCCGAGGAGTCCAGATACACTTCTTGGCCTTGGGTCGAGGAACCGAGCCGTCGGTCAATGATAACTGCCTCCTCTTTCCACTCCACTTCGCGGTCGTAGTAGTTGATGCGGAAGAGTACATCGGGTTCGGCAGTGAACCCCGTCCGTACGCGTACGATCGCTCTCGACTTGGTGGGATCGCCGATCTTTTCTTCATCCCAGAAGATCCGCCCCAGAGTCGCTGGGGGCAGCGGTAGCGCATTGGAAGTATATACCGCTTCGGGCATGAAACCGTCGGCGAAAAACTCCATTTCAGCCAAGTCGTAATCCAGCGGAGTCTGAAAATCGAAGCGCCCATAGCGCATTTTGGCGGGCGGGTCAAATACTACGGCAATAGTATCTTCCACGTTGACTGGCACACTCGCCTCGGGGACGAAGATTGGAAACGTCTCCCCGATCTGGGTGAACTTAGGAAAGCCTAAGGGCCCAGTCTTCGGATCTTCAAGACTGAGGCCAGCAATCACCGTCTCAGTCCCATGCAAGCCCCGAAAAAAGGTATAGGCAGAAACGCGCACTGGTTCTTCGAGACTGGGGTAGAGGCGAAACAGCCTGATTGGAAAGTAATGTCCCAGGTCAATGTAGAGGATCCATTGCTGTGTGACGTCATCTCCCAGCCGGTCAATGCGTTCAAAATGGGTCAATGGATCGCCGTCAAAGACGCGCCCCAAGCCCTCTTGCAACCGGATCCCAGTCAAGGCTCTTTCAAATCTACCGAGGGCCGTGAGATTGAGGCTCTTGTTGTACTTGTTGCCACCGGGGGGGCGGGGAAAAGACTCAGCCACGTTGATCATGGCTTCGATCTCGGTGATGCCAGCCCGGCGCAATAATTGGACAGCCTCTAAAGTACGAGGAAAAGGGCTCCAGTGCGGAATCAGCACTGTGCCCTCCTCAACGATTGTACCATCTTCGAGTTCCGCGTTGGTCAGTGCCACCACATCGGCTCTGGCCACATTGAGCGAAAAGGCAAAGAGGATTGAGTCAATCTCCGCATCCATTTGGTCGGAAGTTACGGCGAGGGAAATTTCGGGAACGGGCACTGTGCGCACGGGCGCAATGGGGCCAATGCCGTCTTCATAACTCTCGAAGTCTATTAGTTCAATAAAAGTATTCTTTGAGACCGACTCCTGTTTGACCTCACCCCAAGTTGAATTACCAGGAATGGATAACAAACGTAACTCCGCGACGGCGTTTACCACCCAACCCGACAAAATTAGTGCGGCGACAAAAATCCCTATTCTCATTCCGTTACTCTCCGGTAGAGTTTTGCGCTCTCGCCTAGATTGCAGGCGGCCTGGGAACGAGCTTGTTATGCGTTATGCGACACAAGAGTTCAGCTAATTTAAAAACGGACGTTACGCCGCCTTAAACGTTTGGTCTAGTGCGGGTGGTTATCCTTACGCACTCTGGGCCGCTCGCCTCATCGCCGCCCTCAATCCGGCTAACCGCCCAAGCTCTTGTTTGCTTTCTGTCGCATCGTATTTCGAGCGAACAGGCCGGGTGGATGCCTGCCTTCGCGGGGCATGACAACGGAAGCGATCGGAAGCGGCAGACGCCGCATAAGAGCCGGCCCCGGCGGAGGCAGGGGTTGCGTAACATCGTTAAAAAAAAATAGATAAGTGAAGATTTTAAGAACAAATAGAGGGAGGATAATTCCCCCCTCTATTTATTTGTAAAACAGGATGTTCGGTCGTTTACTCACTCAGCGAGGCCTTAATTCGCCCCCAAGAGTCTTCTTCGACCGCCGTGTCAATATCGCCACCGGTATCGCCACCGGCACCGACCAAGCGAGCATCGACAAAGCGCTCGGCAAAACGCCAAGTTGCGGCCTGGCCAGACAAGGTGTGGAAGGCGCGATCTTGGCCCGGTCCTTGGTCCGTGTCCGGCGTCGAAATTTGATAACCAATTATCTTACCTTCGAAAAGAGGCGAGGCAACGCTGTCGTCGGGACTGTTCCAGATCAGATCGTCGAACGGGGTACAGAAAAACTCAATGATGCTGACCGTTGGGTTGTCGCCAACGGAAACGCCACCACCATCGGCATAGGGCAGATCGTTGACCCATTCAGAGCCTGCACCAAGATAGAAGACGTGGCGACCTGAAGGGTCGTCCGCAACAGCGATGTACTGCTGAGCAGTGCGATTGTTGTTCAGTTTCTTCTCTTCGTCCGTCCAATCTGGATTGGCCGAACCAGTGTAGTCACCACCAGTGTGGTCGGCATCAAGCATAACTTCGATCGCCTCGTAATTCCAAGGGCTGCTGCCGTCGTATTCCCTTCCGAAGTACACGTTATCGATGCGCTCCATGGCGAACCAGATCGTGCCGTTAGTAGAATTCCAGCCCGACCAAATGCGATAGTCAAGGTCCGCCGGATCGTACTGCGCACCGTCGCCCACTGTGGGATCTTGGTATAGATCCGTGGGGACAAACTGGGGCTCTCCGACTACATCTTCCCAGTCCTCAACAGTCCCATCGGTAAAGTCGAGGTCAACTATATCTTCATCGGCCATCTCAAAGAGCAGGAAGACCTGCTCTCCAATATGTGCACTGGCACCGCTTGTCAGTCCCAGTATCAGGCCCATAGCCATAAGACGTTTCATAAGCTGCGACTCCTTCCAATATCCCTTATCGGGAGTGTGATGGTGTTTGGGGGCTACGACCTTTTAGGCTCGAATTACATCGTAGCACAGGCTAGTACTAATTGCCTCCGTAGGTCTGTCTTCCCCTCGTAGAAAATTACGCCCCCTAGCAATCGACATGCGACTCTTTCCTGACTCAGGTACAATGGAGACGCTTTGGCAAGAATAATCGAATAATCGGAGCCGTTAGAGGGCTTCTGTTGGGCGTAATATAAAAGATTATCCACTGTACTGCAAGTCTTTGCAACGTGCAACAACTGGCTAGGATCGCTAGCATACTCCCGATAAGGGATATTATCGGGAGTTAAACAAGACTCACTTATTGAGAATCTCCGGCACCGTCGCCAGCACTCTCTCCTACGCTGTCATCGGTATCGTCAGCACCATCGTCAGCACTCTCTTCGTCCTTATCTTCTCGAAAGCGAATATGCTTCACATCGTGCATGCCAATTGCAAACGGACTCGAACCCACGGCACCCGTAAAAGCCCGGTTGACGCGCTCGAAATAGCTTTTGTCGGTCTCGCCCGAAAGGCGCACTAGGCTCGCCTCAACCGTGCCCATAACGGTTTTCCCAGACCAATAGGTCGCCGTTATTGGCCTGAACTCATCGCCCGTCCCGCCGTCTTCAAAGTCGATTCGCGCCACCTTGTCTAGGGGAATAAAGCGCTTGTTGCGCCCTTTGAAAAAGTCGAGCCGCTGCTTGCCACGAAAACGCAAATTTTCCACCTCAAAGCGCCTGCCGTTCATCGTGATGATCGTGGCCTTGAGAATTTTTTCTTCGGGTGGCTCCTCGCCGACGGGGTGGCGCAAGACAATCTCTTGCACATCGCTGGCGAGAATGAAAAACGGCCCCAGTTCGGTCACCCCTGCGAAGCGCCGTCCACTACTCCCACCACCGACGGCGTCTTGGTGAGGCGAAGCAGAGCCACCCGTCACCATCGAGCCCGCTTCTTGAACACCGTTGCGGAACACAATCACGACGCGCTGTTCCTCGTCGCCGCGTTCGCCTTCAAAGCGCAACCGATCCACCTTGACCAACTCCACTATCCGACGCTGCCCTTGGACGTAGATTTCCAAATCCCGACGCCCCTGAAAGGTGAACTTATCTACTTGATGCTGATTTCCGTAGCGATCGATAACGGTCGCCTTGAGAGGGGACGAGACCGCGCCACTGGCCGATACCCATAGCACGGCCAAGAGTGCAATTCCACCCCATAGTCCTTTCCGCTTCATGGTATTACTCCACGATAAGCCTAAGGCTGTTCGGCCCCTTCGCTCCCGGTTTCGCCCGGTTGTGCCGGCGAAGGCGGCGGTCCGATGATAATGTTTTGGGTCTGTCCCATGCTGATCTGTACGGGCCTGATATCGTCCATGCCAGTGGAAGAATTCTCAAGCCGCACCTTGTATTCGCCCACTGGCATGATAAAGTAGCGCACTTCTGTCGAGGTCATACCCCGGCCCAGCATAGTCCGCAAATTGTAGTCAAAAATTAGGAAAGGCACCTGACTGCGGCCTTGCGCGTCGGAAAAAATGACCTGAAAGCGACCGATGGGTACGGTCGCGTACATTTCCTGTCCCATCAGGACTTCGACTTCCTTTTCAACGCTGTCGTCGATATCCGTATTGACCACAACTGTGTATCTGCCAGGGGCTAGGTCGACGAATTGCGGCAGAGAGCGGTAGCCGGTCTCGTATCCTATGGGCGAACTCGCAGCCATACGCGGCGATTCCGAGTGAACTTCCTCGCCAGTCTCTCCGTCGAGGACATAGTAATTGACTTCGTTGATCCCGCCCGTCTCCAACATGAGCCGCCCCTTGCCCTCGGGAATGGGCGGCAGACCATAACCGCCTCCGCTGCCTCCGGTGGTGGCACAGCCCGCCACAACGCCTACCGTACCTACCAGCAACCACTTTAGCACATGTTTGTATTCGACTTCCGACGAACGCTTTACCTCCTTGGAAAGAGCTCTAGGA
>RKRN01000040.1 GCA_007571365.1 Candidatus Latescibacterota bacterium
GTGCATGGCGAAGGCGTCGTGGCACATATTCCATCACAGCTAAACTTGCTGAACGCCTGCTGCTTTGGGACCGTTGGCTCCATCGGTGGATGGAACTAGACCGACTGGCGCGGGACCAACGAAAAATCCTCGTCTTTTTTCACGGGTATAGCTTGGCGCATACCATCCGGCCGCTGGTGTTCTTCAACGCCGCCGCGACAGCGGTGCGCCATCAGGCCATCGAGTACATGGCTGACAAGTTCCAAGAGCCGCGCATCCGCTTGCTCTACTTCTGGTTCGCGCACTTGTGGCCAGACCCGTTCTTGCCTGAAGAATCGCTCGTAGAGGACTTAGTCGAGTTCAACCACCTCTATCGGACCCTCACGGATGCAGACTGGCAGCAGTACCAATTCCTGTTGGATCATCGTCCGAACCCGTGGGCTTAGGCTGATGGAAATCATTCCGTTAATTCCCCAACGCGACGTAGCCATACAGCAGGCGCAGGTCGCACAACATCGAGATGCACCCACCCAAGCCAAGGCTTGTCTCCTGTTAGGCCGCTATTACAAGGAACACGGCGCACTCGATCAGGCCGAAGGGCTTTATCAAAGAGCCCTAGCCAAAGCACGGCAGGTACAGGACCGGACGATGGAAGCCGATGCGTGTAGCGGCTTGGGGCTTCTGTACCAAGTCAAGGGTCAGTTGGATAAGGCGGTGGACTATCTCGACACGGCCTTTGCGATTAATAGGAAACGCCGCGATGCGGAGCGGCTGGCCGTCAACTACAGCAATAGAGGCTTTGTCGCCCATCTGCAAGGAAAAATCGCCGAGGCGCGAAAATTGCACCGCCGCGCTCAGCAACTGCACGAGGCGTCGGGCCATCGGGCCTATTGGGCGGAAGAATGTGGCAACTTGGGGCTGTTGGCACTTCAGGAAAACAAACTAGCGGAGGCCGAAGCCTGCTTCCAGCAGGGATTAGAGGTGTGCCGAGAACTCGACGATCGGCCGGGTATTTCTGGCCACTACCAGGGTTTGGGCATGGTCTATCTCGGACAAAAGCGTTTGGCCGAAGCCGAGGATATCCTTAAAAAAGGCATTGAGATCGAGGAGCGGCTCCAGCGCGACGAGGGGGTGGCGCATCATCACAGCGTCTTGGGAGGCGTATATAGCCAGACAGGTCGGTTGGATGAGGCCGGAGCCATGTACCGTCGGACGCTGACCGTTCAACGAAAATTAGGCCGTAAACAGTTTGAGGCACGCACCTTGGGCGGTCTGGGGCAGGTGCTCTGGGAAAAAGGCGACACGCGCGCCGCCACGGCGTTGTTGCAGCAGGCGCAGGCTCTGTTTGGCGCGATTGGAGACCACAAAGGCCAAGCGATGCAGGCGGCTGTTTTGGGTAATGCCTACATGAAGGTTGAAAACTTTAAGGCGGCTGAGGAGGCGTACCGGCAGGCCGTGCAATTGTTTGAGCACGTATCGGACTCGAAGGCGGTAGCCGACGTTAGAGTGAGCTTAGGGGGAGCCTGTGCGTCGAATCAGGCTCCTTACGATGCCTTGCTTCAGTGGCGACAAGCACTGGAACTATACCGCGAACTAAGGCTAGATGACAAAGTTGAGTTCGTAGAAAAGCTGCTGAGGACGAGCGGCCGCATGTAAAGGACAAAACGATGTTCAACGGAATATCCGACTGCCACCGACGCCGACTTCAACTGAGTCGCTACCCAAAGGAGCCTGCATCTTCTCTGGGAATAAGGAATTTTCCAAGGGCATGCGGCAGAAGTTGGGCATTGCCATTGCCATCGCCAAGGACGCTCGCATCGTCCTGCTCAACGAGCCGACGTCCGGGCTGGACCCGAAGTCTGGGGCCGAGTTTTTGCAACTACTGGACGAGCTACGCCACGAGGGCAAGGCGATCTGGATGACCACCCACGACGTGTTTCGCGCCCGGCAGATCGCCGACCGGCTGGGCATCATGGTGGAGGGGCATCTGGTCAAGACGCTGACCCGCGACGAATTCCAAGAGGCCGATTTGGAGCGGCTGTATGTCGAATATGTCGAAAGGCCGGTCATACCGGCCGCCTAGGGGACGTGGTTGGCCTACGTATATTAAGGAAACTATCTGGTCAGATGGGCTAGTTTGAATTATTTCCAATGTCGAATTCCACGTTACTCCAGCGAATTATTTCGTCTAGCACCTCGGCGATGCGGCGTTGACGCGCCAAGTTGTCCAAAATAGCGAGTAGCCGTGGGATGTTAAAAATTTCTTCTATGGCGGCCATATACCGCCTTATAATGGCTTGAACCCCATATTGTTCTTTAGCACCGTCTTCTAAACGCGAGCGAATCTCATCGATCTCAAGCGTAGTCTTAATCACAAACGAGATTGGGTATCTCTCGATTTTGTCTATATCCAAAAAATATTTCTTGCTATCGAGAGTTTCCGTAACTTGGAAAAACTTGCCCAACGGCCTCGTGACGAAGTCAATGCCTCCGTCATTGGCATTAGTTCGTCCCGTCTTAAACAATTTCAATGCTTCTTCCTCGATAGTATCGCGGGTCCTGCCGATAAAGATGATTTTTGTCGAGAAATGAGCTTTGAGGACCGCGTAGCTTGCTATTTCAAACAGTCTGGCGTCTCGCTCTGGAGATAACAGAGACCGAATAAACATAGCAGCTTCATCACTCTCTTTTTTATTTATTTTTTGAAGTCGTTTACAGTTTCCAATAAAACGACGGAAAGACTCTCGTTTAGTTCCGATGTAAAGGTCTATAATTTGGAGCACCACCCGAGCAAGGTTGTATTTACATTTTTTGACTGAGACCGTTAATAATGACTCATTAATCCAGTACTTTCGAGCTGAAACATCTCTGAGTATTGGGCGTCGATTATCTTCGGGAAAATACTTGTGAAACTCGTCATTTGCCCGGCTATTAAGCGCGTGATTCTGAAACTTCGAGCCGAAGGGAAGTTCGCGCATCCGCTGCAATAGGGGAGTAAAGTTGGCTCCTTCATACTCTGAATAGTCGTCTCTTTCGAGATACCCCTTGTTCACATAGTCTTCAACTAGGACATAAAGAAAAGAGCGTAAAGATTCGCAAAACTGCTCCGTGCTTTTGAACCTCTGTTAGCAGATTTTGTCTTTTTGTTGATATACTGAAGAAGTGGACTTAATTCAAAGATAGTCCTTCCAAGGCCGTTAAATTCGCGCTCTACTTCCTCGATAATTTTGGCAGTAAAGGAGTGATTCATTACTCGAAAAGTGTAAGGTTTTTGGACTCGCTGGAATACCCGGCTTCGTAGGACTTCAGCGGCTGGTGTAAACGCTTTCCCTTGTATTCGGCAGCTAATTCAAGGCGTCTAATTCCAATTTTCACATACTCCTCGTCAATCTCAATACTCGCGCTTCTCCGGTTGAGATTGGCGGCAGTACGAGCCGCAGTAAATGTTCCGGCGAATGGATCGAGGACGATGTCTTTAGGGTTTGAACTAGCGGCGATAATGCGCTCTAATAACGAAATCGGCTTTTGCGCTGGATGTTGCTCGTACTCGGGCATCCGATAGCGCACTCGTGGAAAATACCAAGCATTGCCGGGCACTTTCTTAGTATTGTATTGAGTGGGAACCGGTTTGCGATAGTCAATTAGTTTGCGCTGCGCCCCCGTTTTGGCCTCAACGAGGATGTCGTCTGCATTGAAGGTATAGTGCTTGGGATCCTTCACACAGTGAAAGATCGGCTCCCAAAGGGAACCAAAGTGCCGCTTGGCTTGTACGCCAGAGCTGTCGTAGTGCCAGACAATCCGCGAAAGCACAGTCAGCCGTTGGCGCAAGAGCAAATCAAACGACGCAAAACACTGCGTAGCGCACATCACATACAGGCTACCGGTCGGCTTGAGCTTGCGGACGCACAGGTCGAGCCAGCAAGAGACCCACGTATAGTACGCTTCTTCACTGGGCCACTTGTCGCGTCGGTCGTTAAAGTGTTTGCCGATATTGTACGGGGGATCGGCAAACACTAGGTCAACAGTGGCGTCTGGAATCTGTTCCGACGTGAGAATGCTGAGTGCATCACCGTGGTAGATGGTGTGTTGTCCGTCGGTAAACGTCGCCATCGCCTCCTACTCCCCAAACAACGCCGCCACATCCCGTTCCACCTTCTGCCGCCGCTGCTCGGGCGGCAACTCGTCTATACAGCCCATCGCGCTGTAGAACTGAGCATCGTAGTCGCGGGTCTTGATCACCACCGGCATGGGCACGGCGTGGCCGATAATCAGGGCCTGCTGTTTAGAGTCGAGGCTGGCCAGCACGCTGCGCAGCCCGTCGGTGCCACTGACGCCGGTGAGCACCGCTTGAATATCCTTCTCGTCGTTGAGCAGAGCCGTGATACGCGTACCGATCTGCGAAAGCACCTCGTCGTCAATGCTCGATGGCCGCTGATCGACGACCAACAGCGATACATAGTATTTGCGCATCTCGCGGGCGATGGTGCCGAAGATGGTTTGCTTAGCCGCCATCGGGTTGAGGAATTTGTGCGCCTCTTCAATGGTGATCATGAGCTGGCGCGGCTGGTCTTCGGCGCGCTGGGTAGCGTAGAAGCGCTCGCTCTTTTTGACGTACATCTCGTGAATGCGCCGCGCGATGATGTTGGCCACCAGCAAGTAGCACAGCATACTCGTCTGCTGGCCGAACTCCAGCACCACGTTGATCCCCTGGTCGAGGTATTCCATGATGCGGTCCACCACGTCGCCATCGTGGCGCTTGGAGCCCATAAAGGGAAAGTTTTCGAGGCGTTTGAGCTTGCGATGGAGGGCCACTAAAGACCCGGCGTGGGCGCCGATCTCGCGGGCAAATTCCTCCACATCCGGCCCTTCCAACTTCAAGAGCGTACTCAGCCAGCGCTCCTTGTAAATCGCGTACACCAAGTAGGCCGACTCCACGGCCGTGGGATTGAGCTTGAGCTCGTCTTGCAGCGGGGCAATGTCTTCGACGGTGATCTGGTCGTAGGAGATATAGACCTCGTGGTCCGGCTGGACGCCGCGGGCGCGCGTCGATTGCGGATCTAAGGAAAAAATCGCCACCCGCTCGCCGAAAAGCTGCTTGAGGCCCTTGACGAAGGTGGTGGTGGAGCCGTTTTCCTTCATGGCCTTAAACCCGTACTCATTGTGCATGTCGAAGATCAGGTTGACGGCCTTGTCGTAGTGAATCAACCCGCACAGCACCAGCCGGGTCAGGAAGGACTTGCCCGTGCCGGTCTTGCCGAAGATGCCGTTGGAGCGCTCGGCAAAGCGGATCATGTCGAGGCAGACTTGGGTGTCCATGTCGAGCGGGTGGCCGATGCTGAAGTAGCGCCCCTCGGCGTCGCCCTCGCAGCCGAAGATCTTGGCCACGTCGTCGGCCATGGCCTCTTGGACTTCCGAGAAGTGGCTCGGAATGGCCTTGACCGGGCGCGGGCCGTCGTCGGCCGCCGCGTCTTTGGGCATCATCAGCATGGGCCGCAGCGAGACGATGTTGTATGTGTTCGTGCCGGCGAGCACTTGGCGCAACAGCGCGTCCTCTTGGCCGGGTGGATGCAGGAGAATTTCTTGGTTGTTGGCGTCGAGGCGCATGTCGGTGACCATGGAGAAGAAATCGTTTTTGTCGCCCTCAATGACCACGAACTTGCCGGCCTTCATGTCCTCGACGTTCTGCTCGGAATCCAGCTTCATCTCCAGCCCCTCAACTAGCGAGCCTTTGGTAATTACCCCAATCTGCTTTCCGCGACCGGACGCGGGTGCCGCTCCGTTGTGTGCGTATTTTGCCATCGTCAGTTGACCACCCGGCGGATAATCGAGCTGAGCCGGTCGTAGTCATCGCTGAGGAGCCGCGATAGCTCCTTGCCCATCTGCACCAGATAGGACGGTGCGTGCGCGTGGGCCCGCACGGTGTGGCGCAACACGGCGACCACCAGCTCGTCAGTGGGTATTTTGGACGTGTTGAGAATGCTGCGTAGATAGTCGTCGGTGCGCGTGAAGGCCCGCACTTGCTGGTCTGGGCACAAGTACACAAAGCTGTGGATGCGCGCCGGCTGCGGCGGCAGGATTTGCACGGCCTCATCGCCGTCCAAGTAGCCGATGACGAGGGCTTGGAACTCGGTGCGCAACAACTCGAAAATTTGCGGTTGCTCTAGGCGCAGTTCCTCTTCGGTCTTGCCATAAGCTGTGGGCCGGCGATTCGGCTCAATGGAGTGCGTAAAAACGTTGAACACAATGCCGACTACCGGCATCTCGGCCGCCACGCGGATGAACTGGCCAAAGGAGGGCGCACCGTGCAACTCGCGCGCTTGGGCGATCAACTCAGTGGTGCTGCTCTCGACTACTTCGCCGACGTGAGTCCGCTCGTCCGCGGTGTCGCTGGACAGCGGCAGCGACTCGGGCAGAAAGCGGCTCAGCGGGCTGTGCGCGCGCACTTTGGTAGTCTCCACAGTAAGCCTCCCCTAACTAAATACCAGTGTAGCGCTTCTTAAAACTCTTGGTCGACAAGCGAGTTTGCAGGTCGTTTTTGACAAAGGTGTCGCGCAAAAAGCGATAGAATGCCTCGCGGTCGGCACTGCGCACTACGGCGCGCTCGTGCGCCTCAGCCAAGGCGACCGGATACCCCTGGCCCTTTTCGGCTTGGTCGCACAAACAGGCGTGGACTAAGCCGAGCAACTCGCGGTCGGCGGCCACCCATTCGGGCACTTCGACCCGGCCGATCTCCTCTCCTACGTGCAGGTAGAAGTAGTAGATGTGATGCGGCCCGTACTCGGCGAGGATCTTGGACGCGCTGCGGTAGAGCGGCGTGCGCTGCCCTGGACGCAGCACCCGCCGCACCAAGACCGCGTCGTTGAGCCCTTCAATGGGACTACACGGCAAGCCGCGGCCCCGCCACAAATCCCCGTTCAAGGCGTCGATTTCTTCGCGGCTGAAGTGGAGTTGGTTTGCTTCTTGATAGGGGCAGCGGTCGCAGTCGGCCGCGGCCAGCGGGCACAGGCCCAGCTTGAGGGCATTGATCAATTCTTGGCTGCCCGGCTGGCTGATGTAGCCAGCCACGGGCACTCGCGCCGCACACAACCTATCCAGCGCGGCCAAGGTGGCCTCTAGGTGCGCGGCGCGGAAGTCCTGCGGCTTGCCCTCCAAGTTCCACAGAATCAGCGTGCCATCGGCAAGTGCCAGCGTCCGATGCCCCTCGGCGTGGGCTGCCAACGCCAAGTCGGCTAACTCAGTGAACTCCATCAGGCCGCGCTTGAAGCCGACGAGCTCGCGATTGACGAAAACCCGAGCCCCGCCCCATTCCTCGTAAATTTCCTCCTCGCGGTAGTACAGCCGCGGCTTGCTGCTCATCAGCGGCTTCTCGCCCGTGCCGTAGTGCAGCAGGATATAGCCGATATTGATCAGGAAACAGGCCGAGATCTCGTGGCGGTCGGGGAAAATTTGCGAGCCGTCCGTGGCGGCGATGCTGATGGTACTCGGGCGGGCCGGCGGATCAATCCCCCCGCCCAAGCCCTCGCCCAAGCCGGGCAACAACCAAGAGGTGCGGCTCTCGTCGATCTTGCGGGCCAAGTGCTCCCATTCGGGCAGCCAGCGCCGGTATTCGGCCAAAGCCAATTCGAGCTTGGCGCGAAAGTCCTCTTGGACGCGGCGCTCGTCGGCCACCATGCTATCTATTTGGGTCTTTACCGCATACAGATCCAACATGGCATTCGCCTTGGCTCTCGATCGGCCCCGTCGCGATGTGCGCATTTATTCGGCCTCTTCCCACGTTTCGCCCCCATCAACCGAAAAGCGCGTGTGCTGCCGCCACATCGCCCAATCGTCGCCAGCACTCGTCAAGTCGGCGGCCGCGGTCGCGGCGATAAACTGACCCACCTCACCGCTGCCGTCGGGCCGGTTGGTCTCAATGCGGATTTCGCTGAAGGAGACGCGGCCTTGCAACAGCTCGACCGCGCCGCGCTGTACGGCAAATGCGCGCCGCTCCCAGGCCTCGCGCTCGATGTCGCGGACGCGAAACCGCAGCCACAGCCGGTCGAGGTCCTCGTCTAGCCCAACTCCGTAGAATACGCCATAGCGGTCGTTGACCAACTCTTTGATCCGGGGCCGTTCGTCTTGCAGCGGCGGGATCGGCTCGGCCGCCGACTCATCGCGGCCCTCCTCGGAGCCGTAGCCGGCCAAGGAAGGCCCCCAAACCCAGCCTTCGACGCGGAAACGCACCCATTGGCCCTCCTCGCCGATGGACTCGACCTCGGTGCCGGCCAGCAACGTGCCTAGCTTGGTGCCGCCGGGCGCGGCGCGGAAATTTTCTACGCTGGCCTCGACGACGAAGGTGGGAGCACGGCGCAGCTTGGCGGCCATGGCACCCAACACCAAGGCCGCGACTAAAACCGCTCCTAGGGCGCACTTAGACAATCGAGACATAGTAGAATTGCCGCCCACCGCCGGCGACCGACCCATCGCGCAGGCGGCACACCAACCCGAGGCGTTGCAGGGCATTGAGGCGGTTGCAGACGATGTTGATGTTTTTGCCGAGCGCGTCGGATATCTCGGCCGAGGTCGCGCACTTATGCACGAGCAGCACGTCAAGCACCTCGCGCATTGGGGTCTTGAGCACTCCGAGCACCTCGACGCGATCGCCATCTTTGTATAGCGCAGCCAACTCGCGAAGCTGCAACACGGCCGCGATGGTCTCGCGCACCGAGATATTGACCCCGGCGATATAGACGTAGCGGGGCCCTATCTCACCACTGGTCAGGCGCAAGAGCAACTTGTTGAGCATCTCGTCGGCGCACGAGACATCCATGAACGAAACGCCGGAGAAGTCGAGCGGCGTGGCCGCGTTGGTTGGACCGCTGAGCAGGTACTGCATCAATTCTTCGAGCAACTCGGCCCCTCGGGGCCGCCCGCTGAGGATGCCCTGTTCGCCGGAAAACAGGTATGCCGGGGCTTGGTGTATGGCTTGCTGCTGTACGGGCTCTGCAACGGCTAAGTCCATGAGCCGCACCTTTCGCGTATTTCGCGTATAAAAATAGCTTAACTGTGTTCAATTAAGGAAACTTAGGCGGATGTTTCCCGCCTGTCAAGCAATTTCTACCACAAAATGAGCGATGCGGAATTAGACAGATACCAATATGATGGGGCTAGAGGCCAGGAAATAAAATGCCCACGGCTACGTAGGCGACCACGCCGAGGCCGGCGATGACCACCGCCAGCAGCAAAAGCAACCAAGGCTCGTAGCCGGGCGGTTTGGGGGGCTTGTGATGCTGGCCGAACATCGCCTACTCACCTCCTTCGCGCTGATAGAGCGCAATGGCAATTTGGGTGCCGGGAAAGTGGACCGAAGCGTGTTCCCAGTGCCGCTGACCGCGGATATAGACCCGCGTATCCCCCGAGCGGATGTGCAACGAGCCGTTGTAGCGATTGCAAATCTGGTTGACGATATACAGACCGAGGCCGCGGGTTGCGTCGCGGGAAAAGTGCTTCTGCAACGAGTTGAGAATAGCCGTGCCGTGCGACCAAGCCGCCGCGTCATAGCGCACCGACAGGCTCTTTTTGATGCCGATGCCGAGGTCCCCCACTGCGATGACCACGTATTTTTTTCCCTCTCGCGAGTCCAAGTAGCGCTGGGCCGTCAGGTAGCCCCAATTTTCGCTGTGGTCGAGAATGTTGTGGCACAACTCGGCAACGACGTTTTTGAATTGGTTGATCTCCACCTCGGTGTAGCGCAATTCCTCGGCCAAAATCGCCTCGACGCGCTGACCGATCTTGCCCAACACGGTCTCAATATCCGCCCGCTTTTCAATCCGCGTGATTTCCAACAGGGCCTCGCTTTCTTCCTTTTCCCGCTCCTGGTCCACGATGAGCACCGGCCCAGCCAGTTCAACCCCGTCCACAGCCGCGGCGAACCGCACCCGGCCCAGATAGGTCCGCAATGCAAAGGCGTGCGGCAGGTGAAAGACGACCCGCGACGAGAGCGCGTCCCCGTAGCGCGCCATCAAACACAAGGCCACCAAGCCGTAGGGGTCAATAAAGTGCAGGGGACGCAAATTGACCTCCAAGGGCTGCCCCGGCACAGCACCGTGCGCGTAGTCGAGAAACGCTACGAGAAATTCGTCGGCCGTGCGCGGCGTCAGCTTGTCTGTTGGCAACATTAGGCTCACTGGTGGCGTACTCTCGGCCGCGCTTCGATCCGCCACGGCCCCCAGCCAGCACCAGCCAGTCCCAGATAGTTCACAACGCGCCTCCTTGCCTGTCTAAGAAGTTTTAAAATCCCCAATGGCCCTCCATGGGGGCGGCGGGGCACAAACAACGCAAGCGGAGTTTTAAGAATGCTTTTAAGATACGACTCCCGCAGCCCTTACGCAGCTTTTCAAGCACCTGTTGTTTGCCTATCCTTCTCAAGCAAACTTTAGCAGGTGAACCATGCTGACGACCGACGAAATGCGCTTCTTCAAGCGCAACGGCTACCTCATCAAGCGGGGCGTACTCGACCCCGCACTCATGGAGCGCGCCCGCGCCCGGCTGTGGGACGGCGCACCGCCGGGCCGCCGCCGCGACGACCCCGACACTTGGGTTGGCCCGTTCCGTAAAGACGAAGAAAACCTCGATAGCACCAACCACCGCCGCGGCTTTCGCTGGAATTTCCGCGAGCCAGGCGGCGAGGCGTGGATGGTGCGCCTGCTGGCCACCGAGCCCAAGGTGTGGGCCCTTGCCGAGCAAATGCTCGGCAAGGGCCAGCTCGTCCAACCCCAGCGCATTCGCGGCATCTACTGCACACTGCCCTACGGCGACCACCCGCCCCAAGCCCTAGGCTGCCACACCGATGGCCACCCTTTCCACCTCGGAGTAGTCGGCTACATCGACGATGTGCCGCCCAACGGCGGCAGCTTCATGGTCTGGCCCGAAAGCCATCGCGCCTTCTACCCGACCTTCACGTCGCAGTACCTCCGCGACCAAGACGAAGCCGCCTACGAAAAAGTGCGCACTGCATTCAACCAGCGCACACCCGTCGACACCCACGGCCAAGCCGGCGACATCGTCTTCTGGCACCACCGCCTAGGCCACATGGCCAGCCCGAACACCTCGCGCCAACTGCGCCAAGCCGTGCTCTACGATTTTCTCAAGCAAGACCTCGAACAAACCCAACAGGAGCCGCCGCAAAAGGACATGTGGCGCGACTGGTCGGACCAGATGCGCGCCATCGTCCTCTAGCCCTTAGTACACGTAGGTGTTTTCTTAGATCCCTGGGAGTGCGGGCCTCTGGCCCGCAATGCGGGCGGGACGCCCGCACTCCCGGTGGAAGCTTTAGTGCCGTGTACTAAGCTCTAGCCGGCAAACACCTCCGCGGGTACGCCGTGCACACCCGGCTCGACCCGCACGAGCGAACCGGCCAAAGGCTGGCGCGACT
The DNA here is from genome assembly GCA_007571365.1 of Candidatus Latescibacterota bacterium. Classification (GTDB taxonomy): domain Bacteria; phylum Latescibacterota; class UBA2968; order UBA8231; family UBA8231. The sequence continues at coordinate 11,393 of RKRN01000040.1, forward strand.
GGTCGGACCAGATGCACGCCATCGTCCTCTAGCCCTTAGTACACGTAGGCGTTTTCTTAGATCCCTGGGAGTGCGGGCCTCTGGCCCGCACTCCCGGTGGAGGCTTTAGGGCCGTGTACTAAGCTCTAGCCGGCAAACGCCTCCGCGGGTACGCCGCGCACACCCGGCTCGACCCGCACGAGCGAACCGGCCAAAGGCTGAGCTTGTCGCTCTGCGGCGGCCAAACCTTGGCTGGCCGAAGTGATGTAGAGCTGGTCCAAGCCCGCGCCACCAAAGGCGCAGGACGTCACATTGGACATAGGCAGTTCCAAGTGGCGCAGCAACGCTCCACAGTGGGGATCGTAACATAGGACGCACCAGCCTCCGTACACGGCGATCCACAGCGCGTCCGCTTCGTCGATAGCCATGCCGTCTAACACCCCCGGCCCTCCGTACTCCACCACCACGCGCTCGTTGCTGATGTCCCCGCTAGCGCGGCAGTAGTCGTACGCCCGCACGTTGTTCAAGCCAGAATCAATGAAGTACATGGTCTGCTGGTCGGCGCTCCAGACGATGCCGTTGGATACGCTGACCGGCGCGACCTTGCGGCTGACTGAGTGATCTACGTCGAGGCAGTAGAGCGCACCGCGATCTGCCGCACCGCCAAACTCCATCGTCCCCGCCCATAACCGCCCAGCCGGGTCGCACTTGCCGTCGTTGAAGCGGTTGGCGGGAATCGCCCGCTCGGGGTCCTCGCCGAGCGGCACTATGCGCTCGGTCCGCAAGTCGATGTGAGCAAAGCCATTGTGCAAGGCCACCACCAGACCACCGCTGTGCCGCTTGACCACCGTGCCCACGGCTTGGCACGTGGGGATGGTGCGGTTGATTCCGCTCACCGGATCGTACACATAGACCTCGCAGCCGAGGATATCGACCCAGTACAACAACTCGTCATCCGCGTCCCAAACCGCCCCTTCGCCGATGAGCGCGTCCTTTTCCACGACGAGCTCGGGTGCTATCTTTTCCTTGTTCATCTCGAATTTCCTCCTTATTGGCCCTACCATTTTTTGTCAAACGCGCTACTTAGGAGCACACGCCATGACCGATTTTACCTATCGAGACTTCGACCGCCAACTCTGGGAACGAGAACTTGAAGACTTTGTCCCCGCCACAGTGTACGACATGCACACGCACCTGTGGTCTGAAGCCCACCGCGGCTCCTTGACGGGCGAGCCGACCGGCCTGCGCACCGAGATCGACTATCGCGATCATCTCGACTGGGCGGCCCAACTCTACCCGGGCCGGGCCTTCCACCTGCTGGCCTTGGGCACCCCCATGCCGGGCATGGACGCGGCCGGGCACAACGCTTGGCTGGCAGGCCAACTGGCCGCCGACCCCGAATCCGCGATCAACATGATGGTCACCCCGGACATGACGCCCGAATACGTAGCGGCCCAAGTCGATCAATACGGCTTCCTCGGCCTCAAACCCTACCGCACCTTTGCCCCCGACCCGGTCGGTGCTCGCATCCGCGATTTCCTCCCGGAAGCGCTCATCGAAGTCGCCCATCACAAGAAGCTGGCCATCACCATGCACTTGGCCAAACCCACCGGCCCCGCCGACCCCGAAAACCAGCGCGACTTAGCGCATTACACCCGCGAATACCCCAACGCGCAGTGGATTTTGGCCCACTGCGCCCGCTCATTCAATTCCTTTATGATGGAAGAAGCCGTCCACTTCTTGTGCGACCTGCCTAATATATGGTACGACACCTCGGCGGTGAACGACCTGTACGCGCACTACCTGCTGATGAAACACGAAGACCGCAAGCGGGTGATGTTCGGGTCGGACAACGTGGTCGCCGGTTGTGCGCGCGGCAAGTACATCACCTATGGTCGCGCTTGGCTGTTTTATCCTGGCGACGAGGCCGGCACGCCGCACTGCGACTCGCGGGCCACGCTCGTCATCTACGAACAGTTGCGCCAAGAGCGGCAAGTGGCCGAGATGCTGCAACTAACGCCCGCGGAAATCGGAGATCACTTTGCCGGCAATGCCCAGCGGTTTTTGGCGCTGATGCGAGGTGGGGTTCCGTAAAGAATGAGCTGGTTCGACAATAGACCCATAGATCAGATTGCCGCGGAGGATATCTCGGCATTCGCAACAAACCGTACTCCCGAAGATCGGTGGCTCGATTTTAAGGGACAACCATGGGCACAAAGTCCGCTAGGAACGTTTGAACTCCTCCACGATGTCTCAGCTCTTGCGAATGCAGAGGGAGGGTATCTCTTCGTTGGCATCACGACCAAAAAGGAACAGGGCCGCGACATTGCAACTGGCTTTAGGGACTCGAAGCGAGTACTAGAGAGGCACAGAGAATTCGGAGCCTGTGTCAGCAATTCATCGATCCGCCCATCATTCGGTTGGATGTACAACCAAAGACACTCCAGCGAACTGCCGGTCAGACGGACCTAGTCGGAATTCACGTGCCGCCCAGTACGCGACGCCCGCATGCTTTCCGCTGGCGGGACGCCTCCATTTTTGTGTCTCGATACGGTACGGATGTCCGCTTCATGCCCGTCCAAGAGTTGGGACGTCAACTTTCGCGCATCTACTTTCCCGAGACTGAGACGAATAGGAGACTCGGCGAGTTGACTGAGGAGCTCCAGATACTGCGCCGAGAAATCGAGCAACTCAAGGAGGCTTCAGCTAGACCACTTGGCGTTGCGGACATGGACCAGTTAATTAAGGATATACGGCGCATGAGAGACGAACCACCCGCAGCAGAGGAGGCTGAGTAATGGCAGGTCCGAAGTACAGAATATTCATCGTACCAGAACGTTTAGATAAGGTACGGATCGATACTAGGAGCCTAGCGATCAAGGAGATACTGCTGAGTCCACCTAACCTTCGACCAAACTGCTTTGGTTTTCGCGGCCTCAGTAAAACTCGGTTGACCCCAGAAGGGATTGAAGGCGTCGGTATTACCGCCGAACAAGAACTAACCCTAATGAAAAACGGCTACCTAGAGCTAAGGTGTCCTCTCAGAAGTGCCCTCTTTCAGTGGTACAAGGAAGAAGCCGGGGTGCCTGATGTAAACTGGCTGTATCCATACGCTGTCCTAGAGATGCCTCTCAGTATCCTCAAAGTTGCCAAGACACTGTACGAAATTGCCAACATTCGCACGAACATTAGGCTAGGCCAAGAGTACCGAAACGTTGCCGGCTTTGCTCTTCCTTATGGTCATCCTCGAAGTCCGTTCTTCGGTAGAAAATTGAAGGCATTCGAGGATCAACATATAGTGAGTCGAGAAATTGTTCTCAACTCCGACTATGAGCCGAGGCGAGTAGCTCGTGTGTTGGTAGAAGAAGTATATACCCACTTTGGTTATAAAGAAAACGAAGTTCCCCAACTTGAAGATGCAGTGGATCGCGAATTACAAGATGGTGGACGGCGATACTGGTATGATGTCTTAGGTCGTTCGGGATGGAGCGTAAATTATGTGAAGGAAGTAAATAAACAAGAAAAAATCGTGCGATTCTACCAAGAAATTTACGACCAAAATGGGCAGTTGGTAGAAGTACATCAGAAGTATCCAGAAGATACCGGGCACCAACTCGTTGAAAAGTAGAAATCATGGAACTCATCACATCTGAAGTACTCACAGATAGAATAAGGACATATCTACAAAGCCAAGTGTCCCTCGAAGATCTAGTACAATGGGCTGAGAATGCAATGATGGATGGTACATTTGAGGAAACGGATGACTATGCGCTTCGCGATATTACGGGTCGCTTGGGCGTTGCAGACGTAAAGGCGTTCCGTTTGAGCGAGGATGATTTCGAGCAGTTTCTTTCTCAGTTGGAGCATACAGGACGGAAGGAGAACGGGAATGTGGCTACTGCCAGTGTGTTAAAATGGGACATTCTTCAGATAGCGGAAGCACTGAAAATTCCGCAACGCGATGTGCATGATTACTTCACCGATGGACGCCGAGTATCCTTTCTACTCGAGCGACGCATAGCTTACCAAGTGCTCAATGGCTCGCTAGCCAGTAGCGAAGGAGCAGGCTATGACGTACTAGATTCCACAGGCCGCAAATGGGAAGTCCGCAGCGTGTCCAGAAATGGTATCTATTTCTGTCCCAGTTACATGGTCGGATCAGGAAGGCGCTTTGAAGAGAATGGCTTTCTACAGAAATTAGACGATGTAGCCGGCTATATTGTCTCTGACATCGAATGCTTCCCCTCCGTACCGTACTGGCAAATCCCGGCCGACACGGTACGATCTTGGTGGCTTCAGGGGCAGCTTGGTGCCGCGTCGAAGATAAGCCGTACCAAGGCTCTCTCCTTACTCAGGAGTATATCGTGACTACGCCCCAACTCGAATTATTCTCCCCTGAGCCTCCTCGCACACGGCCTCTCAACGCCCAAGAATTCGCCGCCGAAATCCAAGCCTTTGCGGATTTTGGCCAAGAGACGCAAATCCTCGACTTTCCCGATCCGGCCTTTTCCATTCCGGTGTACGTCAACGAGTTCTGGACTTCCAAGCAGCGCGCCGCCCACTCGCTCCACGAGGTCTCCTATCGCGCCTGTTTCAAGCCGCAATTGCCGCGGTTTTTCATCAGCCGCCTGACGCAACCCGGCGACGCAGTGTACGACCCGTTCATGGGGCGCGGCACCACCGTGCTCGAAGCGGCGCTGTTGGGCCGCCGCCCCATCGGCTGCGACATAAATCCCCTCAGCCAACGCCTAGTCGGCCCGCGCCTAGCTCCTCCTGCATGGACTGAAGTGGAAACGCGCTTGACGGCGCTGGACTTCGACCAAGCGAACGAGGTCTGGGACGATCTCCTCGTTTTTTATCACCCCAACACCCTCCGCCAAATCGCCAACCTGCGCTCCTACCTCGGCACGCGCCGCCAAGAAGGGTCGCTCGACCGCGTCGATGCGTGGATTCAGATGGTGGCGACCAACCGCCTGACCGGGCACTCGCCGGGATTTTTCTCGGTCTATACCCTGCCGCCCAATCAGGCGGTGTCCATTAAGTCGCAAAAACGCATCAATCAAAAACGCGCTCAAGTGCCCCCTGAACGCGACATAAAGGCCATCATCCTCCGCAAGACGCGATCCTTACTGAGCAAGCTGCAAGCCGGCGAGCGGGCAACGCTGACGGCCAATATCCCCCTGCTCATAACCGGCTCGTCTGACCATACCGCCGCCATCGCCCGTGAATCCGTCCAACTCGCCGTTACCTCGCCGCCCTTTTTGGATATCGTCAACTACCAAGCCGACAACTGGCTGCGCTGCTGGTTTAACGGCATCGACGCCCAAGCGGTGGCTATATGGCAACTGAAAAAACCAGCCGACTGGCAGGCAGCGATGACCCGCACCTTCCGCGAGCTGCATCGGGTCCTCGCAAGCGGCGGCTTTGTCGCCTTTGAGGTGGGCGAGGTCCGCCATGGCACAGTCCTATTAGAAACCCTCGTCGTGCCGGCGGCCCAAGAGGCTGGCCTCAAGCCGCTGATGGTGCTGGTCAACGCGCAAATGTTCACCAAGACCGCCAACTGCTGGGGGGTAGCAAATCGCACCAAAGGCACCAACACCAATCGGATCGTCCTGCTCGGCAAGCCGTAGTGCCCCATCTATCTAGCCCGGCCTAGCCCGGTTGTCTCGCGGCAGCGGCAGTTCCACCTTCGCACTCCCCGCGACCTGCGACCGCAGGGCGGCTATCATGATCTCCAGCACGTGCCGGCCGCGCACGGCGGGCGACGAACTAACGGCCTCGCCCTGTATAGCCTGCGCCAACTCCTGTACGGCCGGAATCAGGTTCGCGCCAAAGGGATTGGCATATCCGCGACCCGGCGGCGGCGACACCACCTCGGGCACCCCTTCAGGGGCAGCGGTCTTCCAAGCCATGCATTGTTGATCCGTCAGCCAGAAGCGACCGTCCGTGCCCTGTAGGTCCAGCTCGAACATCTGCGGCGTCCGCTTGGCACAATTGATCAGCCCGCGCACCCCATTGGCAAACTCCACGATGATCGTCGAGCCAGGATCGAATTGCGGATCTTTGCCACCTCGGCCGTCGTACACCGGGCCGTAGTCTTCAAACCCGCGCTCATGGGCAGCGATCACCCACACCGGCTCGGCGTCGGCAAAAAAGCACACCGCATCCACCAAGTGCGTCCCATTGCGAAAGAGCATGGCGCGCCGGCCGCCGAGATGCGCCACAATCCTCGTCAAACGGCCTATCTCGCCGCTGCGGATGGCCGTGCGCACGGCCTGATAAGAGGGCAGCCAACTGCGCGTGTGATCCACCGACAACACCGCGTTGTAACGGGCAAGCGCATCAACAATGCGGTCGGCGTCTGCCACCGTGGTCGCCAGCGGCTTCTCGCAGAAAATGCCGCGCACCCCCGCGGCCATGGCATCGCAGACCGGGTCGGCATGGAGGTGATCCGGCGTGGCCACGCTCACCACGTCAAGGCGTTCCTGCGCCAACATGGTGCGGTAATCTGCGTATTCGGCGACGGATCCTCGCGCAATCTCAGCCCGTTCGTAAAAACGCGCCAACACCTCCGGGTTTATGTCGCATACCGCCACCAGTTCGCATTCTGGGGCACGGGCGTACGCGTATCCATGCCCCCCACCCACGCCAGCACCAATAACGGCCGCACGCAACTTGCCTTCAGACATAAGCTGGTCCCTCCTTTCTCAAATTTTCATGCGCTCGCGCACAAAAGCCGCGGACGCGGCCACCTGCTCCTCTACGAGGCTGTGCAATATCAACGACCCGTCAAAGCCTATCTGTCGCAAGAGTGCCAAGTAGTGGTCGTAGTCGAGCAAACCCGTGCCCGCGGCTTGGTGCCCGGCGTCGCCATCCCGCTCCAAGTCCTTGGCGTGGGCCAACCGAATTGCATCTCCGAGCAAGTCGAACGCCTCGTCTAAGACCTCGCGCATTCGCGGTAGCTGACCAGCGTGGAACAGGTTGGCTCCGTCGATAACTACCTGCAAATGCTTGGATTGCACCTCGTCGAGCAAGCGCCGCGCCTTCTGTGCTGAATCCACCACATTGTTGACCTCGGGCTCAAATACCAAAGTCGCGCCCTGTGCTTCGGCGCTAGCCGCGGCTTCCGCCATAGCCGCGACCATCTCGGCCCAAGCCTCCGGCGTACTGTTGTCGGGATGGCCGCCCCACAGCCAATCGGGATTGCGCGTACCCGTACAGACCGTGATCAGCCCGGTCCCCAACCTGCCGCTTGCAGCGGCCAGGGCGGCGAGCCACTGCATCCCGGCGCGGCGCTTTGCCAAGTCGGGGTCAATTATGTTAAAAGTCCCGGACAGCGCGGCGATCTCAATGCCGCGCTTTGCATGCACAGCACGGATGCGCGCGCAATCGGCGTCTGTCAGCACCGCCGGATCAATACCCGCAGCCGTCAAATCAAGCTGCACGGCCTCCAAGCCAGCGGCCTGCACCCGGTCGAGGCTCTCCTCCAGCGTCGGCCGCACAAAAACCTTGTGAAAAATCCCTAGCTTCATGTTGCCTCCCTTGCTCGTACTGCTCGCCCTTAACGCCCAAATTGCAATGCGTCCCGCAGCGCAAGCGCCGCCACAAACTAGCTGCGCCCCATACTGTATCCCGTCGATGAAATTAGGGCAAGGATCAGCGAACACCTTATTGACAGTGCGCGTCAGGCACCCTACATAATAAGGCCGTTCTGGATTGCACTGACAAAAACAAAGGAGTAAACATGCCGACAGCGCGCGAAGAACTCGTCTTTTCCGATGCGTTCGACAAGGCCCTCGATCCCGAGTGGATTTGGCTGCGCGAACATCCCGGCTTTTGGCGCTTGCAGGACGGACTAGAGATCCGCGTCGAACCAGGCGTGGCCGCTACCGTGCAAAACGCGCTTTTGCGCCCGGCCCCGGATCGCAGCGCGGGGATATGGGCCATAGAAGTAACGGTGTACAACCACACCCACCCCATCCAGCAGTACGAACAGGCTGGCATCACTTGGTACCAAAACGGCGAGCCGATCTTCAAGCAAGTCAAGGAATTAATCGACGGCGATCTCTACATTATTCCCGGCCGCAAGCCCATGCCCACCCAGAGCGTACGCCTGCGTCTGATCGTCACCGCCGACTCTTGGGAGGCCCAGTACCGGCCCGAAGGCGAGAACCAGTTCTACACCGCGGACCGGGGCGCGTTGCCGCCGCCCGGCAACGATCAAGTCAGCATCCAGTGCTACAATGGCCCGGAGCACGCCGAGCACTGGATCCGCTTCCGGGACTTTCAGATTAAACGCCTAGGCTAATGCCGCACCTGCTAGCGAAACCAGTCGTAATTCAACCCCAACGACCGATCCCGCAACGGCAACGCCACTCGCTCCCCGCCCTGCGCGGCCGAAACCTTCAATGCCACCTCGACTTCCAACGCCACGCCCACTCGCCGCCCGGAATTTTTCGGCTCCTCCATCTCCCCGGCCAAACACCGCATCACATCATCCACGCAATACACTGCCCCATACGGCACATTGAACTGCGGCTGCGGCCAATCTAACTCCGCCACTACTGGCCCCTGTGGCCCTTCCACCTGCTGCCACAATCGCCATCCCTTGCCATAGTCGAACGCCATCTCCCCGCGCTCGCCGCACAACCGCACCCCCGGTGCTCCCCTGCGGAAATGCACCACCGTCCCGTCCGCAGCCACCAACATTCCCTGACCGACGAACTCGTCACTGCCCGACTCCCGCCGCGGCTGATCCCCCGTGCCAACCACCCAAGCCGGAGGCGCGTCGAGGAAATACGACCAGTTCTGATGCTGTGCCCCAGCATTCGGAGCTTCGATCGACACCAACTCGCCGATCTCCCCTGCTGTAAGCAGTGCCTTAGCCCGCGCAAACGAGGGATGGGTCGTGGTAATCGCCCCACAACACAAGGGTACCCCCGCCGCAGCGCAGGTACCCACCATCCGGTCCACTTCCGCTAACGTACGCGCCATCGGCTTTTCAGTGACGATGGCCTTGGCTCCGCACTCAATGGCCAGACAGGTAAAATGCGCGCGGTATTTGGTATTAGTGCATACCGCGACGATATCTGGCCGCTCCTTTTGTAGCATGGCCTCGGCACTCTCGTAGAGTGCCGCGATCCCATAGCGCTCGCCATAGGCTTTGAGCCGCTTGGGATCGCGGTCGGCAGCGATGACCGTCTCCACCTCGGGCCGATCCCACAGGGCCTCGGCATACGAGGTGGGGTTGCCCTCGTCGCCTGGGTGGTTGTAGTGGTGGAATTTGCGCTGGATGTCCAATGGCGGCGTAGGCCGGTCGATATCGTCAATTGCAAAGCGATCTCCGATCCGGGCGGCCAAATCGTAGAGTAGGCCCATCCAGCCTAAGCCGATAACTGCGGCGCGATACATGAGCAATCTCCTTTATAATAGAAATCAATCGGCCCGTAGCACCGCATTGTGCGCGGCCAGATCCCAAGTCTCGTTGTACACCAGCGGCTGGGCTCGTGCGGGCGGATAGCCGGGGGGCGGGTTATTGGGATCGAGCAATTCCAGCCGGTCGCGGCCCCGCGGTGCGTCGAGCCACACCCGCTCCTCGGGCGCGGCTTGCACCGGACGCCGCAAAATAAACTCCACCCGGTCGCCGCGCGAGAAGGCCGCATGGGCGACGAAGACCCGATGCACGTCGCGTCCATCCCAAGTCGCCAAGTCCGGCAGCAGTACCGGGCCAGTACAGACTTGGAACTGTCCAGCGGCCGCGTTGAGGTTCATGACGTTGATCGGATATTCAAGCTCGACCTCAATGCCACTTGCCGCGTCTTGGTACACCGAGCGGGCGTTTTGCGCGTCGCCGGCCAAAGTCGAGGCCACAATGGCGTCGGCTTCCTCCAGTACCGCGGATGCGGGATAAGAGCGAATGTCCATGGTGTAACTCTGGTACGCATCCGCCAACGAGCGCACACGGACCACTTCAGGCTCCGTACTCGGCCGCTGGGCAATCGCCGGAATCGAGGAGCGGCTGAAGGCCATCCGCCACTCGCCGCTGGGGACCTGGAACAGGTTTTCGCTGGCAATGGTGTATTCGCTGCGGCAGGGTGCTCCCAGAAAGAGTTCGGCCAGCTCGGCCCCGTCTCGGTCGCGCAAAACGCAACGAGCTTCGAGGGTGAAGCGCACGTGATAGACCTGGCCGTGCTCGCCGACAAAGCCGCCGGGCCACTTATAATACGGGTCGGGCTTTGCAGGCTGAGCCTCCCAAGTAAAGGATGAACGAGGAAAATTGATCATCGCCGTCTCCTGCCGGGGAACTTGCCCCGGCCGCTATGGGTTTACATCTTACTGCGCCAGATTTTGTAGTATAGCAAAAGGCATCTTTAGGTAAAAATGCCTGATTCACTCTCACACCAATAGCCAAGGAGATTTCCATGACTCGCCCCAATGCACACCTGTTCGCTTGGGTTGCCGCCCTGACGTTCGCCCTTACCGCCGAGGCGACTTTGGCGGAAACCTATGTGGTCGATGCTTCGCACTCTTCGGTCGATTTCAGCATTCGCCACCTAGTCGGCCGTACCAAGGGCCGTTTCGGCGACTTTAGCGGCACTATCAGCTACGACGCCGCCAAACCCGACTCCGCCAGCTTCTCCGGCACCATTCAGGTCAAAAGCATCGACACCGGCAACGAGCGCCGCGATGGCCACCTGCAAAACGACGACTTTTTCGCCGCTGAGACCTACCCCACGATCACCTTCAAATCTACCGCGGTGACCAGCACGGGTGAAAACACCCTCAGTGTGAAGGGTACGCTAACCATGCACGGCACCACCAAAGAAGTCACCCTGCCCGTCGAGATTCTCGGCACCGGCACCAATCCGCGAAACGGCAAGGCGCAAATCGGCCTAGAAACGAATTTTTCCATCCTCTGCTCTGATTACGGCGTCAATAGCTGGGAACGCTTCAGCGCCGTTTTGGGAGACGAAGTAAAAATTCAGGTATTGATCGAGGCCAACGCCGAGTAAGCGCGGAACCAATCGGCCATCCATTCAAAGTACTCGACGCGGAAGGCGTGGTTGCCCTCTGGCTGGCGGACTTGGAAACGCTCTGGACAGCCCGCGTCTGCGTATGCCTGAGAGACAACCGGGATCAGCTCGTCAATGCCCGCACGAGGCATGTCTTCGTCCTCGGTCGGGGCGATCACCATAAAGGGGCGCGGCGGCATACAGGCCGCGACAATGGCGGCGTGGTCGAAATGACGCAGGAGATGGGGAATAAAATAATAGGCACTGTGGCGATCTGCAGCGGTGTGGTGGATTACTCGCGCTATGCTGCCCACCCCACCGCAGACAGGCACCCCCGCCCAAATCCACGGAGCGCAGGCCATCGCATACCAAGTCGCATTGCCGCCCAGCGACATGCCCGTCAGTCCGATCCGGTTGGGATCCACGCCTGGGGTGGAGGCCAAAAGCCGCGCCCCTTTGAGAGTTTCCTCTACCAATACGCCCATTTGCGTGCGACCGTATGGTGCCAGCAGCTTGTTTTCGGTCACCCATTCTTCAAGGCTACTGCGCCGCACTTGGCATCCTTTGGGGGAAATGGCCAGCGTTGCAAAGCCCCGGTGCGCCAATTCGCGTGCCCAGCCCATCAGCTTCCGTTCCATAAAAAAGCGTGGCTGGGCGATCTCGTCGGCCGTCCCCCCAGTACCGGGCACGCAGACAATACCGGGGCGTTTGCACGCCGATTCTTCCCGCGGCAGCGTGAGAATTCCCGGCACGGTCTCGCCCAACGAATTCTCGTAGCCCACCCGCTCAGTGCAAAGGCCGTCCTCTTCTTGCCGACTCTCTGTCGTGTAGTCAATCGCGGCGGGAATATCTTCTAGGCCGAGCAATTCCACCAGCTTCAAACGCACAGCGGCAGCCGGGATCGCAGCGGGGTAGGCCGGGCGGATGCCCTTGGGGATGATGGACTGCATAAGAGGAGAAGTTACTTTATTTTTAGAGCTCGGATTTGAGTGTAGCCCAAATGCTCGTCAAATAGCACAACAACAGAAGAGGAAGCCATGAAAATACTGATTACCGGAGCCGCAGGACAGGTCGGCTCCACGCTGGTTGAGGGGATGGGACAGCGCCACCAATTGCGCGGTTTTGACCGCGTGGAAATGCCTGACCTAGCAGACAGCCGGGTGGGCGATGTGGCCGATGGCGAGGCTTTGTTGGCAGCCGCCGAGGGCATGGAGGCCATCATCCATTTGACGGGCGTCGATAGCGAGTGGGAAAAGGCCCTGTCCAGCAATTTTATCGGCACGTACAATATGTTGGAGGCAGCTCGCATCCAAGGAGTGCGCCGGGTGGCGTACGCCAGTCGCGCCGGGGTACACGGCCCGCTGCCCGAGCACGTTACGCGCCACATTGATATGCGCCCTCAGCCCGTGGGCCACTATACGGTCAGCAAGCTATTCGGCGAGCATATGGGCTATTCATACTCCCAGCGGCACGGCCTAGAGTTCGTCGCCGTCCGCATAGGCAATTTTAGCCGCAAGCGCGATCAACCCAAACACCCGCACCAGCTCAGCCACGGCGATGCCGTGCGGGTCTTTGAGCAGGCCGTGGTACACCCCGGGGTGCGCTACGAGATCGTGTACGGCGTGTCGGACAGCACTTGGCCGCGCTACGACCTCGACCACGGGCGGCGTGCCATTGGCTACTATCCGCAGGATAAGTCGGACTGGCGTCCCGAGGAGGAATAAGCTGTGATCAAATTGAGCACCATGGCCCGTCAGACGCCCACTACCACCCTTGAGCAGGTCGTCGAACAGGCCGGCCTTTTGCGGCTAGACGGCGTGGATTTCCACTTGTCGGGCATGGACCGCAGCGTCGAGTACATCAACCGCATCAAAGCCCTCTGCCTCAAACGCGGCTTGCACATTGGCTATGCTGGAGCTGGCAGCTTTGTAGGGCCGGCCGAGGATCGAGCCGTGCGTTTGCAGCAGGGCCGCGCCGACGTCGATACCGCCGCTTTGCTAGGAGCGCAGGTGCTGCGCGTTTTCGCACGCCACAAGTGGCCGAGCACCGTCGAAGAACAAGAAGCCCTGTGGCGGCCGATGATCGAGGACTTTCAGGCGATTGCCGACTACGCAGCCCAACGCGGGGTCATGGTCGCCTTGCAAAACCACGACAATGGCAGCTTTGCCATGACCGCGCACCAAGTGTTGCGCATTCTGCGCGAGACCGAGCGCGACAATTTCAGCTTCTTGTTGGATACCGGGCAGTGGCTGGGGGCCATTGGCTCGCATCCGCGCGGCGAGTTCGACCCGAATGTCGATTTGTACAAAGACTATTTGGAGCCGACTGCGCCTTTTGCCACGTACGTGCGGGCCAAGATCTACAAAATCGACAGCGGCGTTGAAGAGTTTATCGACTACCGGCGCGTGTTAGCAATTCTGCGCCGGGTGGGTTTCAACGGCGCGATCGGCTTGGTTTTTGAACTAGGCGAGTTCAATGATTGCAGCCACGAAGAATGCATGCGCTTGGCCGTAGCCCATCTGCGCGCAGTGATCGCCGCTAGCTAGCACCCTGTCCATGCGCCGCTGACCTTATTGCCTTATCTTCGTTGGGCCAACTGAAAGGAACAGCCATGTCCGCTCTTGATCCCAGCACCGCCCAGCCCCTCCTCTTTCAACAGAGCCGCGTCGGCTACGTCGACATAGACGCTGTTGACCTACCCCGCACCAACGCCGCTGGCAAGCCGGTAATGGATCCGACGCCGGAACAGCGGTACTTGTTCGACACCCAAGGTTGGCTATTGATACCCGGTCTGCTCAGCGCAGACGAAGTGGAGCAGATGCGGGCCTTTTGCTACCGCTTGCACCAAGAGCCTGAATCGCTGCCAGAGCCGCAGCGTAGCCCTATTGGCGGCCCTTTGGAAGCGTTGACCGACCACCCCTTTATCGTCGGTTTTATGAACGAATTCCTCGCCAATCCCGATCTGTCGAGCCAAGACTGCTATGGTTTTCGCATGGAATCGACCAGCCTAGCTATGCGCCGGACCGGCGAAGGAGGCTTTGGGCCTCACAATGGCAATGGGCTGTGGCGCTTGCCCGGCGACGGGCACAACTACCGCTGCGTGCCCGGCAAGGCGCGCAGCAGCTTGACCTGCGTGGTGTGGGAATTGAACGAAGTCGAGGCCAGCGGCGGCGGCACCCTGTTCATCAACGGCAGCCACAAGGCCGCCTTCCCGTTGCCCGCTGGAGCCCAGTGCCTCGATTCAGATCTTTGGACGCGATACACGTGTCCGGCCGGCTCCCTGCTCATTTTCGCCGAGAGCACCACTCACACCGCTTCTCCGTGGGGCAGCACCAAGCACGAGCGCTGCGCCATCTTCAGCCGCTACAATCACGTCGATAGCAAGTGGCACAAGTGGCAGCCCCACCCCGAGGCCCTCAAAGCCATGCCGCCCAAGCGCCGCACACTCTTCCGGCCCGTCCACGTCGAAGGCAATCTGATATAACGCGCTAGACGAGGAGCAATTGGCTCCGCTCCGGCGCACTCAAATATACAGCACTAGTGATCATCGCCTGAGTAAATCCACATAGATTGCGTCTTACCCGCTCGTTCAAAACCGAGCTTATTGTAAAAATTGATCGCCGCACCGTCCGCAACCAGTATATGCTGATGAAAGCCTTCGTACCCCGACATGAGCCTTCGCATCAAGGCCGA